>JBDSSS010000029.1:0-22117 GCA_039928615.1 Terracoccus sp. | reverse complement strand
GCGACGGCGGCACCCGACGAAGGTCTCGTCCCGGCGTCCGCGGGGGTCGGACCCTGAGCGCCGACCCTGACCGGCGTCAGGGTCGGACGCGACCTTGGTAGGGGTGCAGATCAGGCTTCCGACGGATGTGCAGGCACCCCTGCACCGGGCAGGCTCGACCCATGATCACAGTGGAACGCCTCACCAAGACGTACGGCCCCTTCACGGCCGTCGACGACATCTCGTTCGAGGTGAAGCCGGGACTCGTCACCGGCTTCCTCGGGCCCAACGGGGCCGGCAAGACGACGGCCATGCGCATCATGGTCGGCCTCACCCCCGCCACCTCCGGCAGCGCCACGGTGCTCGGCCGTCGCTACGTCGACCTGCCCGACCCCGGCCGCCACGTCGGCGTCCTGCTCGACGCCTCCGCCCAGCACGCCGGCCGCACCGGCCGCGAGGTGCTCGCGCTCGGCGCCGCCCTCATGGGCATCCCCAAGAGCCGCGTCGAGGAGATGCTCGACGTCGTCGGCCTCACCGACAAGGAGTCGGGCCGAACCGTGCGCAACTACTCCCTCGGCATGCGCCAGCGCCTGGGCATCGCCCACGCCCTGCTTGGAGACCCGCAGGTGCTCATCCTCGACGAGCCGGCCAACGGCCTCGACCCCGCCGGCATCCGGTGGATGCGCGACCTGCTCCGGGGCTACGCGCAGCGGGGCGGGACCGTCCTGCTCAGCTCCCACCTGCTCAATGAGATCGAGCGCGTCGCCGACGAGATCATCGTCATCGGGCACGGCCACATCGTCGCCCAGGGGACGCAGGAGGAGCTGCTCTCCGGCGCCGGCACGGTCGCCCGCTCGACGGACGACGACCGCTTGGCAGCCGCGCTGACCGCAGCCTCGATCGGTGTCACCCCGGTGTCCTCCGGGGGCCTGCAGGTCGATGCGGAGCCGCTCGCCGTCGGGCGGGTCGCCGCGGCCGAGGGCATCGTGCTGACGGAGCTGCGTGGCGGTGACAGCCGGGGCCTCGAGGAGATGTTCCTCGAGCTGACGTCCGACACGGCCCGCGAGGAGGTGGCGGCATGAGCACCTCGACCAGCACGGCCGCCCAGCCGAGCCGGGGCGCAGCGCCGACGTCGAAGCACGCCGAGTCGGCCCTGCCGACCACCATCGCCGCCCTCCGCCGCATCCCCGGTGAACGCCCCACGGCCGCAGTGCCGTTCACCCGCCTCATCCGCGTCGAGACGCGCAAGCAGCTCGACACCCGAGCGGGCCGCTGGCTGCTCGTCTCGATCGCTGCGATCATCGCGACCGCGCTGACGATCATGTTCTTCAACAACGGGGGCGAGCACCCCTTCGGCGACTACCTCCAGGCCACGACGGTGCCGATGGCCCTGCTGCTGCCGGTCGTCGGGGTCCTCGCCGTGACGTCCGAGTGGTCGCAGCGCACCGGCCTGGTGACCTTCGCCCTCGAGCCGCGACGGATCCGGGTCGGCTGGGCCAAGCTCGTCTCGGCCCTGCTGGTCGGGGTCGCGGCCTTCGCCCTCGCGTTCGTCCTCGCGGTCGTCGCCCACCAGGGCGCGATCACCTTCCGCGGCATCGAGGGCGACTGGGAGATGAAGGGGCTCGCCATCCTCGGCGCTGGCCTGTTCGTGCTGCTCGGGGTCGCCCAGGGCGTCGCCTTCGGGATGCTGCTGCGCAACACCCCGGCCGCGATCGTGCTGCTCTTCGTCCTGCCGACGGCCTGGGGCATCCTCGGTGGCCTCGTCGACTGGGTCGCCACCGCGGCCCGGTGGCTCGACCTCAACGTGACGATGCAGCCACTCTTCTCCGGCTCGTTGACCGGTGAGCAGTGGGCCCAGCTCGGCACGTCCGTCGGGGTCTTCGTCATCGCGCCGCTCGTGGTCGGGCTGTGGACGCTCTCGCGGTCCGAGGTGAAGTAGCCCGTCCCGGAAGCAGGAGACCGTCGGATTCTGGGCACTCGACGCGGTAACCCCGTCGAGTGCCCAGTTCCCGACGCCGAGGTCGCAGGTCTGCGCACCCCCGGGAGCGGTATGCCGCCCACCCCAGCGGGGTGAGCGGCATACCGTCGTGCGTGGCGCAGTCAGACTGCGGAGTGCAGGGTCAGCGTGCGGCCTGCGTCTCCTTCTCGACGATCGGGTCGTGGACGACCTTCGCGTCGTCCGCGTCGCCACCGGGGTTCGGGGCGCCGTTGCCGGCCTTGACGGCCTGCTCGATCTTGGCGCCGGTCTCGGCGTCGACGCTCTTCCAGTAGTCGAAGGCCCGCTCGAGCACCGGGGACTTCACGCCGCCGAGGAGGTGGCCGGCGACGGTCTCGACGAACATCTCACGCTGCTTGTCGTCCCAGACGTCGCGCACGAGGGCGCCGGCCTGGCTGAAGTCGTCGTCGTCCTTGCGCAGGGTGTAGGCCTGCCGGACCATGGCTCCGTCGGCCTCCCAGCCGTCCTCGACCTCGCCGACGTTGTCGGCGTAGCCGCGGACCATGCTGTTGGGGGCGTAGACCGGTGCGTCACCGTTGTGGTCGAAGGCCATCGGGCCGTCCTGCGTGTAGGTGTTGAGGTTCTCGACGCGGGGACGGTTGACCGGCAGCTGCAGGTAGTTCGGGCCGATGCGGTAGCGGTGAGTGTCGCTGTAGGCGAACGCGCGGCCGAGGAGCATCTTGTCCGGGCTGAAGCCGATGCCGGGCACGACGGAGGAGGGCTCGAACGCGGACTGCTCGATCTGGGCGAAGAAGTTGTCCGGGTTGCGGTTGAGCGTCATCGTGCCGACCTTGATGAGCGGGTAGTCGCTGTGCGGCCACACCTTTGTCAGGTCGAACGGGTTGAGGTGGTAGTCCCGGGCGTCCTCGTAGGGCATCACCTGGATGTGCAGGGTCCAGCTCGGGAAGTCACCCTCGTCGATCGCGGTGTGCAGGTCGCGGCGGTGGTGGTCGGCGTCCTGGCCGGCGATCCGCTCGGCCTCGGCGCCGGTGAGTCCCTCGACGCCCTGGTCGGACAGGAAGTGGTACTTGATCCAGCTCTTCTCGCCGGCCTCGTTGATCCAGAGGAAGGTGTGGCTGCCGTAGCCGTTCATGTGGCGGAACGTCTTCGGGATGCCGCGGTCACCCATCAGGTAGGTGACCTGGTGGGCCGACTCCGGGTTGAGGCTCCAGAAGTCCCACTGCATGTTGTTGTCGCGCAGGCCCGAGCCGCCCATCCGCTTCTGGCTGCGGATGAAGTGCGGGAACTTCATCGTGTCGCGGACGAAGAACACCGGGGTGTTGTTGCCGACGAGGTCGTAGTTGCCCTCGGTCGTGTAGAACTTCAGCGAGAAGCCGCGGGGGTCGCGCCACGTGTCGGGGCTGCCCTGCTCGCCGGCCACGGTCGAGAAGCGCGCGAGCATCTCGGTCTTGACACCCTTCTGGAAGAGCGCGGCCTTCGTGTAGCGGCTGACGTCCTCGGTCGTCTCGAACACCCCGAACGCGCCGGAACCCTTGGCGTGCACGTTCCGCTCTGGGATGCGCTCACGGTTGAAGTGCGCCATCTGGTTGAGGAAGTGCACGTCGTGCAGCAGGATCGGGCCGTCGGCGCCGAGGGTGAGCGAGTTGCGGTCGCTCGGAGCGGGAGAGCCGCTGTCGGTGTGCGAACCGAGCTGGGCCTCCTTGCTGGGTGCGGTCTCGATGGACTCGCGGGACGTGGTGGTGTCCGTCATTGCTGCTCCTTCATGGGACGGGTCGAACTGCTGGTCGACGGGTTGCTGCGGCTGCCGGACGAGCCGGCAGGAGTCGTGGTCCGCTGGGCGACCAGCGCGGTGGTGAGCGGTGCGGTGGGCGCGCGGGCCGACGGGTCGGTGCCCGCCTGCTGACACACGGGACACGTACCCCAGTAGGTCACCTCGGCCTCGTCGATGGTGAAGCCGTGCGTGCTCGGGGCGTCGAGACAGGGGGCCTCGCCGACGACGCAGTCGACGTCGGAGACGGCGCCGCACGTCCGGCAGACGACGTGGTGGTGGTTGTCGCCGACCCGCGCCTCGTAGCGGGCGGGCGAGCCGGCCGGCTCGATGCGGCGGACGAGGCCAGCGGCGGTGAGGGCTCGGAGCACGTCGTAGACGGCCTGGGTCGAGACCTTCCCGAGGCGTGCCCGCACAGCCACCGTGAGGGTGTCCACGTCGACGTGCGGCCGGTCGTGGACCTCGGCGAGCACGGCGGCCCGCGGTGCGGTGACGCGCAGCGAGGCGGCACGGAGCTGGTCCTCGAAGGCGGGGGGCGTGGGAGTCATCGGCATCTCCTCCAATCAACCACGCAATCTGGAACGAGTCAAGAAAACTCAGCGAAGTGGCAGGGTCGTCACAGGCTGCGCCGAGTAGGGCTCCCCGTCACGGGCGGAGCGTCCTACAGTCGGCGGCATGGGTGTCGGGTCGGGCGCGAGGGTGGCCGGCGCAGCAGTCGGCGTCCTCGCGTGCCTGCTGCTCCTGGGGTGCACCGACGGGCCGACGCGTGGCGACCGGACGGGCCCGAGCACAGGTCCGACGGTGGCGGCGCCGACCGCGCCGTTCGAGACCGTCATCGACGCGCCGCCTGGCCCGGTCACCCCGCCGCTTCGGGCGCCGGCCCGGGCGCCCGGGGAGCACTCCCGCACGGTCGTCTCCACCGGACCGGCCGGGCTGGACTTCCGGGACAGCGACGGAGCGGACGTCCGGTCCGGTGAGCCGACCGTCATCGAGGCGTCCTGCTCGGCCCGCACCGTCGGCCGCGTCACGAGATGGGTCGTCTACGACGCGCGACCCGGGGCGTGGGGCCGGGGGACGGCCCTGCTGACGCACCCCTTCCCCTGCGACGGCTCCGTCACCACCGTCGAGGTCACGACCCTCCCGGCCGGACGGATGCACGTCGCGCTGAGCGACCTGCCCGCCGACACCCTCGGCGCCTACGCCGCGCTCCGCCCCTCCGGGCCCGGCTCCTGAGCGGCCACCTGCACGGGACGGCGCGGGCGAGATCTCGGTCGTGAGCGGCATACCGTCGCCGATAGGCTGGCGGGGTGATCGACATCAAGCTCGTGCGCGACGAACCCGACCGGGTCCGCGCCTCGCAACAGGCCCGTGGAGAGGACCCGGGGCTCGTCGACGCGATCCTCGCCGCCGACGAGCGGCGGCGGTCCTCGCTCGGGGAGTTCGAGGCGCTGCGTGCCGAGCAGAAGACGGTGAGCAAGGACGTCGGCGCCCTGATGGGCCGCTTCCAGAAGGCGAAGAAGGCCGGGGCCGACGACGCCGCGGCCCTCGAGGCCGAGGCGCACGCCGCCCGAACGACGGCCGCGACCCTCAGCGAGCAGGTCAAGGGCCTCGAGGCGATGGCCGACGAGGCGGGCGCCGAGCTCGGCACCCTGCTGCGCCGGGTCGGCAACGTCATCATCGACGGCGTCCCCGTCGGCGGCGAGGACGACTACACCGTCCTCGAGACCATCGGCACGCCGAGGGACTTCGCTGCCGAGGGCTTCGAGCCGCTCGACCACCTCGCGCTCGGCGAGCGCCTCGGCGCGATCGACATGGAGCGCGGCGCCAAGGTCGGCGGCGCGCGCTTCTACTACCTCACCGGCGTCGGGGCCCTGCTCGAGCTGGCGCTGCTCAACATGGCCATGGCCCAGGCGAACGCGGCCGGCTTCACGCCGATGATCACCCCGACCCTGGCCCGCGCCGAGATGATGGTCGGCGCCGGGTTCATGGACGCGCACGCCGACGAGGTCTACCGCCTCGAGGCCGACGACCTCTACCTCACCGGCACCTCCGAGGTGGCGCTCGCCGGCTACCACGCCGACGAGATCATCGACCTCACCGCCGGCCCGAAGCGGTATGCCGCGTGGTCGGCCTGCTACCGCCGCGAGGCCGGGTCGCACGGCAAGGACACCCGCGGCATCATCCGGGTCCACCAGTTCCACAAGGTCGAGATGTTCAGCTACTGCCGGCCCGAGGACGCCGAGGCCGAGCACCAGCGGCTGCTCGAGTGGGAGCGCGAGATGCTCGCCAAGATCGAGGTGCCCTACCGGGTCATCGACACGGCGGCCGGTGACCTCGGCGGACCCGCAGCGCGCAAGTTCGACTGCGAGGCATGGGTGCCGACGCAGGGCCGTTTCCGCGAGCTGACGTCGACGTCGAACTGCACGACCTACCAGGCGCGCCGGCTGAACACCCGCGAGCGCGACCCGAACGGGTCGGGCACCCGCACCGTGGCCACGCTCAACGGCACGCTCGGCACGACGCGCTGGCTCGTCGCGATCCTCGAGAACCACCAGCAGCCCGACGGCTCGGTCATCGTGCCTGCGGCGCTGCGACCCTTCCTCGGCCTCGACGTCCTCACGCCGATCGCCTGACCCGATCCCGCCCGACCCCTCCCGTTTCGATGTATCGGCGCGCCCCCAGGGGTCCGCAGATACATCGAACGGCTCGACGGGGCGGGGGTCGACGGGTAAGGGTGGGGGCATGGCAGACGACGCGCACACCTTCGACATCATCGTGATCGGCATGGGCCCCGGCTCGGAGTCGGTCGCCGGCACCCTCGCCGAGGAGGGCCTCAGCGTCCTCGGCGTCGACCACGGTCTCGTCGGGGGTGAGTGTCCCTACTGGGGCTGCATCCCCTCCAAGATGATGATCCGCGCCGCCGACGCGCTCGCCGAGGCCCGCCGGGTCCCCGAGCTCGCCGGCACGGTCGGGGACGTCGTGCCCGACTGGTCGCTCGTCGCGAAGCGGATCCGCGACGAGGCCACCGACGACTGGGACGACGAGGCCGCCGTCGAGCGCTTCACCGGCCAGGGCGGCACCTTCGTCCGCGGCACGGGGAGGATCACCGGGCCCGGGACCGTCGCGGTCGACGGCGAGACGTATGCCGCGCGCCGCGGGATCGTCGTCGGCACCGGGACCGTGCCCGCCATCCCACCGGTGCCGGGCCTGTCGGACACGCCCCACTGGACCAACCACGGGATCGTCGAGGCCGAGACGTTGCCCGACTCCGTCATCGTCCTCGGTGGCGGCGCGATCGGCTGCGAGCTGAGCCAGGTGATGGCGCGCTTCGGCACCACGGTGACCATCGTCGAGGGCGCTCCGAGCCTCGTGGCCGCGGAGGAGCCCGAGTCGGGGGCGACCCTCAAGGGGGTCTTCGAGGCCGAGGGCATCACCGTCCACGTCGGCGTGCACGCCGAGAAGGTCGCGCAGGACGGTGACGGCGTCGTCGTCACCCTCGAGGGCGGCGAGACGGTCCGGGCCGACCGGCTGCTCGTCGCCACCGGCCGCAGGGCCGACCCCGCCGCTGCGGGTCTCGACACCGTCGGCGTCCCGAAGGACGCGAAGACCGCGCCGGTCGACGACCGGTGCCGGGTCGCCGAGGGCGTCTGGGCCGTCGGCGACATCACGGGCAAGGGCGCCTTCACCCACGTCTCGATGTACCAGGCCGCCATCGTCATCCGCGACATCCTCGGCCAGGACGGCCCGCCCGCCGACTACGACGCCCTGCCCCGGGTCACCTTCACCGACCCGGAGGTCGGCGCCGTCGGGCTCACCGAGAAGCAGGCCCGCGAGCGCTACGCCAACGTCGAGGTCGGGCTCGCCCCGCTCTCGGAGACGACGCGCGGCTGGATCCACAAGGTCGGCAACGAGGGCTTCATCAAGGTCGTCGCCGACGCCGACCGCGGCGTGCTCGTCGGGGCGACGACGATGGGCCCGGCCGGGGGAGAGGTGATGGGCGCGCTCGCCGTCGCCATCCACGCCGAGGTCCCCGTCGCCACCCTGACGTCGATGATCTACGCCTACCCCACCTTCCACCGCGGCATCGAGACGGCGATCGGCAACCTCGCCTGACCGGTCGGCGCGCCGGAAACGCGCGGCGACGCCCAGGTGAAGGGACGGCGTCGCCCGCGCCGGGCGGCGCCGGGGCGGTGGGCAGCCGGATAGCGTGTGCACCATGGCTTCACGACTGCTGGCCCTCGACCTCGACGGCACGACCCTCAACCACATGGGCGAGCTCTCCGACCGCGTCGGCGAGACGATCCGGTCGCTGCCGGACGACGTCGAGGTCGTCATCGCGACCGGTCGCTCGATCATCGCCACGACCCCGATCCTCGACGCGCTCGCCCTGACCACGGGGTATGCCGTGTGCGCCAACGGCGCCGTCACCCTGCGCCTCGACCCGGCCGAGCCGGACGGCTACGCGATCATCGACAAGGTCACCTTCGACCCGCGCGCCGTCCTCGAGAAGATGCGGGTCGCCCTGCCCGATGCCCTCATCGCCGTCGAGGAGCTCGGCGTCGGCTTCAAGGTCTCGCGGCACTTCCCCGACGGCGAGCTGATGGGCGCCTCCCGCGAGGTGAGCTGGGAGGAGCTCGTCGAGCACCCCGTCACCCGCGTCACGCTGCGCCAGCCGGAGGCGAGCGCCGAGGAGTTCATGGAGATGGTCGAGCGCGCCGGCCTGCACGGCGTCTCGTATGCCGTGGGCTGGTCGGCCTGGCTCGACATCAATCCCGAGGGCGTCTCGAAGGCCTCGGCCCTCGAGCTCGTGCGGCGCCACCTGGCGGTCGAGCCGATCCACACCGTCGCCTGCGGCGACCAGCGCAACGACCTCGAGATGCTCCACTGGGCGGCCTGGGGCGTCGCGATGGGCAACGCTCCCGACGAGGTGAAGGCGATCGCCGACGAGGTCACCGGCGACGTCGACGACGACGGGCTCGTGCCGGTGCTCGAGGACGTGGCCGAGGCGGCCCGGTCGGGCGTCACCTTCCGCGACGGGGTGGCCTCGCAGGCGACCGCGCGGCTCTCGCTCTAGCCGGCCCAGCGGCATACGCCAGTCGGGGAAGGGAGGCCACCGTGCCGATCGTCTACATCCACGGGGTTGCCGTGCGCGACGAGGACCCGGCGCTCGCCGACGCGACGAAGCGCTTCCGGGAGGTGCCGTGGCCGCGGATCCAGGCCAACCTCCGCGAGCACCTCGCGCCGGTCGTCTCCGACGACCCCGACGGGGTGCCGATCATGCGGATCTACTGGGGCGACCTCGGAGCCCACTTCGCCTGGGGCGGCAGGTCGCTCATCTCCCGGCCCCGTGGTCCGCAGGACCCCGACGACGACGAGGAGGTCGCCGACACCGCCGAGGAGCTCGTCGCCGCGCGCGGCGAGATGGGCGCCACAAGCGAGCAGCCCTCTCCGGCGGGGCGGCTGGAGGAGGCGCGCGTTCGGGGGATCGAACGGCTGCGCGAGACGGCGACGGCGCTCCGCCGTCCGCTCGAGGGCTTCCTGCCGACCTTCATCGGTGACGTGATGACCTACGTCGCCCGGCGCGGGACCGCCGAGGCGCCGGGCCCGATCCCGCTCCGGGTGCTCGCCGGCCTCGAGACGGCCGCCTTCGCCGCAGCCTCCCGCGAGGAGCCGCTCGTCGTCATCACCCACAGCATGGGCGGTCAGATCCTCTACGACGTGCTGACCCACTTCCTGCCGCGGCTGCCGCGCTACGGCGAGATCCGGGTCGACTTCTGGTGCGCGACGGCCTCGCAGGTCGGCTTCTTCGAGGAGCTCGGCCTCTTCCTCGAGAGCGACCCGGGCCACTCGCGGGCCACCGGCGTGCTCACCCCGCAGCCCTCGTCGGAGGTGCTCGGCGGGTGGTGGAACGTCTGGGACCACGCCGACATGCTCAGCTTCCGGGCTGAGGGGATCTTCGCGGGCGTCGACGACTCTCCCTTCTTCGTCGCCGGGTCCCTCGCGACCGACCACAACGCCTACCTCGACAACCGGGACTTCCACCGGATGCTCGCCGTGCGCGTCCGTGAGAGCCTTCGGCGATGACCTCCGAGGCAGCCTCGCCGTCGCGCGGCCTCGTGCGGATCCAGCTCTCGATGAGTCTCGACGGCTTCGGCGCCGGCCTCGGAACGAGCGTCGAGCACCCGCTTGGCGTCGGCGGCGAGGCCCTGCACGTGTGGCTCGGCGACGACCACCCCGTCAACCGCCGGGCCGGTGAGGCCACCTTCGAGGCTGCCGGGGCCGTCGTCGTCGGCCGCACGATGTTTGACGCCGGGCTGCCGCTCTGGCCGGCGGGGACCTTCGCCGGCCTGCCCGTCGTCGTGGCCACCCATCGTCCCCAGCCGCCCCTGCCCTTCGACGACCGGACGACCTTCGACTTCGTCGGCGGGACGGTGGTGGGGGACGACTCCGGCGGGATCCACGCGGTCGTGACGCGGGCCCGCGAGCTCGCCGGGGACCGCGACGTCGTCGTCCTCGGCGGACCGACCACCGCCCGGGCCGTCCTCGTGGCCGGCCTCGCCGACGAGATCCGGCTACAGGCCGTGCACGTCGTGCTCGGCTCCGGCGTCTCCTTCTTCGACGCCGGCGACCCGGCCATCGCCCGCTTCGCCGTCGCCGAGTCGCACGAGGCGCCCGGCGTCACGCACGTGCGCCTCGTCGTGACCGGCTCGAGCTGACCCCGTCAGGCCGGGGCCGCCAGCATCAGCGCTGACGGGGAGGAGGGCCGGCGGCGTCGGCGTCCCGGGTGCGGCGGTTGGCGGCGATGCTCGTCGCCGTGACGACGGCGAGCACGACGAGGATGACGGCGAGCGAGGGCAGCGTCGGGATCTCCGGCACCGCCGGCCACACCGTGTGGGCCCAGTGCAGCACGAGCTTCACGCCGATGAAGCCGAGGATGATCGCCAGGCCGTGGCCGAGGTGCACGAGCGAGGCGAGGGCCGTCTCGAGGACGAAGTAGAGCGCGCGCAGGCCGAGCAGGGCGAAGGCGTTCGTCGCGAAGACGAGGTAGGGGTCGCCGGTGATCCCGTAGACGGCCGGCACCGAGTCGATCGCGAAGACGATGTCGGTGCCGAGGATCGCGACGGTGACGACGGCGAGCGGGGTCAGGGCGCGGCGACCGTTGCGCACCACCGACATCCGGGTGCCCTCGTAGGTGTCGGTGACCGGCCAGAAGCGGCGGAGCAGCCTGACGGTGCGCAGTGACCCGATGTCGATGCTGTGGTCCTCGTCGGACAGGGCGTCGCGGCCGACCTTGACGGCGGTGACGACGAGGATGGCGCCGAAGAGCAGGAACGCCCAGGTGAAGTTCGAGATGAGCTGGGCCCCGAGCGCGATGAAGATGCCGCGCAGCACGAGGGCCCCGGCGACGCCGATGAGCAGCACCCGCTGGCGCAGCTCCCGCGGCACGGCGAAGGACGCGAGCAGGATGATGAAGACGAAGAGGTTGTCGACGGACAGCGACTTCTCGACGATGTAGCCGGTGTAGTACTCGAGCCCCTGCTGCGACCCGTAGGTCGCCCAGAGCCAGCCGCCGAAGGCGACCGGGATGGCGATGTAGAACGCCGACCAGCCGATCGCCTCGCGCATGCTCGGGTCGTGCGGCTTGCGGGTGATGAGGAAGTCGAGCAGGAAGAGGCCGACGATGCCGGCGACCGTCACGGCCCACAAAGTCGGTGTGCCGATGCTCGGTGTCGTCTCGAGGGCGGAGGGGAGGGCAGAGATCATGCGGGCTCCTAGCCAGGGCGCAGGGTCTGAGGTCTCCTTCACCGGCTCTCGCCGACCTCGCACCGAGGCGGTCGTGGGACCGCCGTACTGACCGGGACGAGCTGGGAAGTACTCCCCTCGCGGCACAGTCTACGGCAGCGGTCGCGTCGTCCCAAGCCGGAGGTATGCCGCCCAGCTCGCCCGGTGCCTACGCACCACCCCCGCGGTGGCGGGTGACGAGCCACGCGGCCAGTCCGGCGAGAGCGAGCACGACGAGGGCGGCGACGCCCCACCACGACCCGGTCTCCGCGGCGAGCCACGCCTGGAGCACCGCGAGGCCGGCCGTCGCGTAGAGAGCGGCCCACGCGAGGGAGCCGACGACGGCCGCGGGCAGGTAGAGCCGCAGCGGCATCCGCACGACGCCCGCGCTGAGGTGCACGGCCGTCTGGATCCCGATGGTGAGGTAGCTCAGCGCGACGGCGACCGGTCCGAGGCGCGCCACCCACCGCTGGGCCCGCGCGAGGGTCGCGGCCTCTCCGCGGCGGCGGCTCCAGCCGGTGATCGCTCCCCGCCCCACGGCATACGTCGCGGTCGACCGGCCCATCACGATGACCCAGAGCGCCGCGAACGCCTGCCAGAAGGGGAGGTCGGCCAGGCGGTCGAGCATGCGCGCCACTCTAGGACGAACCGCGGATGGGATGCTGGGACCGCCATGGCCGACCTCGTCATCACCTCCGCGTCCAACCCCCGCCTCAAGGGGCTGCTCGGCCTGCGCCGACGCCGCACCCGGGAGGAGTCCGGGCAGACCCTCGTCGAGGGCTATGAGGAGATCGACCTCGCGCTCGCGGCGGGGGTGCTGCCTCGGTCGGTCTACGTGTGCGAGGAGCTCTTCAGCCCGGCGGGCCGCGCCGGGTCGCAGGACATCGGCGAGCAGTCCGACCTGCTCGCGCGGCTGCGTGACGAGCGCGTCGAGGTGGTGCGCCTGAGCCGGGCGGCCTACGAGAGGGTCGCCTACCGCGAGGGACCCGACGGCCTGCTCGCCGTCGTCGACCGCGTCGGGGTGGCACTGGGCTCGCTCCCCGTCTCCGGGCCGCGCCACCTGACCCTGCTCAGCCAGGGCGTCGAGAAGCCGGGCAACCTCGGTGCGATGCTCCGCACCGCCGACGCCGCCGGGGTCGACGCGGTCGTGGCGGCCGACCCCGTCACCGACTGGGGCAACCCCAACGTCGTCCGGGCGAGCAAGGGCACGCTCTTCGCGGTCCCGGTCGCCAGCGCGACGACGGCGGAGGTGCTCGCGTGGGTGCGGGAGCACCGGATCGACCTCGTCGTGACGACGCCGGAGACCGACCTGCTCCACACCGACGTCGACCTCACCGGCCGGGTCGCGATCGCCGTCGGGAGCGAGAAGCACGGCGCCGACGACGCCCTCCTCGAGGCCGCCACCCACCGGGTCCGGATCCCCATGCACGGCCGGGCCAACAGCCTCAACGTCGCCGCCTCGGCCGCCATCGTCCTCTACGAGGCGGTGCGCCAGCGCGACGCGCGCTGACCCCGGGCCCGGTCCGGGCGGCATACGAAGGCAGGGACGGTCGTCGTGCGGCGTCGCGAACCGGCACCCGGCGCGAGCCGTTCTGGAACGTCCAGGTCACAGCCGTGTGACAGTCGTGTGACGGGTGTGGCGTGCGTGCGGGACTGGGGGAGGGCCGGTCAAGAGCACCCTGATCCGTGTGTCACGATGGACGACATGCGAGTTGACCACGTCTCCTATGCAGCAGAGCCGGACGGGCTGAAGGCCACCGCCGAACGCCTGTCAGGTCTCATCGGCGTCACCCCCGTCGACGGGGGTGTCCACCCACGCTTCGGCACGCGCAACGTGATCCTGCCGCTGGCCAAGGACCACTACCTCGAGGTCGTCGAGGTGCTCGACCACCCGGCATCCGACAAGGCCCCCTTCGGACAGGCCGTCCGGGCCCGCTCCGAGGTCGGCGGTGGCTGGCTCGGCTGGGTCGTCGCGGTCGACGACATCGCTCCGGTCGAGCAGCGCCTCGGCCGTGAGGCGGTCGTCGGCAACCGGCACCGACCCGACGGCACGGAGCTGCGTTGGCGCCAGCTCGGCATCCGCGGTCTGCTCGCCGACCCGCAGGTCCCCTACTTCATCGAGTGGGACGACATGACCGTCCACCCGTCGGTGGGCGCCGAGGGTGGCGTCATGATCGACGACCTCGAGATCGCGGGCGACCCGGCCCGGGTGCGCGAGTGGCTCGGCCCGGAGGACACCTTCGACAAGGCCGGGATCCACTTCACCTTCGTCGCCCCGCGCGGCACCCCGGGTCTGCTCGCGGTGACCTTCGACACCGCGCAGGGCAAGGTCGTCATCTGACGGCCTGACCCCGAACGCTGCGACGGCGGCCGCTCCCCGGGATGGGGAGCGGCCGCCGTCGTCGTGCACGGGCGGGGCCGCGCGTCAGTGGGTCAGGCTCTGCGGCCGAAGCGCTTGAGCCGCAGCGAGTTGCCGACCACGAGCACCGATGACATCGCCATCGTCGCTCCGGCGATCATCGGGTTGAGCAGCCCGAAGGCCGCCAGCGGGATCGCCGCCGTGTTGTAGCCGAACGCCCAGGCGAGGTTCTGCTTGACGATCTTGAGCGTCTCGCGGGACAGCTCGATCGCGTCACCGACCGCGTCGAGGTCGGTGCGCATCAGCACGATGTCGGCCGAGTCCATCGCGACGTCGGTGCCCGATCCCATCGCGAGGCCGAGGTCGGCCTGGGCGAGGGCGGCGGCGTCGTTGACCCCGTCGCCGACCATGGCCACGACCCGGCCCTGCGCCTGCAGCTCGGAGACGACCCGGTGCTTGTCGGCCGGCATCACGTCGGCCCGCACCCGGTCGGCGTCGATGCCGACCTGCTCGGCGACGCTGCGTGCGTTGATCTCCGCGTCACCGGTGAGCAGGTAGGTCGTCAGGCCGAGCGCGCCGAGGCGGGCGATCGCGTCCCGGGACGAGTCGCGCACGGTGTCCTCGACGGTGATCGCGGCCTCGGCCCGGCCGTTCCAGCCGACGAAGACGGTCGTGCCCGCGTGCGCCGCGGCGTGGGCCCGAAGGCTCTCGTCGACCCGCTCGAAGAGGGCGGCCTTGCCGACCGTGACCTCGGTGTCGCGGATCCTTCCCGAGGCGCCTTCGCCGGGGTTGGTCGAGAAGTCGCGAACGCGGGGGAGGGTGATCTGGGCGAGCTCGGCGCCCGCGACGATCGCCCGGGCGATCGGGTGCTCGCTGCCCTGCTCGACGGCGGCGGCCGCGGTGAGCGCGGCCTTCTTCGAGAGGGAGCCGCGCACCGCGATGCTCCGCAGGCGCAGGTCGCCGGTCGTCACGGTGCCCGTCTTGTCGAGCACGACCGTGTCGACCCGGCGGGTGCTCTCGAGGACCTGCGGGCCCTTGATGAGCGTGCCGAGCTGGGCGCCGCGGCCGGTGCCGACGAGCAGCGCCGTCGGGGTGGCCAGGCCGAGCGCACACGGGCAGGCGATGATGAGCACCGTCACGGCGACCGCGAGCGCCCGCGACAGGTCGTGGCCCGTCGCGAGCCAGGCGACGAAGGTGACGAGCGCGATGACGAGCACGACGGGGACGAAGATCGCGGAGACGCGGTCGGCGAGGCGCTGGACGTCGGCCTTGCCCGTCTGGGCGCTCTCGACGAGCCGCTGGATGCCGGCGAGCATCGTGTCGGCACCGACCTTGCGGGCCTCGACGACGAGGCGTCCGGTCGTGTTGATCGAGCCGCCCGTCACCGGGGAGCCGGCCACGACGTCGACGGGGGTCGACTCGCCGGTGACGAGGCTGGCATCGACGGCGCTCGACCCGTCGAGCACGGTGCCGTCGGTCGCGACCTTCTCGCCGGGTCGGACGATGAAGTGGTCACCGACGACGAGCTGCTCGACGGGGATCCGGGTCTCGGTCGTGATCCGGCTGCGTGGGTCGATGCGCAGCACGGCCACGTCCTTGGCGCCGAGGTCGAGCAGCGAGGTCAGGGCGTCCTTGCCGGAGTCCTTGGCGCGGGCCTCGAGGAAGCGCCCGGTGAGCAGGAACGTCGTGACGACGGCGGCCACCTCGAAGTAGAGGTGGGTCTGTCCGGCGAGGAGGGCGACGACGGAGTAGAGGTATGCCGCGAGCACCCCGATCGAGACGAGGGTGTCCATCGTCGAGGCGAGGTGGCGGGCGTTGACGTAGGCCGCGCGGTGGAAGGGGAACGCGCACCAGGCGACGACGGGCGTGGCGAGGACGAGCTGGAGCCACGGGTTGGCGCCGAACATCGGCAGCACCATGGCGAGCAGGAAGAGCGGGACGGTGAGCGCGACCGCGACGACGAGCCGTGGTCGCAGCACGTCGCGGGCGGGCGTGGGCCGGGTCGCCGGGGCCACGCCGTCAGCGCCGTCAGCACCGTCAGCACCGTCAGCGCCGTCACCGTCGCCGGCCGTCGTCGGCCGCAGGCGCCTGGCCGCGTCACCGAGCCGCGCGACGAGCGCGCCGGCTCGCTCAGCCACGCCCGGGGTCTGCGAGGTCGGACCGGCAGCGTGCTCCGGGGTCGGGGTCGGGGTCGGGGCCGAGCCACCGATCACCTGGGCGCCGTAGCCGGTCTTCTTCACCTCGGCGACGATCTGCTCGACGGTCACCGGTGCAGAGAAGGACACGAGCGCCTTCTCC
Organism: Terracoccus sp.; assembly: GCA_039928615.1. GTDB lineage: Bacteria > Actinomycetota > Actinomycetes > Actinomycetales > Dermatophilaceae > JBDSSS01. The sequence continues at coordinate 5,974 of JBDSSS010000029.1, read as the reverse complement.
GTCGCGAGGTTGACCGTCGCGGAGCCGATCCCCTCGACCTTGCCGAGCTTGCGCTCGATCCGGGCCGAGCAGGAGGCGCACGTCATGCCGCTGATTGCGAGCCGGACCTCCACGGCCTCGTCCTCGACGTGTGTCGGCGCCTCTCGGGTGCTCATCGGAGGGTGTAGCCCGCCTCGGCGACGGCGGCCTCGACGGCCGCCGGGTCGAGCGCGGAGCTGCTGGTGATGGTCACGGGCGAGTCGGCGCCGGCGTGCAGGTCGACCGCGACGTCGGTGACGCCCTCGAGCTCGGTGAGCTCCTCGGTGACGCTGGCGACGCAGTGCCCGCAGGTCATGCCCGACACGGTGATGGTGGTGGTGGTCATCGGAATCTCCTCGGATGGGGGTGGTGACGTGGGGGGTGGGTGGTGGTCAGCTGCGGACGAGGCGGGCGATGGCCTCAGCGGCCTCGCGGACCTTCTCGGCAGCGGCCTCGTCGGACTCGCGCGCGGCCTCGACGACGCAGTGTGCGACGTGGTCCTCGAGAAGCCCGAGGCTGACGGCCTGCAGGGCCTTGGTCATCGCACTCACCTGGGTGAGGATGTCGATGCAGTAGGTGTCGCTCTCGACCATCTTCTGCACACCGCGAGCCTGCCCCTCGATGCGACGCAGCCGCTTGAGGTAGTCGTCCTTGGTGCCGGTGTATCCGGGCATGTGTCCTCCTCGCCGTCGACAACCACGATACCCCTATGGGGTATTCCGTCACGGACCGACAGGCCGGCTCAGAGCCGGTCGCGAGCGGCGAGCGAGGCGTCGACGGCGGCCTCGACGTGGAGCCGCGTCGTCGGGAAGAGGGGCACGGAGCTGTCCGACGCGTCGACGAGCAGCTCGATCTCGGTGCACCCCAGCACGATACCCTCGGCGCCGTCAGCGACGAGGCGCGAGATGACCTCTCGGTAGAAGCGCCGCGACGCCGGCCGCAGCACCCCCCGGCACAGCTCGTCGTAGATGACGCGGTGCACCTCGGCCCGGTCGTCGGCGCCCGGGACGATCACGGTGAGCCCGTGGCCGGCCAGCCTTCCGCGGTAGAAGTCCTGCTCCATCGTGAACGCGGTTCCGAGCAGCCCGACGGTCCCCAACCCAGCCCGGGCGACCGCGTCGGCGGTGACGTCGGCGAGGTGCAGCAGGGGGATGTCGACCGCCGCCTCGACCTGCTCGGCCACCCGGTGCATCGTGTTCGTGCAGATCACGACGAGCTCGGCGCCACCGGCCTGCAGCCCGCGGGCCGCAACGGCGAGACGCTCGCCTGCCTCGTCCCACCGGCCGTCGGCCTGGAGCTGCTCGATGTCGGCGAAGTCCACCGACGCGAGCAGCACGCGCGCCGAGTGCAGGCCGCCCAGCCGGTCGCGCACCAGCTCGTTGGCCAGGCGGTAGTACTCGGCGCTGGACTGCCAGCTCATCCCGCCCAGCATCCCGATCACCCGGGGACCGTCCGTCGTCACGGGTCCATCCTGTCAGCAGGAGCCCGGCTCGCGGCTCAGCCCGTGGCGCCGGAGGTCATCGTCGTCTCCGACGGCGTCGCGCCGCCGTCGATCGAGGCCTCCACGGCACGGCAGGCGTCGGCGTGCTGACGCAGCGTCGTCTGGGTCGTGTCGATCTGGCGCACGAGGTCGCTCAGCTTGGCAGCGTCGAGGTCACGGACCGCGGCGGCGGCCTGCTGGGTGAGGTCGACGAGCCCACGGGAGTCGTCGGCCACCTGGAGGCACTCGGCGGGCACGACGACGGTGGCCACGGCCGGGGCGCTCGTCGCGCTCGCGCCCGTGTCGGGTGCGCTCGAGCTGGACGAGGGGGTGGGGGTGGCCGTCGTGCTCGAGCTGCCCGAGCGGACGGCGCCGATGACGATCCCGCCGAGCACGAGGCCGACGAGGAAGGTGAGGGCGGGCAGCAGCCACCACGTGCGGCCCATCGTCGTGGGGCCCGACTCGCGCTCGTCCGTCTGCTTCTTCGGTTCGGGGGTGGGGTTCTTCGTCGGGTCGTTGGTCGGTTCGCTCATCGGGGCTCCTGGGTTCGAGTCTGCCGTTCACCGTCTGTACCTCTACCGTGCCGCTTACCCACTCTCCTGTCGATCCGGGAGGCCGGAGCGGTCTCACCGGGCACACTGGTCCCACCCACGGGGTGCGGGTGGCGGCGCGATGGGGTACCACTGGGGCATGCGGACACGGATGGGGGCACGCGACGCGATCCAGCTGTCGGTCTGGGACGGGTTCGCGCTCTTCTGGGTCGTCTTCTGGCTCGTCGTCGGCGGGTGGATCGGCTACTCGATCTGGCAGCTCACCGGCCTCAGCGCCGGCATGGCCGACTCGGGCCGCGCACTCGACACGGCCGGGCGTGCGCTCAAGGACCTGTCGGGCCTGCCCGTGATCGGCGACCGCACGGGTGAGCTCGGCGACCAGGTGGCGACCACCGCGGCGAGCATCAAGGCCGGCGCGGTCCAGGCCGACGGCAGCATCCGCGCCCTCAGCGTGCTCATCGGCGCCGCCCTCGGTCTCGGGCCGACGAGCCCGGTCCTCTTCGTCTACCTGCCGCAGCGGCTGGCCTGGCGGGCCGAGTCCCGGGCCGCGGTCCGGTCCCTCGCCGACCCGGCGCGCCGCCCGGCAGCCATGGCCGTGCTCGCGCTGCGTGCGACGGGCACCCTCTCGCTGGAGCGCCTGCTCGCCATCACTCCCGACCCGGAGGCCGACCTCGCGGAGGGCCACTTCGAGCCGCTCGCGCGGGCCGAGCTGCGCCGGCTCGGGGTGCGCCTGCCGGCAGCCGGCCCCGCGACGTCCGGGCCGAGCGGTTCGCCCGGGGTGCGGCGATGAACCTCCGACCGGCCCGGCGGTCTCGCGACGGTCAGCAGGGCCAGGCTGGGGGACGCCACCGCGACCCGTCCTCGGGCCCCAGCCGACCCTCACTCGACCAGGTCTTCGACAGCTACGGGGCCTGGGTCTTCAAGCGCCGCTGGGCGATCGTCGCCGGATGGCTCGTCGTGCTCGGAGGGCTCTTCCTCGTGCCGCCGCTCGGCTCCGGCGGCAGCGAGCTGGCCAGCATCATCCCGCTCGACAGCCCCGCCATCCGATCCGAGCTGCGGTCGATCGAGGAGTTCGGCTTCCCCCTGTCGAGCCGGACGGCCGTGGTGCAGCGCGACCCGAAGGGCCTCGACGTCTTCGTGCAGGCCGAGTCGGTGCTCGACGGGCTGTCGGTCAACCAGGACAAGGAGCTGCCCTACCCCCTGCTCGGCGCCATCCCGGTCACCAACTCGGTGCGGCTGATGGGGCCGGAGTCGGAGGCGAACACCTCCGTGCTCACCTACCTGTTCATGAACCCCACGAGCAGCTTCGCGAGCCAGCGGGAGGGGGCCCAGCGCTACATCAACACCTACCTCGACCGTCCGGAGGACCACGTCGTCGGCGTCGCCGGCTCGGTGCCGGCCCGCGCGGAGCAGGCCTCGCTCGTCTCGGAGAACCTGCCCCGCCTCGAGCTGTTCACCGTGCTCGCCATCATCGTGCTCGTCGCCTTCACCTTCCGCAGCATCGTCGCGCCCCTCATCGCGCTCGTGGCCTCGGCCGTGTCCTTCGACGTGACGCTGCACCTGTCGGAGATGCTCGGCAGCCTCGCCGGCTTCGCGACCCCGGCCGAGCTCGAACCTCTCCTCGTCGCCCTGCTGCTCGGGGTCGTCACGGACTACACGATCTTCTACGTCACCGCGCTGCAGAGCCGGATCACGCGGATGGACTGGCGTGACGCCGTCCGCGAGGCGATTGCCACCGACACCCCGATCGTGTCCGCGGCCGGCATCACCGTCGCCGCCGGGACGGCGGCGCTGCTCGCAGCCGACTCCGAGTTCTTCCGCGGGTTCGGCCCGGCGATGGCGCTCGCCGTCGTCGTCGGGCTCTGCGTCTCCGTCACCCTCGTCCCGGCCGCGCTCGCCATCCTCGGGCCCAAGGTCTTCTGGCCGCGCGACCCGCACCGCCCCCGCAAGGGAGCGGGCGCCGACGGGCGTCCCGCCCGGGTCAGCCCCCTGCGGCGCCTGCGCATCGTCGAGCGGCTCGCCTCCCGCAAGGTGGCGGCCCTCGTCGTGCTCGCCTGTGTCGGCCTGTTGGTCGTCGCCTCGTCCGCCGTGCGCCACCTCGACCTCGGGGTCGGCTTCACCAGCTCGTTGCCCGACGACAGCCAGGTGAGCCGGGCGACCCAGGCCGCCTCCGACGCCTTCGCGCCGGGCATCACCTCACCGACGACCATCCTCATCGAGCGCACGGGCGTCACCAAGGACCTCGGCGCCCTCGCCGACTTCCAGCACCGGATCGAGGGCGAGCAGGGCGTGGCCGGCGTGATCGGACCCGCCCAGAACGTCACCGGTGAGTCCTACAACGTCGTGCTGTCCGCGAGCGGCAACACCGCCCGGATGCTCGTCGTGCTCGACAACGACCCGCTCGACGCGACGGCGATCGACGACCTCGGGCAGCTGCGTGACCGGATGCCCGCGATCGCGACCCAGAGCGGGCTCGGCGACGCCACGATCAGCATCGGTGGCGACACCGCCCTCGCCGAGGGACTGGTCAGCTCCACGGAGTCCGACCTCTTCCGGATCGCTCTCGCCGGCATCGGGGTCAACCTGCTGCTGCTCGTCCTCTTCCTCCGGGCCTTCGTCGCCCCGCTCTTCCTGCTCGCCTCGAGCGTCCTTGCCCTGACGGCGTCGCTCGGGCTGACGGTCTGGCTCTTCATGGACCGGCTCGGTGGCGAGGGACTGACCTTCTACGTGCCCTTCGCCGCCGCCGTGCTGCTCGTGTCCCTCGGCTCGGACTACAACATCTTCGGGGTCGGACGGGTCTGGGACGCCGCCCGTGACCTCCCGCTTCGCGAGGCGGTCATCAAGGCGATCCCGGAGTCCTCGAAGGCCATCACATCGGCCGGGGTCACCCTCGCGGTGAGCTTCGCGATGCTCGCCATCATCCCGCTCACGCCCTTCCGAGAGCTGGCCTTCGCGATGACGGTCGGCATCCTCGTCGACGCTTTCCTCGTTCGCTCCCTGCTCGTGCCGAGCCTGCTCATCCTCGTCGGACCGGCGAGTGGCTGGCCGGGTCCGCACCTCAAGGGGACCCGCGCCCGAGCCCGGGCGGCCCGCGCGGAGCGGGCTGCCGAGCACGGCTCCCGCGCGCAGGCCAAGGCGCTGCGCACCCGCAAGGGCGGGGGCGCGAGGGAGGACGTCAGCCCCGGGGCAGGTAGTCGGTGACGAGCCGACCCGCCAGCGCGGTGTAGGTCTGCGGGGTCAGCTCGAGGAAGCGCTGCTCGACGTCGGCAGGCAGGCCGAGGCCCCGGACGAACTCGCGCAGGTCGTCTCCGTCGATCCGGCGACCGCGGGTCAGTCCCTTGAGCCGCTCGTAGGGCTCCTCCATCCCGGGAACACCCTGAGCGCCGAGCGCACGCATCGCGGACTGGATCGGCTCGCCGAGCACCTCCCAGTTCGCCTCGAGGTCTGCGGCCATCGCGGCCGGAACCGCGTCGAGCCCGGCGAGCCCGCGCGAGGCGTTGTCGAGCGCGAGCAGCGAGTGACCGAAGGCGGAGCCGATGTTGCGCTGCATGCTCGAGTCGGTGAGGTCGCGCTGGAGCCGGCTCTGCACGAGGGTGGAGCCGAGCACGTCGAGCAGCGCGTTGCTCACCTCGAGGTTGGCCTCGGCGTTCTCGAAGCGGATCGGGTTGACCTTGTGCGGCATCGTGCTCGAGCCGACCGTGCCCTGCCCGCGCACCTGGGCGAAGTAGCCGAGGGAGATGTAGGTCCACAGGTCGGTGCAGAGGTTGTGCAGGATGCGGTTGAAGCGGGCCACGTCGGCATAGAGCTCGGCCTGCCAGTCGTGGCTCTCGATCTGCGTCGTGAGCGGGTTCCAGGTGAGGCCGAGGCTCTCGACGAACGCGCACGACACGGCGGGCCAGTCGACGTCGGGCAGGGCGAGGGCGTG
>JBDSSS010000028.1:0-18416 GCA_039928615.1 Terracoccus sp. | reverse complement strand
GTGTTGAACCATGAGGATGCCCACAGCCGCACCGATGTCGCGGCTGTTGACCAGGGCCTGGCGTAGGTTCCCGGCTTCGGTGTCGGCGGCGTCCAGGCGCTGGAGCATCTCAAGGATGAACTTCTCGCTCTCGGTCTGAGAGTCGTCGGCCTCGGGGGCCACGTGGTGGGGCTCTGCATCAGGGGGCGTCGGGCTGGCCTGCGAGGCGGCTGTCATCGACAGCTCCTCCCCCATCCGAGCTGGGCTGCCGGCTGTTCGCCGAACCGGCACCGACACATTACCGGGACCTGACCGCCCGCGGACTTAAGGACGTTGCGCTAGTGACCTCCGAGGCGCACTCCGGACTCGTGGACGCGATCGGCGCGATTCTGCCGGCGGCGTCCTGGCAGCGGTGCCGCACCCACTACGCCGCCAACCTCATGGCCGTGACGCCGAAGCCGCAATGAGGGTGGGTCAGAGCGCTGCTGCACTCCGTGTATGACCAGCCCGACGCCGAGTCCGTGAACGCGCAGTTCGACCGGGTCCTCGAGGGCCTGTACGAGAAGCTCCCGGCCGTCGCGGAGCACCTCGAGCTGGCCCGTGCGGACATCCTCGCGTTCACCGTCTTCCCGAAGGAGATCTGGCGTCAGATCTGGTCGAACAACCCGAACGAGCGGCTCAACCGTGAGATCCGCCGCCGCACCGACGTCGTCGGGATCTTCCCGAACCGCGAGGCCGTCATCCGCTTGGTCGGGGCAGTCCTCGCTGAGCAGCACGACGAGTGGGCAGAACAACGCCGCTACCTCGGCCTCGAAGCCCTGGCCAAGGCCCGAGCCGTCTTGACGAAACGCACCCTCGACGACCAGTCCCAGGAGGTGACCCCCGACCTGATCGCCGGCGCCATCAACGCTTGACCGAACGACCCCGACGGATCACCGTCGTACACCACCGATCCGGACTTGACCGCTGTCACCGGGTGATGGTGGTTGGTTGCGGCTGGTGCTGGCTGGTGCCCCCGGCAGGATTCGAACCTGCGACACCCGCTTTAGGAGAGCGGTGCTCTATCCCCTGAGCTACGAGGGCGGGACAAGCGCGGCCCATTCTGTCAGGAGCGGCCAGTGCCCTGCGACACGGCGTCACCCCGCCCACCACAAGGGCCGACCCGACCGACTCGACGCCAGCACCCGGCATGCGACCCTCGGACCCGCGGCCCGACCCAGCTCACCGCGCCCCTGCCGGTCTGTCGGGTCTGAGCACCCACGGACATTCGTTAGCCTGCAGGGATGACGAGTCCTCCGAGTCCCGCTGCCGCATCCGGGACCACCTCGGGCTCGGGCGACCCGCGCGCCGACCGGGTCGCCGCCGCGGTCAAGAGCTGGCAGCGCACCCTCGTCGACCTCGGCGGGCGCAACTCGCTGCTCTGGTACCGCGACCTCCCCTCCGGCACCCTCGACCTGACGACGGCCCACCCCGGCGGCGTCTCGATGTTGCTCGCCGGACGCAAGACCCGCCTGTCCGACGTCGTCCGGGAGCCGGCCGCGCTCGACGAGGCCCGCCGCCGGGCCCGCTCGATCCGCGCCAAGGCGCTCGAGCTGCGGGAGGAGCGCGGCATCGCAGCCGGGTTCATCGCGATCGGGATGGCGACGTGGTCGGTGCCGCGCGCGGCCCGCCCGCCGGCCGCTCCCGTGCTGCTCCGCTCCTGCGTCCTGCGCCCGACCGGCGCCGCCCAGGAGGACTTCGAGCTCGACCTCGGACCCGACGTCGAGTTCAACCCCGTGCTCCGCGAGTACCTCCGCTCCGAGCAGGGCATCGAGATCAACGGCGACGCGCTCGCCGACCTCGCGACCGCAGGTAGTGGTTTCGACCCCTACCCGGCGTATGCCGCTCTCACCCGTGCGTGCGACCGCGTCCCCGAGTTCTCGGTGGCCCCGCGCCTCGTCCTCGGCACGTTCTCCTACGCGAAGCTGCCGATGGTCGCCGACCTCGGCCTGCAGGGCGCGACCCTCGCCGACCACGACGTCGTCGCGGCTCTCGCCGGCGACGAGTCGGCGCTCGCCGCGGTCCGTGTCCGCGTCCCCGAGGGCGAGGCGGACCCCGACCCCGACCACGAGCACCTCGTCCTCGACGCCGACTCCTCCCAGCACGCGGCCATCGACGCCGTCCGCGCCGGGGCCCACCTCGTCATCAAGGGTCCGCCCGGCACCGGCAAGTCCCAGACGATCGCCAACCTCATCGCGGCGCTCGCCGCAGAGGGCAAGTCGACCCTCTTCGTCGCCGAGAAGCGCGCCGCCATCGACGCCGTGCTCGACCGGCTCGACCGGCGCGGCCTCGGTGAGCTCGTCCTCGACGCCTACGACGGCACGACCAACCGCCGCTCCATCGCCCGCCAGTTCGTCTCCGCCCTCGACGCGGCCGCCGAGGAGGTCGTGCCGCGCCCCGACCGCACCGGGCCGGTGCTACGAGAGAGCCGGGAGCACCTCGTCCGCCACGTCGAGGCGATGCACCGCACCCGCGACCCGTGGGGCGTCTCCGCCCACGAGGTCCAGACCGCGATGGCCGAGCTCGCCACCCGCAAGCCCGCGCCGGCGTCACGGGTCCGGCTCGACAGCGCGACGATCACCGCCCTGACCCGGGTCCGCGCCATCGAGCTCGGCCGCCGCCTCCGCGACGCCTGTGGCCTCGGCGCGTGGACGCCCGACGGCGACGACGACTGGTTCGGCGCCCGGATCCTCACCGGCGACGACGCGTCGCGCGCCCTCGACATCACCCGTCGCTACAGCACCGGCGGGCTCGACGACATCGCCCGCACCCTTCACGAGATCCTCGCCGAGTCCCACGTCCCCGAGGTCGACACGCTCGCCGAGTGGCGCGCCGCCTTCGACACGATGGCCAAGGTCCGCGGCACCCTCGAGGTCTTCCGCCCCGAGGTCTTCGACACCCCCCTCGACGAGCACATCGCCGCGACGGCGACCCGCGACTGGCGCGCCAACCGCGACATCCACGTCGGCATGGCCGCCCGCTGGCGCACCCGCCGCGCGACGAAGAAGCTGCTCCGCCCGGGTCGCCCGCCGGCCCGCCTGCACGACGAGCTCGTCACGGCCAGCGAGCAGCGCGCCCACTGGCACACCCTCGTCGGCGGCGGCGGTCGCCCCGAGATCTCCCCACGCGTCGACGAGGGCCTGGCCCTGCTCGATACCCTCGGCACCGACCTCGACTGGCTCACCTCGCGGCTTCGCCCGCCGAGCGACGGCGTCGACCTCGCCACCCTGCCGCTCGCCGAGCTCAAGGCCCGCCTCGCCGACCTCGCCTCGCGCCCCGACCGGATCGCCGTCCTCCCGCAGGTCACCTCGACCCTCGACGAGGTCCGAGCCGCGGGCCTCGGTGGCCTCGTCGACGACCTCGCCGCCCGTGGCGTGGCGACCGACGACGTCGCGTCGGAGGTCGACCATGTCTGGTGGGCCTCGCTCATCCAGGAGATCACCGTCCGCGACGCCGCCTACGGCGCCCACGACGGGGCCGCGCTGCGACGCGACGTCGCCGAGTTCGCGTCCGCCGACCGGGCCCACCTCGACGGCACCGTCGAGCGCGTGCGCGCCGCGGTGAGCCGCAACATCCGCGAGGTCCTCGCCGACCACCCGTCGCACGAGGCCCTCGTCCGGGCCGAGGGCGGCAAGGCCCGCCGCCACCGGCCGCTGCGCGACCTCATGCCGCAAGTGTCCGCGACGCTCACCGCCGCCAAGCCCTGCTGGGCGATGAGCCCGCTCGTCGTCGCCTCGACCCTGCCGCCCGGCCGATGGTTCGACGTCGTCATCTTCGACGAGGCCTCCCAGATCCAGCCGGCCCAGGCGATCTCGGCCGTGTCGCGTGCCCGCCAGGTCGTCGTCGCCGGCGACGAGAAGCAGCTGCCCCCGTCGAACTTCTTCACCGTCGTCTCCGACGCCGAGCCCGAGGCCGACGGCACGGGGGAGACCCTCACCGAGGGCTTCGAGTCGATCCTCGACGTGCTCACCGCAGCCCTGCCGAGCCGCCGGCTCACGTGGCACTACCGCAGCCGCGACGAGCGCCTCATCGCCTTTGCCAACGAGCAGCTCTACGACGGCGGCCTGACGACCTTCCCCGGGACGCAGATCGACTCGGCCCTCGTCTTCGAGCAGGTCGACGGCGTCGCGACCGTCGTCCCCGGCGCGACCTCGATCGAGACGACCGACGCCGAGGTCACCCGGGTCGTCGAGCTCGTCCTCGAGCACGCCCGCACCCGGCCGGAGGAGTCGCTCGGCGTCATCGCCCTCGGCATCCGCCACGCCGAGCGCCTCGACGAGGCCGTCACTGCTGCGCTGCGGACCGCCCCCGACGTGTCGGCCTTCTTCGCCGACGACCGCGAGGAGCGCTTCTTCGTCAAGAACCTCGAGCGTGTCCAGGGCGACGAACGCGACGCGATCATCCTGTCCGTCGGCTACGGCAAGACCCCGCACGGGCGCGTCCTCTACCGCTTCGGCCCGCTCAACATCGAGGGTGGCGAGCGCCGCCTCAACGTCGCCATCACCCGCGCCCGTCGCCGGATGACGGTCGTCTCCGTGCTCGCCGCGACCGACCTCGACGCGACCCGGCTCAAGGCCCGCGGCGCCCAGATGCTCCGCGACTTCCTCGCCTACGCCCAGGAGCAGTCCGAGGCCGGCCGGCCGGAGCCGGAGAAGCAGGCCGACCGCCCGGCCAAGGGCGACCCGCTCCGCCAGGACCTCGCGCGCCGCCTGCGCCGCGAGGGCCTCACCGTCCACGAGGACTACGGCAACGCGACCCAGCGCATCGACCTCGCCGTCGAGGACCCCTACCACCCCGGCCGCGCACTCCTCGCGATCGAGACCGACGGCCCTCGGTATGCCGCTCTGCGCAGCACCCGCGAGCGTGACCGTCTGCGCCCCGAGCAGCTCGAACGGCTCGGCTGGACCCACGTCCGGGTGTGGAGCACCGACCTCTTCCGCGACCCCGCCCGCCAGATCGCGCGGATCGTCGCGCTGGCCAGGGACAACGGACCCGACGCGCCCGACACCCTCCACGACGCAGCGACCGCGGCCGCCCTGGCCGCCGCACCCACGGAGGACGCCACGGACCCCGGCCCCGAGGCCGCACCAGCCGACGGCAAGGGCCGGGGCATCGGCCGGCTCAAGCGCCGCCGCGTCTTCCGCAAGGGGACCGGCGCCGCGGCGGAGGCCGAGGACCCCGATGGCGACGACGCCGGCGGGGTCTCCGCGAAGCAGACCCGCGACGACACCGACCTCGGTTGGGGCGAGCGACCGGCCGACCCGTCCGAGCGCGACCGCTGGCTCGAGGAGCAGCGGCCTCCGCACTACGAGTGAGGCGGGGGAGACGCGACCTGAGCGTGCCCGAGCCGTCCTGAGCGGGGCCGGGTTGGGCGGCATACCCGTGGAATGCGGGGTGTCCTCACCGCGTTGACGGACCCATGAATGCTCCGTCCATGCCCTTCGCCCTGCGCCTCTCGTGGGCCCAGGGACTCTTCGAGCGCGGCGACCACGCGGCGGCGGCGACGGCCCTGTCCGGGCTGGTCGCCGACGTCGAGGCACAGGAGAGCCTGCGCCCCGACGGAGGCGAGCCGGTCGAGCTCGACGAGCTGCCCGAGACGATGCCGCTGCACGGCACCGCCGAGCTGCGACTGCTGCTCGCCCGCGCCTACTTCCACTCGGCCCAGCTGGGCCGCGCCGAGGCCGTGCTCGTCCGCCTCGTCGAGGAGGAGCCGACCGACGCCTACGCCCACCTGCTCCTGGGCCGGACCCTCCAGCGGGCCGGTCGACGGGAGGAGGCGGCGCGCCCGCTCGCCCTCGCCGAGATCCTCGGTGGCTACGAGCGGCACGACGCCCCCGGCACCTGAGCCGAGGGCGTCGACCGGACGGTCGTGCGGCGCAGCGGGGTCAGCGCGTCCGCAGGGCGTCGCGGATCTCGGTGAGCAGGACGATCTCCTCGGAGGGGGCCTCGGTCGGGGCGTCCTCGCCCGTGGCCCGGCGCGCGGCGAGCGCGTTCATCGGGGCGACGACCATGAAGTAGACGGCGGCGGCGATGATCAGGAAGCTGATCGTCACGGTGATGAAGCTGCCGATGTGGACGCCGCCGGGGGCGTAGCTGGAGAAGTTCGGCGCGCCGCCGAGCTTGCCGAGGAGGTCCATGATGATCGTGACGAAGGCCTCGACGACCTTGCCGAAGGCGCCGGCGATGACGACGGCGACCGCGAGGTCGACGACGTTGCCGCGCATGATGAAGTCCTTGAAACCCTTGAGCATGCTGGTGTTCCTTGTCTGTGTGGCCCCCGAGCGGGGCAGTTCTGGTCACGGCGCGCGGTCGACGGTGGCCGGGCCCGCGCGGCGGAGGTCGCGCCGAGCCGGAGCCTACCCAAGGCTGGCCGGTCGCGGCGCCCTGCGACCACGGCGACCGGCTGCTGGGACGCGGGCTCAGTCGGCCCGCACGGCGAGGACGAAACCCTGGCCCGGATCGGCGGCGCTGAGCCGGCGCGTCACACCCGACGCGGCGACGGGATCGAGGCCGAGCACGACCGTCGGCGACCCGCCGTCCGACCACCCGGTCGCCCCGCCCGCGTCGGGGTTGTCGGTGACCGACAGGACGACCACCCCGTCGGCGACGCGCTCGCCGGTGCCCATCGCGTAGACGTCGACGCGGGCGCCCGGTCGGGCCGTGCCACCACCGTCGTCGAGCACGGGCACGCTCATCGCCACGGTCCCGCGCGGCTGGCCCGCCAACAGCGATGCGCCGAGGAGGCGCTCACGGCTGAGCACGTCACGGGCAGGGACGGCGACCGACAGGCGCCGGCCGACGACCTCGGCGGTCGAGCCCAGTGCGGACTCAGGACGCTCCGGCCCGGGGCGAAGGGCAACGGTGACGTCGCCGTCAGTGAGGAGGTGGCCGGCCGGCAGCCCATGGAGCGCGACCACGGTGGCCACCCCCGTCGGCGTGGATCGCCCGACCCCGAGGGCGGACACGACGACGAAGGCCGCCGCGCCGGCCAGGAGTGCAGCGACCCACTGGCGGGCCCGGTGCCCGCGCAGCCGACCACGCCGCCGGGCGCGCCGCCACCTGACCGCGCCGTCGCCGCCGGTGCTGGTCGCGTCAGCAGCGTCCGGCGAGAGCGGGTCGGCGGCGGGCCCGGCGTGCCGACCGGTCGCCGCGCGCATCAGGGCAGGGTGAGTGGCAGCTCGAGCCCGTCGAGGCTGCGCCGGCACGGGCACGTGGCGGAGGCGTCGTCTTCATGGGCCGGCAGCTGCCCGATCGCGTCGCGGATGATGCCCTTGAGCTTCTCGACGTTGGTTCCGAAGGAGCGGAGCACCTCCTCGTGCGTGACGGCCTCGCCGCCCTCGACCCCGGCGTCGTGGTCGGTGACCATGGCGATCGTGGTGAAGCAGAGGGCGAGCTCGCGGGCGATCCCGGCCTCGGGCATCGTCGTCATGCCGACGATCGACCACCCGGCTCGCTGGTGCATGACCGACTCGGCGCGGGTCGAGAAGCGCGGCCCGTTGATGACGACGAGGGTGCCGTCGGCGATGACGGGTAGCCCGGAGAGGCGCGCCGCGTCGACGGCCACCGGCCGACCCCGCGGGCAGTAGGGGTCGGCGAAGCCGACGTGGACGACCGGGCCCTCGACGTCGTAGACGGTGTGCTCCCGGCCCCACGTGCGGTCGACGACCTGGTCGGGCACGACGATGGTGCCGGGACCGTTGTCGACCACGAGTGACCCGACCGCGCACGGCGCGAGGACCTGGCGCACCCCGACCGACCGCAGCGCCCAGAGGTTGGCCCGGTAGTTGACCCGGTGCGGCGGGAAACGATGGCCCTTGCCGTGCCGCGCGACGAAGGCGACCGAGCGGCCCTCGACCTCGCCGATGACGAGGGGGTCGCTCGGCGGGCCGAATGGGGTGTCGACCTCAACCGTGTCGTAGTCCTCGAGGAAGTCGTAGAGACCCGAGCCGCCGATGACGCCGATCTCGGCGCGGGGGCCGGACCCGGCTGCGGAGGTCGTGCTGTCGATGGCCTGCTCACTGCTCGACGTCGTCATGACGCCAGCCTAGGGCGAGCACCCGGCGGGCCCAGCGGCATACGCCCGGCTGGGGACAACCCCGCGGAGCTCAGCTGGATGTGGACGACGCGGGCTTGCTGCCGGACGATCCGGACGAGCCGGAAGACCCCGACGAGCCCGAGGAGCCGGACGAACCCGACGACCCCGACCCGCCCGAGGACGACGAGCTCGACGAGCTCGACGAGCTGTCGGAGGACTTCGTTGTGGAGGAGCTGTCGGAGGTCGAGGAGCCGGAGGAGGAGTCCGACGAGCTCTTGGCCGAGTCCGACGTGCCGCCGTCGGAGGAGCTGGACGAGCCCGACTCGCTCGAGCTCTTGCCGCCCGACGGCCGGGAGTCCGTCTTGTAGAAGCCGGAGCCCTTGAACGAGATGCCGACCGGGTGGATCACCTTGCGGAGCGCGTGCTCGTGGCACTCCGGGCACACCGTGAGGTTGTCGTCGGTGAACGACTGACGGATGTCGAACGCGTGGTGGCACGCGGTGCACGCGTAGGAGTAGGTGGGCACAGGTCGACCTCGGTCTGCTCGATGCTGGTGGGACGGTCCGGAATGCGGGGCCACCGTCCTCGGGAGATCGGGGCCGTGGCGATTCTACGGCCAGCCGGCGAGACGTCCGTCTCGGCTGATGGCGCGGATCCGCTGCTCCGTCCGGCCGCGGACCCGCGAGGTCGTCACGACGAGCAGCTCGTCGCCGTGCCGGAAGGTCGTGTGGGGGTCGGGCACGAAGCCTTCGCCGTCGCGGACGATGAGGGTGACGTTGGCGCCCTTGGGCAGCCGCAGCTCGAAGACGGCGACCCCGTGCAGGCGCGAGTCGAGCCCCACGCTCACCTGCAGCACGTCGGCGCCGATCTCGAGCAGGGGCGTGCTCTCGAGGTCGAGGTCGACGGCGCGGACCTGCTCGGTGAGCCCGAGCCGGCGGGCGACCCATCCCAGCGTCGGGGCCTGCACGATCGTGAAGACGACGACGAGGACGAAGACGAGGTCGAAGATCCACTCCGTGTTCGGGGTGCCCGCGACGAGCGGGACCGTCGCGAGCACGACGGGGACCGCGCCACGGAGCCCCGCCCACGACAGGAAGGCCTGGTCGCGCCACGACAGCCGGAACCACACGGTCGACGCGATCACCGACAGCGGCCGGGCGAGCAGGAGCAGGACGAGACCGATGACGATGGCGGGCACGATCCGCTCCCCGAGCCGCCGCGGGTCGGCGAGCAGGCCGAGCAGCACGAAGAGCCCGATCTGGGCCAGCCAGCCGAGCGCCGTCGAGAAGCTCTGGAACGACGTGCGGTGCGGCAGTCCCATGTTGCCCAGGACGAGCGCGCAGAGGTACGTCGCGAGGAAGCCCGACACGTGGACGAAGGACGCCGCGGCATACGCGAGGACGGTGAGCGCGATGATGCCGATGGAGAAGAGGGCCGACGACGCGCTCGCGACCAGCCGGAGCAGCTGGCCACCCGCCCAGCCGATCGCGATCCCGACGACGGCGCCCCCCGCGAGCTCGAGGCCGGCGTGGCCGAGCAGGGAGTACCACGTCTCCTGCTCCCCGCCGGGCAGGCCCTGGGCCGAGAACGCGACGACGAGCAGCACGACGGGCGCGTCGTTGAAGCCGGCCTCCGCCTCGAGCATGCCGCTGAGCCGCCGGGGGAGGGGGACGTCGCGCAGCACCGCGAAGACGGCGGCCGCGTCGGTCGAGGTGACGATCGCGCCGATGAGCAGCGCGATGGTCCACGACAGCGGGAGGAAGATGTGGGCGGCGACCGCGACGACGAGGACGGAGACCGCGACCCCGACGGTCGACAGGACCGCAGCCGGGGCGACCGAGCGCCGGATGTTGGACCACGACGTCGTCAGCCCGCCCTCGGCGAGGATGAGCACGAGCGCCGCGTAGCCGAGGACCCGTGTCGTCGAGGCGTCGTCGAACTCGATGCCGAGGCCGCCGTTGCCGAGCGCGAGACCGATGCCGAGGTAGATGAGCAGCGACGGGAGCCCGGAGCGGACCGACAGGCGGACCGCGGCGACCGCCACGAGCAGGACGATCGAGCCGATGAGGAGCACACGCGTCAGGTCGTCGAGGTTCATCCCCGATGACGAGACGGTCGTGAGTGTGCTCATGGGCGAGGCTCCTCCGCGGGCGTTGCCCAATCCAACCACCTCGACGCAGGCGTGCCGTGACGTGCCCGCCCACCGAGAGGTATGCCGTGCAGCGGGCTTCCGTCCGCTTCGTCCCCTGCCCCGCGAGGCGACGTGGACCTCACGCGGGCGTGGCCTAGAGTCGGTCCGTGCCCCGGTTGAAGCATGCCCGTCGGATCGGCCTCGCGATCGTCGTCCTGATCGTCATGGCCATCGTCGCCGTCGGCATCCTCGCGATCTCGACCGTGCGCCAACCCTTTCCGCAGACGGCGGGTGACCTCAAGATCGAGGGCCTGACGAGCTCGGTGTCGGTGATCCGCGACGACCGGGGTGTGCCGAGCATCTACGCCGACAACGCCGCGGACCTCTTCCGGGCGCAGGGTTTCGTCAGCGCGCAGGACCGCTTCTTCCAGATGGACCTCAATCGGCACGTCACTGCCGGGCGCCTCGCCGAGATGGTGGGCGAGGCCGGCCTCGACACCGACCGGGTCATCCGCACGATGGGTTGGCGGCGGATCGCGGCCCAGGAGCTGCCCCTGCTGGCCCCCGAGACGCGGCAGTACCTCCAGGCCTACGCCGACGGTGTCAACGCCTACATCGCCAAGGCCGGCTCCCCGGCGAAGATGTCGCTCGAGTACACGCTGCTCGCCCGGTCGGTGCCCGGCTACCGCGTCGAGCCGTGGTCGCCGGTCGACTCCCTCGCCTGGCTCAAGGCGATGGCCTGGGACCTGCGCGGTGACTACAGCGACGAGCTCGCCCGGGCCCGGCTCTCGCGGCGCACCTCGGTCAAGCAGATCAACGTGCTCTACCCGCCCTACCCGGTCGAGCGGAACCTCCCGATCCTCTCCGCCGAGGACTGGAGCGCGGCCCAGGCCCCGACCGCGGCAGCGGCAGGACCGGTCCCCGACTACTTCAAGAGCGCGGCGAGCGGCTCGGCCCTCGACGCCGCGGCAGCGGCCGTCGAGGCGATCCCGGCGCTGCTCGGCAAGGGCGCCGACATCGGCTCGAACTCGTGGGTCGTCTCCGGCTCGCGGACGACGACGGGCAAGCCCCTGCTCGCCAACGACCCGCACCTGTCCCTCGCGATCCCCGGGATCTGGAGCCAGGTCAACCTCCAGTGCCGCACGGTGAGCGCCCAGTGCCCGTTCCGCGTCGCTGGCTTCTCCTTCGCGGGCCTGCCCGGGGTCGTCATCGGCCACAACGACAAGGTCGCCTGGGGGTTCACCAACCTCGGCCCCGACGTCACCGACTTCTACCTCGAGCAGGTCACCGGTGACACCTACCTGCGCGACGGCCTCCCGGTGCCGCTCGAGCAGCGCGTCGAGACGATCAAGGTCGCAGGTGGCGGTGACGTCAACATGACCGTCCGGAGCACCGTGCACGGCCCGATCCTGTCCGACGCGATCCCCGCGGTCGACGAGGCCGGTGACCGGGTCGTCGTGCGCGGGGCCCAGCAGACCAACCGGTATGCCGTGTCGCTCGCGTGGACCGCCCTCACCCCGGGGCGCACCGCCGACGCCATCTTCGCGATGGACCGGGCGCGCGGCTGGACCGAGTTCCGCGCCGCCGCAGCCCTGTTCGCCGTGCCCGCGCAGAACCTCGTCTACGCCGACACCGACGGTCACATCGGCTACCAGGCGCCGGGCGCCATCCCGATCCGGCGCTCTGCGACGCCCGGCGCACCCCCCGGTTTCTGGCCGTCCCCGGGCTGGGACAGCCAGTGGGACTGGAAGGGGACCGTGCCCTTCGAGCAGATGCCGCACGTCCTCGACCCACCCGAGGGCTTCATCGTCACGGCCAACCAGGCCGTCACGGCGAGCGCCAAGCCCTTCCTCACCTCCGAGTGGGACTACGGCTTCCGGGCCCAGCGGATCCGGACCCTGCTCGCCTCGACCCCCAAGGTCTCGCCCGATCTGATGTCGCAGATCCAGGGCGACGTGCGCAACACCTACGCGCCGTCGCTCGTCGAGCGGCTGCTCGCCGTGCAGGTCGACGACTTCACCGCCCAGGCCCAGGGGCTGCTCCGCGGCTGGGACGGCTCGCAACCCGGCGACAAGGGCCGCGATGCCGCATCGGCCGCCTACTACAACGCCGTCTGGAAGCACCTACTCCAGTACACCTTCGACGAGCTTCCCCCCGATCTCGCGCCCGACGGTGGCAGCCGCTGGATGATCGTCATCGAGCAGCTGCTCGCCGACCCGAAGAACGACTGGTGGGACGACAAGACGACCCCCGGAGTCGTCGAGGGCTCCGGCGAGATCCTCAAGCGCGCTCTCGTCGACGCCCGACTCGACCTCGCCAAGGCGCTCGGCAAGGTGCCGGCCACCTGGCGCTGGGGCCGGCTGCACCAGCTGACGCTCACCCACCCGCTGATGCGCGACGACTCCGTCCCGGAGCTGGTCCGCGACATCTTCAACCGCGGCGGCATCGAGCTCGGCGGCGGCAACTCCATCGTCGACGCCAACTCGTGGAACGCCTCGAAGCCCGGCTACGACGTGACGGCCGGCCCGTCGATGCGGATGGTCGTCGACCTCGGCAACCTCGACGCCTCCCACTGGCTCAACTCGACCGGCCAGTCCGGACACGCCTACAACCCGCACTACGCCGACCAGGTCGACGCGTGGGTCGCCAACGACCCGTTCCCGTGGCCGTTCACGGAAGCCGCGGTCAAGGAGTCCGCCGAGGAGGAGCTGACGCTCAGCCCGGCGAACCCGGCCCCCTGAGCAGCTCGATGACGCCGGACGTCGTGACCCACCCGTCCACCCGCTCGTCGTGCGCCTCGGCCGGCAGGCTGGCCTCGCTCGCCTCGCCGTCGTGCAGCACGGCGAGCACGAGAGCCTCGGGGTGCCGGAGGGCGAGGGCCCGGTCGTAGCAGCCGCCGCCCTGGCCGAGCCGGTTGCCCTGTCGGTCCACCGACAGCGCCGGCACGATGACGACCGCGCAGGAGGCGACGGCGTCGGCGCCGAGGCGAGGGCCGGCCTGGGTGGTCGACCCGGACCTCTCTTCGAGCCGGTGGAGCCGGGACGGGCGAGCCACGGTCGCGCGGTCACCGACCGCGCCGCTTACGGCATACCGCCAGTCGAGGCTCCAGTTGTCGAGGACGACCGGGACGACGACCTCGTGACCCGCAGCGAGCAGGTCGGCGATGAGCCGACCGGTCGGGGGCTCGTCGGGGAGCGACTCGTAGGCGGCGACGCGAGAGCCCACGGGCACGAGGGGGAGGAGCGCTGCCGAGACGGCCCGGCCGGCCACCTGCAGGTCGAGGTCGGCGGCGATCGCGGCGCGAGCGGCGCGAGCGACGTGACGCAGGTCACGCTTGCCGGGCCGACTCACCACCGCTTCACCCCAGCGCGCGACCGCAGACTCATCCGCCCATCGTAGGGTGAGCCCCATGAGTCATCAGGGGTTGGCTGCATCCGTCGAACTGATGCGGGGGCGCGGGCTGAGCCCCGAGGCGATCCGGGTCTTCGAGCACTACTTCGACCAGCTCGAGGGCGGCGCGCAGGGCACCATCTCCGAGGACTCCATCGAGCCGCTGCGCGGCGTCAAGGCGCTCGGCGAGGTGGAGGTCTCCCGCGAGGACGCCCGCGTCGCGCTGTCGCAGACCGCGGTGATCAAGCTCAACGGTGGCCTCGGGACGGGCATGGGCATGACCGGCGCGAAGTCGGCGCTCGAGGTCAAGGACGGCCTCACCTTCCTCGACATCATCGCGCTGCAGGTGCTCTCGCTGCGCAAGGAGTGGGACGTCGAGCTGCC
Organism: Terracoccus sp.; assembly: GCA_039928615.1. Classification (GTDB taxonomy): domain Bacteria; phylum Actinomycetota; class Actinomycetes; order Actinomycetales; family Dermatophilaceae; genus JBDSSS01. Next base: position 4,458 of record JBDSSS010000028.1, on the reverse strand, counting down.
GGTCGTGCTGATGAACTCCTTCCGCACGTCCGACGAGTCACTGAAGATCCTCGAGAAGTATCCCGACCTCGCCGTCGACGGGCTCCCGCTCGACTTCATCCAGAACGCCGAGCCCAAGCTGCGGCCCGACGACCTCATGCCCGTGCAGTGGCCCGACGATCCCGAGCTCGAGTGGTGCCCGCCCGGCCACGGCGACATCTACGTGTCGCTCGTGACGTCCGGCGTGCTGGAGTCCTTGCTCGCCAAGGGGATCCGCTTCGCCTTCCTGTCCAACTCCGACAACCTCGGGGCGACCTGCGACCCGGAGGTCGCGGCCTGGATGGTCGAGCACGACCTGCCCTTCGTCGCCGAGGTCTGCGAGCGCACCAAGAGCGACCGCAAGGGCGGCCACCTCGCGGTGCGCAAGGCCGACGGCCGGCTCATCCTGCGCGACACGGCGATGGTGGCCGAGGGGGAGGAGCGCTACTTCCGTGACATCCACCGGCACACGACCTTCAACGCCAACAACGTGTGGATCAACCTCGAGGTCCTCGACGAGCGAATGCGCACGCACGGAGGCGTGCTCGGCCTGCCGATCATCGTCAACCACAAGAACGTCGACCCGGCCGACTCGACCTCGCCCGAGGTGATCCAGATGGAGTCGGCGATGGGCACGGCCATCGAGGTCTTCGAGGGGTCCGAGGCGATCCTCGTGCCGCGCACCCGGTTCCGTCCGGTGAAGACGACGAACGACCTGCTCGTGCTCCGCTCCGACTTCTTCTCGCTCGACGACAGCTACCACGTCCGCGCCACCTCCGACCGGCCCGAGCCCTACGTCGACCTCGACTCGGCCTACCGCTTCGTCCCCGGCTTCGAGCAGCGCTTCCCCCACGGCGTCCCGTCGATGGCTGAGTGCACGAGCCTGCGCGTCATCGGCGACCCCGTCTTCGGCCGCAACGTGCGCTGCGTCGGGGACGTCCTCGTCGACGGCTTCCGACGGGTCCTCGACAACGCCGTCATCGGTGAGGTCCCCACCTCGTCGACGCCTGCCCGGACCGACAGGTCCGGCCTCCGGTCGGTCGATGACCAGCTCAAGGTCATCCTCGGTTCGCTCGAGCCGGCCCCGACCGCGCCCACCCCGCTCGCCGACGCACTCGGTCTCGTCGTCGCTCGGGACGTGCGGGCCAAGGTCAACCTCCCCGCCTTCGACAACTCCTCGATGGATGGGTATGCCGTCCGCTCCGAGTCGCTCCAGAGCGCCGGCAGCGAGCCGGTGACCCTGCGCATCGTCGGTGAGGTCGCCGCGGGCGGCGACCCCGACTTCACGGTCGACGTCGGCGAGGCGGCCCGGATCATGACCGGTGCGGCCCTGCCCGAGGGGGCGGACGCGGTCATCGCCGTCGAGGACACCGACGGCGCGGCTTCTGGTGAGGTCGTCTGCCGCGCGGCAGCGCCACGGGGCCGGTTCGTGCGGCCACGTGGTGAGGACGTCGCGCAGGGCAGCGTCGTCGTCTCGGCCGGCGAGGTGGTCGGGGCGCGCACCATCGCGCTGCTCGCCGCGTGCGGCCACGACCGCGTCGAGGTCCACCGCCGCCCGCACGTCGTCGTCCTGTCGACGGGAGACGAGCTCGTCGCTCCCGGGAAGCCCTTGGGGCCCGGCCAGATCCATGACTCCAACTCGTCGATGCTCTGGGCTGCGGCGGTCGGCGCAGGGGCCTCGGCGGAGATCCGGGCCGCCGTCGGTGACACCGACGAGGAGCTGCTCCGGGTCCTCGACGAGGTCGTCGAGGTGGCCGACGCCGTCATCACGAGCGGTGGCGTCTCGATGGGCGCCTACGACGTCGTCAAGAGCGCGCTGCACGACCGCGGGATCGACTTCGTCAAGGTGGCCATGCAGCCGGGCAAGCCCCAGGGCTACGGCCTGCTCACGGCATCCGACGGACGTGAGGTGCCGCTCTTCGCGCTGCCGGGCAACCCCGTCTCCTCCTTCGTCTCCTTCGAGGTCTTCGTCCGCCCGGCGCTGCGTCGGCTGATGCGGCTCGCCCCCGAGAAGCGTCGGCTGCGGCCGGCCACCCTGATGGCCGGGGTGCAGTCCTTCGAGGGGCGGCGGCAGTTCGGGCGTGCCGTGGTCACCCGCGCCGCCGAGGGCACGCTCGTCGCGACGCCCGTCGCGGGCCAGGGCTCGCACTTCATGGCCGACCTGTCCCGGGCCAACGCGCTCTTCGTCGTCCCGGAGGACGTCGTCGAGCTCGTCGCCGGTGAGGTCGTCGACGTCCTGATGCTCGACCTGGAGGCCTGAGATGAGCGACCGGGCTGCAGCCGGATCGGGCGAGGCGTCGCCGACGCTGACCCACGTGCGGGCCGACGGCACCGCCCACATGGTCGACGTCTCGGCCAAGGACGTCACGGCGCGCGAGGCCAGCGCGGCGGGCACCGTGCTGCTCAGTGCCACGGCCGTCGCCGCGCTCCGCGGGGGGACGGTGCCCAAGGGCGACGCCCTGGCCGTCGCCCGCATCGCCGGGATCCAGGCGGTGAAGCGCACCCCGGAGCTCATCCCGCTCGCGCACCCCATCGCGGTGCACGGGGTCGAGGTCGACGTCCGCGTCGTCGACCACGGTGTCGAGATCGGGGCGACGGTGCGCACCGCCGACCGCACCGGCATCGAGATGGAGGCGCTCACCGCCGTCGCGGTCGCCGCGCTCGCGCTCATCGACATGGTCAAGGCCGTCGACAAGCACGGCCGGATCACCGACGTCCGGGTCACGGCGAAGTCCGGCGGACGGTCGGGGGACTGGCATGAGTGAGACGACCGGGCCCATCGGAGCCGGTCACACGGCCGCGGTCATCACCTCCTCGACCCGGGCCGCCGCAGGGGTCTATCCCGATCGGTCCGGCGCGGTCATCGTCGAGCGCCTGCGCGGGTGGGGTTTTGCCGTGGACGACGCCGTCGTCGTGTCCGACGGGGAGGAGTTCGGGGCGGCCCTGCGGTCGGCGCTCGAGAGCGGCCCCTCCCTCGTGCTGACGACCGGCGGCACGGGCCTGACCCCGACCGACGTGACGCCCGAGCAGACCGCTCCGCTGCTCGACCGGCTCGTGCCGGGTGTCGCGGAAGCGATCAGGGCCGCGGGTGTGGCCAAGGGCGTGCCGACCGCGATGCTGTCGCGCGGCCTCGTGGGGATCGCCGGGCTCACGCTCGTGGCCAACCTCCCCGGCTCGAGCGGCGGGGTGCGCGACGCCCTCGACGTGCTCGAGCCGGTTCTCGCCCACGCGCTGGCCCAGATCCCCGGAAGCGACCACTGATCCCGGTGCGGATGCCGTGGCGACCCCACCGGGACGGTCGGAGCGTGTGGCCGGTCGTGCTCCGCGATCCCTCGCGGGAGCCGGCGATCGTGCTTCGCCCGCTCCGTCTCGACGACGAGCGGGAGTGGCAGCGGGTCCGTCGCGACAACGCCGACCACGTCCAGGCCTGGGAGCCGACCCTGCCGCCCGGCGCGGAGGTGCGAGGGTCGGTCTCCTACCGGCAGTTCGTCCGTGAGCTCGACCAGGAGGCCCGGGCCGACCGGGCGCTGCCGTGGATCATCGAGGTGGGGGGCCGGATCGTCGGTCAGGTCCACCTCTTCGGCATCGTCCGTGCCGCCCAGCAGTCGGCGTCGGCCGGCTACTGGCTCGCCGAGTCGGCGACGGGCCGGGGGCTCGCGACGCGCGCTCTCGCCCTCGCCCTCGACCACGCCCTCGGCCCGGCCGGACTGCACCGCGTGGAGGTCAACATCCGTCTCGACAACGTCCGGTCCCTCGCAGTCGTCGACCGACTCCGCTTGCGCGACGAGGGGATTCGCGAGCGGTTCCTGCACATCGACGGTCAGTGGCGCGACCACCGCACGTTCGCCATCACGAGCGAGGACCTCGCCGGAGGGACCGTGATGGACCGGCTTTCCCACGTGTGATCACAAGTCACACCGGCCTCTTGCGCGACACGCATCGAATGTGCCCTGCGTCTCGGGCGCAGCCACCTACCGTGGACTCGTGCCGGGCAGCCTGATCTTCGTCGTCATCGTCGCGGTCTGGGCTGCGTACCTCGTGCAGCACTGGGTCCACCGTCGGGAGGATGCCGCCGCGACCCGTTCGGTCGACAGCTTCTCCGAGGCGATGCGGGTCCTGCAGAAGCGCCCGCTCTTCCCGAGCACGTCGCTCAGCACGCCTCGACCCGACTCCTGGGACGTCGTGCCCGGGCGGAGCGCTCGGCCCACGGTCGACGTGAAGCGCGCCCTGCCGGTCGGTGCCTCGCGACCGCTGTCGCCGCTCGTGGCCCGTCGTCTCGGACTCGGCTCTGCCGCAGGCTCGCAGCCCGCCCTCTCGACCGCACCGGCGGCTCCCGGCGAGTCGACCGACTCCACCAGCCGCGTCACCGACGGACCCCACCTCGAGGAACCGATGAGCCCCCAGCCCACCCGCACCCACCGCCCGGCCCGTTCCGACGAG
>JBDSSS010000027.1:0-21392 GCA_039928615.1 Terracoccus sp. | reverse complement strand
TCCCGGTTGAAGCTCGGGCGGTCATTGCGCGGCGCGCGGTCGTCCCGGTTGTACGACGGACGGTCATTGCGCGGAGCGCGGTCATCCCGGTTGTACGACGGACGGTCATTGCGCGGAGCCCGGTCATCCCGGTTGTACGACGGACGGTCGTCGCGCCGCTGATAGCCACCGCGGTCGTTGCGCGGTGCGCGGTCATCCCGGTTGTAGCTCGGGCGGTCGTTGCGCGGAGCGCGGTCATCCCGGTTGTAGCTCGGGCGGTCGTTGCGCGGAGCGCGGTCATCCCGGTTGTACGACGGGCGCTCGTCACGCGGGGCACGCCACTCGCGGCCGCCGACGTGCGACGACGAGGCGGAGGCGGGACGGGCGGTGCGGCCGGTGGGCGCGCTCTTCGGGCCAGCCTGGCCGCGGTGGGCCTTCTTGGGGGCGCCGTGCACGGCCTTCTTCTCGGCCGGGGTCCAGCGGGCCTTCTTGGGCGCGCCGGAGGAGGACTTCTTGGGCATGGATATTCAACTTCCTGTGACTCGGGCAGACTTCGCCTCGAGCCGTGAGCCACTACTCCACGACCATGCAGACGAGCCTCAGGCGCATCGGGTGCGCCCCATGGGGACCGGTTCACGGCATCTGCGCCGTCCGGCTGTCGGATCCGCTCCGCGTCAGGTGATCTCGGTGTCGGGCCGCGCTCGTTCTGCACGGCCCCCGAGCAGTGTCACCTCGTCGGACGGGGCTGCCCGCCGGTCATCACCAGCGGCATCTCGTCCATCGGGTCCGAGGAGATCTCGGAGTCGGATGTGGAAGAGTTTACCAGTTCCGGCGCCGGGCCTCGACCAGCAGGACCGCGGCCCCCAGTGTCACCCCCACGAGGTCGAGCACCGCGTCCCACACGTCCCCGGTGCGACCGGGCAGCCCGTAGTGCTGCACCAGCTCGCTCACCGGGGCGTGCACCGCGAGCACGGCGACAGCCGGCCACACGGAGCGCAGCGCCCGGCCGACGGCATACGTCGGGACCGCGAAGACGAGCAGGTGCACGACCTTGTCGGTCCAGCTCACCGGGCCGCTCACGGTGACGACCGGCCAGTAGAGCACCGCGAGATGGAGCCCCACCGAGGCCAGGGCCAGCAGGGCGGACACGGTGGCGGCACGCGACCCGGAGCGAAGGGCAGTCATCGGTCACCCAGTCTAGGTAGGTTGCGAGGAGGCGGGGTCGCCGCAGGCCCCGCACCTCACGACGAGGTCGTCACCAGCCACGGAGGCCGTCCATGGGCAAGCGCACCGTCACCGTCACCGGGAGCGGCCACAGCTCCGTCACTCCCGATGTCGTCCGTCTCGACCTGCGGGTCGGGCACGAAGCCGACGACGTCGCCGCCGCGCTCGCCGGGGCGGCCGCCGGCATCGCCGCCGTCGGTCGGGTCGTGCGCGAGCACGGCGTCGCCGATGCTGACATCCGCACGCTCGACGCCGGGGTGAGCCAGCGCTACGACCACCACTCCGGCACGGCCAGTGGGTTCACGGCGCAGCAGCGTCTCGGGGTGACGGTCCGCCGACCGGAGTCCGTCGGGGACCTGCTCGAGGCCGCGGCCGCCGCGGTCGGCAACGCCCTGCTCGTAGACCAGGTGCGTCTCGACGTCTCGGACCGCAGCGCCGGTCTCGCCCGGGCCCGGGACGCCGCCTTCGCTGACGCCCGTCGCACGGCGCAGCAGTATGCCGCTCTCGCCGAGACGCGCCTGGGCGCCGTCCTCGAGGTGGTCGAGGGCGCCGCCGCCTCGCACGGTCGGCCGGGGGCGATGATGGAGCAGGCCATGGCCGTGGGATCGCTGGGCGGGATGCCCGTCGAAGGTGGGGACCTCGACCTCGGGGCGACCGTCACGGTGCAGTGGGAGCTGCGCTGACCCCGGCCGACGTCGTCGGGCCGTCGGAATACCTCTCAGGGCTCGTTCGTTGGGAAGGGCATGGCTACAACTGACCTGACCTCACAGACCTTCGAGCAGACCGTGCTCGACAACGACATCGTGATCGTCGACTTCTGGGCCTCCTGGTGCGGCCCGTGTCGACAGTTCGCCCCCGTGTACGACAGCGCCTCCACGCAGGACGCCAACGACGGCATCGTCTTCGGCAAGGTGGACACCGAGGCCGAGCAGTCCCTCGCGTCGGCAGCCAACATCAGCTCGATCCCGACGCTCATGGTCTTCAAGGAGGGAGTGCTCGTCTTCGCCGAGCCCGGAGCCCTGCCGCAGGCCGGCCTGCAGGACATCATCGAGCAGGTCAAGGCGCTCGACATGGCGCCGATCAAGGAGCAGATGGCGGCCGAGGCCGCCGGCCACGAGCACTCGCACGACGGCGCTCACGAGCACGACCACCAGCACGACCACGCGCACCAGCCCTCCACCGAGAGCTGACCCCTCGGTGCGCCTGCTGCTCAACGTCATCTGGGTGGTCTTCGGCGGCTTGTGGCTGTGGCTGCTCTACCTGCTGGCCGGGGTCGTCGCGTGCGCCACGATCGTCGGCATCCCGCTCGGCCTCGCGTCGTTCCGGATCGGCGGGTACGCCCTGTGGCCCTTCGGTCGCAGCGTCGTCGACCATCCCGGCGCCGGCGTCTCCTCGACGCTCGGCAACGTCGTGTGGGTGCTGCTCTTCGGCTGGTGGCTCGCCCTCGGGCACCTCACGACGGCGGTCGCGCAGGCGCTGACGATCGTCGGCATCCCGCTCGCCCTCGGCAACCTCAAGCTGGTCCCGGTCTCGCTCTTCCCGCTCGGCAAGCAGATCGTGCCGTCCGGCCAGGGGCCGGGCTCCTTCGGCGTCGGACCGACCTCGAGCCAGGAGAACCTCCGGCTGCGCTGAGCGGAGCAGGGCACGACGCCCGAGCATGACGAAAGGGGCGCCCCGGTCTGACCGGGGCGCCCCTTTCGTGACGTGGCACAGCGTGACGTGACCACCACAGAAGTGGTGGAGGTGGCGGGAATTGAACCCGCGTCCGATGACGAGAAACCAGGGCTTCTCCGGGTGCAGTGCACTATGGCTTTTCTCGGCCCCAGGGCTCGCGTGCACGCGTCCCCTGACAGGCCCAGTTGAGTAAGAGTCCCGCGCAGCCCCTCAACATGGCTGCGCAGCAAGTCTCCTAGCTGACGCCAGGCACTGAGTCGGAAACTAGCTCAGGCTGACGGACTTCGAGGCTCGCTCAGGCGGCGAGGGCGAAGTCGGTGCGCTTGGAATCGGCACCTATGGTTTTGCAAGGAGCGTTTACGAGATAACCCTGCGTCCTCGACCCGCTTCCCCTGATACGTCGACCACCGTCGAAACCGATCACCCCCGTGAGGGTGTCCACGTCACGCTGTTCACTTGTCAACCTGCGGGTCCCAAAGGATCCCGCAGGACCCACAGTATGCCTGAGCAACGACGGCGGGGTCCACGGCATTCCCCCCGGGGTCCTGCACGCACCGCCGATAGGCTGCGCGGGAGGTCGGCGTCGACCGCCCGAGGCCACCTCGCCCGCACGCCGCCACCCTGGAGGTCTGATGTTCCGCAAGGTCCTCGTCGCCAACCGAGGTGAGATCGCCGTCCGTGCCTTCCGCGCCGCGACCGAGCTCGGCGCCCGCACCGTCGCCGTCTTCCCGCACGAGGACCGCAAGTCCGAGCACCGCCTCAAGGCCGACGAGGCCTACCAGATCGGCGAGCCCGGGCACCCCGTGCGGGCCTACCTCGACCACGAGGCGATCGTGGCCAAGGCCGTCGAGGCGGGCGCCGACGCGATCTATCCCGGCTACGGCTTCCTCTCGGAGAACCCGCTGCTCGCCGAGGCCTGTGAGCGTGAGGGGATCACCTTCGTCGGCCCCCCGGCCTCCGTCCTGCACCTCACCGGCAACAAGTCGCGGGCCATCGCTGCAGCGCGTGAGGCGGGCCTGCCGACTTTGCACGGCTCCGAGGCCGGCACCGACCTCGACGTGCTGGCCGGCGCAGCCGAGGGCATCGGCTTCCCCCTCTTCGTCAAGGCGGTCTCCGGCGGAGGCGGCCGCGGCATGCGCCGGGTCGAGGCGCGGGAGGGGCTGCGCGACGCCCTCGAGGCCGCCCAGCGCGAGGCCGAGTCCGCCTTCGGCGACCCGACGCTCTACCTCGAGGAGGCCGTCGTCAACCCGCGGCACATCGAGGTGCAGGTCCTCGCGGACGGCGAGGGCGAGGTCGTCCACCTCTACGAGCGTGACTGCTCGCTCCAGCGTCGCCACCAGAAGGTCGTCGAGATCGCGCCGGCGCCCAACCTCGACCCCGACACGCGGGCGAGCATGTGCGCCGACGCCGTCGCGTTCGCGCGGTCGATCGGCTACGTCAACGCCGGCACCGTCGAGTTCCTGCTCGGCGAGGACGGCCGCTACGTCTTCATCGAGATGAACCCCCGCATCCAGGTCGAGCACACGGTCACCGAGGAGGTCACCGACATCGACCTCGTCGTCATGCAGATGCAGATCGCGTCCGGCGACACCTTCGCCGACATGGGCCTGCGGCAGGAGGACATCCACACCAAGGGCTTCGCCCTCCAGTGCCGGATCACGACCGAGGACCCCTCCAACGGCTTCCGCCCCGACGCCGGCACCATCACCGTCTACCGCTCGGCCGGAGGCAGCGGCGTGCGCCTCGACGGCGGCACCGTGTTCGTCGGCGCCGAGGTCAGCGCCCATTTCGACTCCATGCTCGTCAAGCTCACCTGCCGCGCCTCCACCTTCCCGCTCGCGGTCCGCCGGGCCAGACGGGCCCTGGCGGAGTTCCGGATCCGCGGCGTCTCGACGAACATCCCGTTCCTCGAGGCGGTCCTCGCCGACCCCGTCTTCCAGGACGGGCTCGCCACGACGTCGTTCATCGACCAGCGCCCCGGGCTGCTGTCCGCCCGGGTGCCCGCCGACCGGGCCACCAAGCTGCTCAGCTATCTCGCCGACGTCACGGTCAACCAGCCGCACGGCCCCGTCCGCACCCGCGTGCGCCCGCGCCTCAAGCTCCCCCCGCTGCCGACGACGCCGGTGCCGGAGGGCGCTCGGGACAGGCTGCTCGCCCAGGGACCGGCCGCCTTCGCCCGGGACCTCCGTGCGGCGACCGGGGTGCTCGTCACCGACACGACCTTCCGCGACGCCCACCAGTCGCTGCTCGCCACCCGGATGCGCACGCGCGACCTGCTCCACGTCGCCTCCCACGTCAGCCACCTCACCCCGCAGCTGCTGTCGATGGAGGCCTGGGGCGGCGCGACCTACGACGTCGCCCTGCGCTTCCTCGCCGAGGACCCGTGGGAGCGCCTCGCGGCGCTGCGCGAGGCGATGCCCAATATCCCCCTCCAGATGCTGCTGCGCGGACGCAACACGGTCGGCTACACCCCCTACCCGACCGCCGTGACCGACGCCTTCGTCCGAGAGGCCGCAGCAACCGGGCTCGACATCTTCCGCATCTTCGACTCCCTCAACGACGTCTCCCAGATGCGGCCCGCGGTCGAGGCCGTCCTCGCCACCGACACGGCCGTCGCCGAGGTGGCGCTCTGCTACACCGGCAACCTGATGAGCCCGGGCGAGAAGCTCTACACCCTCGACTACTACCTGCGCCTCGCCGAGCAGATCGTCGACACCGGCGCCCACGTGCTCGCGATCAAGGACATGGCCGGGCTGCTCCGCGCCCCGGCCGCCGCGCGCCTCGTCCGGGCCCTGCGCGAACGCTTCGACCTGCCGGTCCACCTGCACACCCACGACACGGCCGGCGGACAGATCGGCACGCTGCTCGCAGCGATCGACGCCGGCGTCGACGCGGTGGACGCCGCGACGGCGACGATGGCCGGCACGACGAGCCAGCCCTCGCTGTCGGCGCTCGTGGCCGCCACCGACGACACCGAGCGCGAGACCGGCCTCGACATCACCAACGTCTTCGCCCTCGAGCCCTACTGGGAGGCGGTGCGCAGCCTCTACCAGCCGTTCGAGTCCGGTCTCGACTCCCCCACCGGACGGGTCTACGTCCACGAGATCCCCGGCGGGCAGCTGTCCAACCTCCGTCAGCAGGCGATCGCCCTCGGTCTCGGAGACCGCTTCGAGGCCATCGAGGACATGTATGCCGCGGCCAACCGGATCCTCGGAAACATCGTCAAGGTGACGCCGAGCAGCAAGGTCGTCGGTGACCTGGCCCTCGCCCTCGTCGGTGCGGGCGCCGACCCGGACGCCTTCGAGGCGGACCCGCAGTCCTACGACATCCCCGAGTCGGTCATCGGCTTCCTCAACGGCGAGCTCGGCGACCCGCCCGGCGGCTGGCCGGAGCCGTTCCGCACCAAGGCGCTCGCCGGGCGCCGGGCCCGACCGCGCCTGACCGACCTGAGCGCGGAGCAGGAGGCGGCCCTCGCGGCCCACCCGCGCCGGACCCTCAACGAGCTGCTCTTCCCCGGGCCGACGAAGGACTTCGACGCCTCCCGCGAGTCCTACGGCGACCTGTCGGCGCTGGGCACCGTCGAGTTCCTGCACGGCCTCGAGCAGGGCGAGGAGTACGAGGTCGAGATCGAGCCGGGCAAGCGGCTGCTCCTCGGGGTGTCCTCGATCGGCGACGTCGACCCCCGGGGCATGCGAACCGTCATGTGCACACTCAACGGCCAGTTCCGGCCGATCCAGGTCCGCGACCGGGGCGTGCAGGCCGAGGTGAAGTCAGCCGAGAAGGCCGAGGCCGGGGCCCCCGGCCAGGTCGCGGCCCCCTTCGCCGGGGTCGTGACACTCTCCGTCGCCGAGGGCGACGAGGTGGAGCCCGGCGGGGTCGTCGCGACGATCGAGGCGATGAAGATGGAGGCCAACATCACCTCGCCCGTCGGTGGCACGGTGTCGCGGGTCGCGATCGGTGCCCACCAGCAGGTCGAGGGTGGAGACCTGCTCGTCGTCGTGGGCTGACCCCGGCTGCTGCCGGGGCCGCCCGCGCTCCCGGGCTACCAGGAGCCCGACGAGGAGCCGCCGCCACCGCCGCCGGAGAAGCCGCCCCCGCCCGAGAAGCCCGAGCTGCCGGACGAGCCCGGCGTCGAGGTGAACGTCCCGGTCGAGGTCGTCGAGAAGCTGTCGACACCGTTGGCGATGCCGGTGAAGTCGGGGAAGGTCGCACCGCTCCACAGGTACCAGGTCGGCATGACGAGGGGCTGGTTGGCCGCCTCGGCGGCCTTCGCGACGTCGGCGAACGTCGTGGCCCAGCGGTCGGCGACCCCGAAGACGACGGCATACGGCAGGTAGCGGCTGAAGATGTTGCTCGCCTCCTCGAAGGCGATCTGGCCGGCCTCGGCGGTCGTGAGGTACTCCTTGAAGCCGAGCGACTGGGCGAGGACGGCCGAGCCCTCCGCCGTCTTGGCCGCCATCCTGGAGCCGAGCAGCCAGGTGATGCCGCCGGCGAGCACGAGGCCCACCCCGAGGGCGATCCCCCCGGAGAAGGCGCCGCCGATGATGGCCGCGATGACCGAGCGCGCGAAGAAGAGCAGGACCGCGCCGACGACGGCGAGGACGATACCCAGCCCCTGCCACATCCCCCGCTGGGTCTGTGGCGAGGAGCGGAACCAGTGCCGGGTCACGACCTCGCCGTACATCTGGGACTGGACGGACTTGAGGGTCGAGGCGAAGTGGTTCTTCAGGGCCGAGAGCGTCACCGTCTGCTTCCCGCCGCTGAAGACGCCCTCGAGCAGGGACCGCTCGTAGGGCAGCAGCCGCTCCCCCGCCGGCTCGGCGAGGCGGGTCAGGGTCCAGTCGGTGCGGCTGAAGGCGCCGGCGGGGTCGGTCTCCTCGATCTGCAGGAACCCGCGGACGGCGAGGTCGATGAGCGTCGCCGAGACGTCGATCGGGTTGGCCGTCTCGTCGATGATGACCCCGACCATGCCCGGCTGGACCCCCTTCGGCGGGTGGAACTGGACCGCGACGACCTGCTTGCCGCCGCGCGTCGTCGCCTGGCCCTCCGCCGTGCCCGGCGCCAGGCTGACACCCGGGGTGAGGTCCGCGTAGCGCTCGTCGCGACCCCGGGTCCACACGAGTGCGCTCATCGCCGCGAGCGCGAGCACCGGGGCGCCGATCCCGCCGACCCAGGCAGCGGCGTTGACGGCCGGCTCGACGGAGGCACCGAGCGCCGAGACGCCGTCGCTGCCGCGGACGTCGGCGGCCAGGCCCGGGTCGAACGCCGCCGCCGGGTAGGACGCGACGACGGTCATCGCGTCACCCGACTGCAGGGACGTCGCGGAGAAGGTTGCCGAGTCGCCCGCCTCACCCTGGCAGGGAGTGGTCGACCGGCTGGCGCCCTGGAAGCACAGCACCTTCGAGGCGGCGGCCGGGGCGTTGACGGTGACGGTGACCGTGTCTCGCTGCGTCGTCTCGTTGGTGCCGAAGACGTTGTAGTTGAGCTCGACCGTCTGGTCGGCGGCGATCGGGTTGGCGACGTTGCGCAGGGTGTAGCTGACGTCGTAGACCTGCGTGCCGCTCGTGTACTCGCTCGCGCTGCCGATCCGGATCTGGTCCGAGGCCCCGAAGTCCTTGACGGTGAAGCTGTCGGGGGCCCCGCTCGGGCTCGTCACCGCCACGTCGGTCAGCTCGTAGAAGCGGTACCGGTCCGCCTCGTCCTGGTAGCCCATCCGCACGACGATGTTGCGCACGATGCCGTGCCGCTCCGCCCCGCTGGGGAAGGTCCACGTGATCCGCTCGGTGACGTCCATGCTGCCGTCGGGCCGGAGGTCGTAGACGGCGGTGAAGTCGTCCATCTTCTCCCCACCGGCAGCGCTCGAGGTCGTCGCTGGGAGCAGGACGAACAGCACGCTGACCGCCAGCACGCCGAGGGCAGCGAGGACGGCCCGGAGACGGGGAGGAGAGGACTTCGATGACATGCGGACCCTGTTCCTGACGCTGTGGTGGAGGTGGGGACCGCGATCGGCGGTGCGGCCCTCAGCGGTTTCGATGCGCCTTGCTCATCGCGCGTTCCGCCTCGCGCTTGTCCTGTTGCTCACGCAGGGCGTGCCGCTTGTCGTACGACTTCTTGCCGGTCGCGAGGGCGATCTCGACCTTGGCGTTGCCGTCCTTGAAGTAGAGGGCGAGCGGCACGATGGTGCGGCCGCTCTCGCGGGTCTTGTGCGCGATCTTGGTCAGCTCGTCGCGGTGGAGCAGCAGCTTGCGGCGGCGCCGCGGGGCGTGGTTGTTCCACGTGCCGTTGAGGTACTCGGGGATGTGGACGTTCTCGAGGAAGAGCTCGTCCCCGGTGAACATCGCGAAGCCGTCGACGAGCGAGCAGCGCCCCATCCGCAGGGCCTTGACCTCGGTGCCGCGCAAGACCATGCCCGCCTCGAAGGTGTCCTCGATGAGGTAGTCGTGTCGGGCCTTGCGATTGCTCGCGACGAGCGATCGCCCCTTCTCCTTGGGCACCGGTCCATCCTCTCCCTCGTGTGGGCACGCCGCACCACGCGGCACGGCAGCGTCCCCACGTTACCCCGAAGGCACGACCGGTCCGAGCCGGTTTCGACTCGGCGCGGGCTTGCCGAGGGCTCGGCGAGGACTCGGACCCGGGTCAGAGCCAGTTGCGCGGGTTGACCGGGGTCCCGTCCTCGTAGACGCCGAAGTGCAGGTGGCAGCCCGTCGAGTAGCCGGTCGTCCCCGAGTAGCCGATGAGCTGGCCCCGGTTGACCGAGCCGCTGAACTTCACGATGGAGGTCAGGTGGTTGTAGCTGGTCACGAGGTCGATCCCGCGGTGGATGCCGTGGTCGATGAGCACCTGGTTGCCCCACCCGCTCGGGCGCCACCCGGCGCTGATGACGGTGCCGGGGGCGGCGGCGAACACGGGGGTGCCGCACGCGATGCCCCAGTCGAGGCCGTCGTGGAGCATCCACTTGAGCAGCACCGGGTGCCAGCGCATCCCGAAGCCGGAGGTCGTGGGGCCGTTGGCGGGATAGCTGAGGTAGTTCGAGGGCGTCGAGTCGGACGGGGTCGCGGGGACCGGCGGGATCCTCACCGGGGCAGGGACCTGCGGCACGGGCTTGGGGGTGTACTTCTTCCCCGCGGCAGCGGCCTTGGCGGCCGCGGCCTTCTCGGCCCTCAGCTTCGCGGCGCGCGCTGCCTGGAGCTTTGCCTGGCGGGCCGCCTCGGCGCGCACCTTGGCCTGGCGCTCGGCCTCGGCCTTGGCCCGGGCCGCCTTGATGGCTGCCTGCCGCTTGGCCTCGGCGATCTTGGCCTGCCGGGCCCGCTCGACGAGGATGCCCTTGAGCCGCGCGGACTCGGCCGAGGCCGCCGCGAGCTCGGACTGCTCGTTGGCCTTCTGGGCCTGCAGGTCGGACGCGAACGACTTCTGCTGGGACTGGAGGCCGGCGAGGCTGGCCTTGGCGGCTGCCGCGTTGTTGGCCGCGGTCACGGCGTTGTTCTTGGCGACGACGGCCTGTGCGGTCGCCTGGGCAGCCGCCGCGCGCGCTGCCTCGGCGTCCTTGAGGGACTCCTCGGCCTGGCGCTTGAGGTCGTCGATCTCACCGCGCACCGAGGTCAGGTACGCCCGGGTGGAGGTGTCGTCGGCCTTCATCGCGGCGAGCGTGTCGATGGTGTCGCTCGCCACCTCGCTCGCCGTGTCGGCCATGACCATCCGGTCGGCGAAGTCCTGTGGGGAGGTCGCACCGAAGACGAGCCCGAGCTGCGACTCCGTGCCCGCACCCTGGAAGACCTCGGCCGCGTAGGCGTCGAGGGCGTCCTGGGAGGTGACGAGCTCGGACCCGCTCTTGCTCAGCTTCTCCCGGGCGCTCTGCTCGTTGGCCTGGGCCACGGCGAGCTTCTGCGCGACCTCCTCGTTGTGGGCCCGGGCCTTGGCCTCGGCCGCGGTCGCACGGGACTCGGTCGACTGGGCCTGCGCCTGGGCGGACTGGGCCTGCTCCTGCGCGCTCTGGGCGGAGGCGAGGCGCTGCTGGGCGACCGGCAGAGCGGCATTCGTCTTCTCGAGGTTGACGTAGGCCTTCGCCAGCGAGGCGCTCGTCCCCTCGAGCTGCTGCCCGAGGGTGGCGATCTTCTGGTCGGTCTTCTTCTTCTGGTCCGCCACGTCGTCGGCCTGCGCGAGCAGGGGCGTCGAGAAGGTCCCGAGGCAGGCGAGCGCCACCCCCGCAGCCAGCATCTTGGCAGCGGGGGTCCTCGTCTCAGTACGCCTCATGAGCCACATAGGCCTTATTGGTACCACAGGTCACACCGATGAGGTCAGTCCGAACGCACCACAAACCGGACATCGCAGCCTCGTGCCTCAGACCCGGAGGTAGCGGCGCAGCGTCACCCACGAGGTGAGGGTGGACAGGCCGATGACCCCGACGATGACGAAGGGCGCGACGTAGTAGACGTCGGCGACCCCGATGAAGGCCGTGTCGGTGAGCGTCTCGCTGAGGAAGCCGACGACGCCGTAGCGCACCGTCGCCCAGAGCATCACCATCGCCATCGTCGCCCCGACGACGCTCGCGATGACCGTCTCCATGACGAACGGGAAGCGGATCGTGAAGTTCGAGGCGCCGACGAGCCGCATGATGCCGGTCTCGCGTCGTCGGCTGAACGCGGTCTGGCGGATCGTCGTCGAGATGAGCATGACGGCCGCGAGCACCATCAGCGAGCTGAGGGCGATCGCCGCCCACGACACGGTGTTCATGAAGGCGAAGAACTTCTCGAGCAGCTTCTTCTGGTCCTGGACGTCCGCCACCCCGGGCATCCCCTTGATCGAGGACGCGACGACGTCGAACTTGCCGGGGTCGTTGAGGTTCACCCGGTAGGAGTCGGCGAAGTAGGACTCGCCCGCGCGGGCGAGCGGGCTGTTCTGGTACGTCGTCTTGAAGCGGTCGAAGGCCTCGTCGCGCGACTCGTAGAACACCTCCTTGACCGTCGGCTTCAGCGACTCGAGCTCGGCCTTGATGGCGGTGCGCTGGGCGTCGGTCGTCGCCTCACCGGCGCAGTTGGCGTAGCGCGTCTTCTCGGCGCACAGCAGGACGGTGACCTGGACGCGGTCGTACCAGTAGTCCTTCATCGTGTCGACCTGCCGCTGCCCCATCAGCCCGAGGCCGAGCAGGTACATCGAGATCATCGTGACGATGACGACGGACAGCGCCATCGAGAGGTTGCGCCGCAGACCGTTGCCGATCTCGGCGAGGAGGAACTGGAGTTTCATGCCGGCCCCCGCTCAGTGGCTCGTGGTCTGGACGGCCCGCCGACGGCGGAAGAACCCGGCCCGTTGGCGCGGCTCGTCGGCGTCGCGCCCGATCGGTGGAAGGCCGTCGTCGTCGCGGTGCTCGGGTTCGGTGACCTCGCTGACCTCGGTGGCCCCGGCGGCCGGGGCTGCCACCCCACCGTCGTCGTAGCCGTCGGCCAGCTCCGGCAGCTCGGGCGGCCGCGGGGGCAGCTCCGGCTCGAGCTCGATCCGCGGGATGCTGCCCGTCGTGTACTCCCCCGCGTGCTCGTCGCTGAC
This sequence comes from Terracoccus sp., assembly GCA_039928615.1. Classification (GTDB taxonomy): domain Bacteria; phylum Actinomycetota; class Actinomycetes; order Actinomycetales; family Dermatophilaceae; genus JBDSSS01. The sequence goes on along the minus strand of JBDSSS010000027.1, from coordinate 8,975 downwards.
GAGATCGCCGTGGTGCAGGCGGATGACGCGCTTGCGCATCGCGTCGACCGTCGCGGTGTCGTGGGTGGCCATCACGACGGTCGTCCCGGTGCGGTTGATCCGGTCGAGCAGCTGCACGATCTCGAGGCTCGTGGCCGGGTCGAGGTTGCCGGTCGGCTCGTCGGCGAGCAGGATCGGCGGCCGGTTGATGAAGGCGCGGGCGATCGCGACGCGCTGCTGCTCCCCGCCGGAGAGCTGGTGCGGCAGGCGCTTCTCCTTGCCGGCGAGGCCGACGAGGTCGAGCGTCTCCGGCACCGTCTGGCGGATCTTCGAGCGCGAGTTGCCGAGCACCTGGAGCGCGTAGGCGACGTTCTGGTAGACGGTCTTGTTCGGCAGCAGCCGGAAGTCCTGGAAGACGCAGCCGATCTCGCGGCGCAGCGCGGGCACCTTGCGGTCGGGCAGCAGGTCGAGGTCGCGGCCGCCGACGAGGATCCGTCCGGCCGTCGCGTCCTGCTCCTTGAGGACGAGCTGGAGCAGGGTCGACTTGCCCGAGCCGGACGTGCCGACGACGAAGGCGAACTCGCCGCGGGGGATCTCGAGGGAGATGTCGCTGAGGGCGGGTCGCTTCGTCCGCGGATACGTCTTCGTGACGTTCTCGAAGAGGATCATGGGGCGTGGCCTCGGCTTCTGCGGTCGGCGGCTGGGCTGTGGGAGGGCAGACAGCGGCATACGATCTGGGCTGGCGCGAGCGAGCCGGTATGCCGCTGGGCCGCCTCCGAGGCTACGGCCCGCACCCGTGAAAGAGCCGTTACCAGCGCGTCGGGCGTGGCGCGAGTGAGGCGCCCACCGCCCGTCCCCGTCGGTCCCGCGTCAGTCCGTCGAGCGCTTCTGCTCGATCTGCCAGCGGATGCCGGCCTCGACGAAGGCGTCGATCTCCCCGTCGAAGACCGCCGACGGATTGCCCGTCTCGAACTCCGTCCGCAGGTCCTTCACCATCTGGTACGGGTTGAGCACGTAGGAGCGCATCTGGTCGCCCCAGCTCGCCTTGACGTCGCCCGCCATCTCCTTCTTCACCGCGGCCTCCTCGGCCTTGCGCTGGATGAGCAGGCGCGACTGGAGCACGCGCAGGGCGGCGGCGCGGTTCTGGATCTGGCTCTTCTCGTTCTGCATCGACACGACGATGCCCGTGGGCAGGTGGGTCATCCGGACGGCGGAGTCGGTCGTGTTGACGCTCTGCCCGCCCGGGCCGCTCGAGCGGAAGACGTCGACCTTGAGGTCGTTCTCGGGGATCTCGACCGAGTCGTCGCTCTCGATGAGCGGGATGACCTCGACGGCGGCGAAGCTCGTCTGGCGGCGGCCCTGGTTGTCGAAGGGGCTGATTCGGACCAGCCGGTGGGTGCCGGCCTCGACGGAGAGGTGCCCGAAGGCATAGGGCGCGTTGACCTCGAAGGTCGCCGACTTGAGGCCGGCCTCCTCGGCGTAGGAGGTGTCCATCACCTTGGTGGGGTAGTCGTGCCGCTCGGCCCAGCGCAGGTACATCCGCATCAGCATCTCGGCGAAGTCCGCGGCGTCGACGCCCCCGGCGCCTGAGCGGATCGTCACGACGGCGGAGCGCTCGTCATACTCGCCGGAGAGCAGGGTGCGCACCTCGAGCTCGCCGATGTCCTTCTTGAGGGTGAGCAGGTCGCGCTCCGCCTCGTCCATCGTGGCCTGGTCGGCCTCCTCGGTCGCCATCTCGACGAGCGTCTCGAGGTCCTCGATGCGGCCGTCCATCTCGAGGACGCGGTCGCGCTCGGAGTTGGCGCGCGAGAGGTCGGAGGTCACGACCTGGGCCGCGTCGGGGTTGTCCCACAGGTCGGGAGCGCTGGCCTGTGCCTCGAGCTCGCCGATCCGGACCGCGAGCGCGTCGAGGTTGGTCACCCCGCGCACCGAGTCCATCGTCGCGCGGAGGTCCTTGAGTTCTTGCTGGAAGTCGACAGCCACGTTGAGACAGACTACGGCAGCGCGGGGGCGGGTCCGGGTGGTGAAGGGTTCGGGCCCCTCTGGGGGCGCAGACCCTGCACCACCCGGCCGCTCGCCGTCAGGCCAGGCCGCGCCGGAGGGCGTCGACCCGCATCGCCCAGATCCGCTGTGACAGCGGCGCTTCCGGGGCGAAGGACTCCGACGCGTGGTAGGCGCCGGGGTGGACGTGGAGCTCGGTCGGCACACCGGCCTGGAGCAGCCGCGTCGCGAAGGCGATGTCCTCGTCACGGAAGAGGTCGTGGCTGCCCACGTCGATGAAGGTCGGCGGCAGGCCCGACAGGTCCTCGGCGCGGGCGGGTGCGGCATACCCGTCGGCCTCGGCTCCACCGAGGTACCAGTCCCAGGCCTCGACGTTGCCGGCACGGTCCCAGATACCGATCTCGGTGACCGCCAGGCTCGACATGGTCTCGTTGCGGTCGTCGATCATCGGGTAGATCGCCATGAGGAAGGAGATGGCCGGCCTCCCCCGGTCCCGGGCCATCAGCGCCGTGGCGATGGCGAGGCCGCCACCGGCGCTCCCTCCGTAGACGGCGAGCCGCCCGGGGTCGATGCCGAGCTCGTCCACGTGATCGGCCATCCAGCGGAGCCCGGCATAGCAGTCCTGCGCCGGCGCGGGGTGCGGGTCCTCCGGCGCGAGGCGGTACTCCACCGACACGACGACGGCGCCGACCGCCTCGCAGAGCATCTCCGCCGTGAGCGACTCTCCCTCCACGGTGCCGAGGATCATGCCGCCGCCGTGGATGTGGTAGATGCCGGGCAGCACTCCCTCGGCCCCGACCGGGCGGAAGATGCGGACACCGACCTCGGGCGCCCCGTCGGGACCGGGGACCGTGCGGTCCTCGCGCTCGACCCGCTCGTTCGGCGGCAGGCCGGCCGTCAGCGCCTCGAGCATGCCCGCGGCCGCGGCGCGTCGGGCGACGATGTCGGGGATGGCGTTGAAGCCTCCCGGCAGCACGGCCATCAGCTGCTCCAGCGGTTCGCGTGAGGCGGGGTCGAGCTGGTCGCGCTGGCTCATCTGCGGCTCCCTTGCCGTCGGTGGACCACGAGTCGTCGTGCGGTGGTCCGAGGCGGTCAGCCTGCCACCGGGACGGCCCGCGTGAAAGGGCTGTGACGCTGCTCGCCACCCCGCCGCCGCTGGCCCTCCCACCTGTCACGCTGCTCCCACCAGACCCGTCCGAGATCGCAGGAGGACCGATGCCCCGCGGCAGTCGCTCGATCACGCTCCGCTTCCTCGCCGCGCCGACCGACGCGGGCTACTCCGGGACGGTGAGCGGCGGCCGGGTCCTCGAGTGGATCGACAAGGCGGGGTATGCCGCTGCCGCCGGCTGGAGCGGCACGTACTCCGTCACGGCCTACGTCGGCGACGTGCGCTTCACCCGGCCGGTCGAGGTCGGCGACCTCGTCGAGACGACGGCGCGACTGGTGCACACCGGGCGCAGCAGCATGCACATCCTCGTCACCGTCAGCTCGGGCAACCCGCGCGAGGACGCCCTCGTGCTGGCGACACAGTGCCTCATGGTCTTCGTCGCCGTGGACGGTGACGGGCACCCCACCCCGGTCCCGGAGCTGACCGCCGAGACCGACGACGACCGGGACCGGCAGCGCAGTGCCGTTGCGCGGATCGACCTGCGCGCCAAGATCGCCGAGGCGATGGCGGCCCAGACCTACAGCGACGCCGGGACCGCGCCACGGACGGTGCTGCGCTTCCTCGCCGCGCCCACCGACGTCAACTGGGGCGGCAAGGTCCACGGCGGCATCGTGATGCGCTGGATCGACGAGGCCGCGCACGTGCTCGCCACCCGGTGGACCGGCAGCTCCGCCAACGTCGCGGTCTACTCCGGCGGGGTCCGCTTCTACCGGCCGCTGCGCATCGGCGACCTCGTCGAGGTCGAGGCCAGGCTGTTGCTGACCGGGACGTCGAGCATGCACGTCAGCGTCCACGTGCGGTCCGGTGACCCGGCCGCGGGCGAGCCCGAGCTGACGACGCACTCCCTCATCGTCTTCGTGCCCCTCGACGCCGAGGGCAACGCGATCCCGGCGCGGGCGTGGGTCCCGCGCACCGACGAGGACCGGGACCTGCGCGACCACGCGCTCGAGCTCGTCTCGCTGCGGCAGAGCATCGACGCCGAGCGGCACGTGCCCTGAGCCTCGGCTCAGTGTCCGGCGAGGTCCTCGAGGACGGGCACGAGGTCGGCCGGGTCCGGGAGCGCTGCGATCTCCGCCGCTACGGCTCCGGCTCGCCGGCGGAACCCCGGGTCGGCGAGGACCGCACCGACGGCTGCGGCGAGGGCCGGGGCGAGGGCGGGGGCGGCAGGCCCGCCGTCGAGGCGGACCCCGGCCCCCACGGCGTCGACGTGGTCGGCGTGCACGAACTGGTCGGCGGCGAACAGCGGGAGCACGACCTGCGGGACCCCGGCGGCGAGGGCCGTCATCGTCGTGCCGAAACCGCCGTGGCCGACGACCGCGGCCGCGTGGGACATCACCTCGACCTGGGGCCACCAGGTCTCGACGTGGGCGTTTGACGGCCAGGGCCTCAGCCGGTCGGCGACCGACGGGCTGGCCGTCGTCATCAGGACGCGGACGGGGGCGTCGGCGAGCGCCTGGAGAGCAGAGCCAAACACGCCGGCGAAGGGCTCGAGCCCCCCGGTGACGGACCCGAAGGTGACGTAGACGAGGTCGAGGTCGGGGTCGCCCCAGGCCGGCGGCAGGGACCCCACGGCTCTCGGGGGTGGCGCGTCCCGGTAGCGCCACGTCTGACGGGGCGCGGTCGCGGACGGACCAGCGGCAGCGGCGTCCACCCCCGGCGCGGCGTCGAGGCTGAGGGGCACCGAGGTGAGGAGCGGGCTCGCAGCCGCGGCGGACGCCACCGTCCCCGGGTCGAGCCCAGCGAGGGCGTCGAGCTCGGCGAGGGGTTGCGCGACCTCCGCCGCCAGGCCCGCGAGCGGTGGCCCCATGCCGATGGCCACCTCGACGGCCGGGACGCGCGCCCTCAGCGCCGCCGCGAGCGACCCGAACTCGGCCGGCTCCCGCACGAGCAGGTCCGGCCACCACTCGTCGATGGCGCGCGCCACGCCGGGCAGCGCGGCCTGCGCGTCGTGCCTGGCGAAGACCTCCCGCACGACGGTGCGGTTGGCCTCGTCGGTCGAGAGGTGGGGCAGCCGGGCGAAGATCGGCCCGAGCACCGCGCCCGGCACGTCGTCGAAGGGGAAGTGGGCCAGGCCGCTGCGCTCGACCGCGCCGGCGAAGGAGCTCGGGGCCGTCACGACGACGTCGTGCCCCGCAGCCAGGCAGGCTCGCGCCAGGGGGACGAGCGGTCCCAGGTGCCCCGCCCCCGCGGTGCTCGCGAACAGGATCCGCATCTCTCGAGGGTCCCACTCCCCCGGCTCGGATCGAGGCGATTGGGCGAAGTCACGGGCGCCACCTCGCGGTGGGACGGCTCAGCGCAGCCGGGTCGGCAGGTGACGCCGCGGTGACATCCGCGGCCCACGCCGGGGACGGTGGTGGCCGGCCAGCCCGAGCAGGTGCTGGACGCGGTAACGGTGACCCCGGTAGGGCTCGAGCAGCTCTGCCAAGCCCTCGTCGTCGACGGGCGTCCCCGTGAGGGCCCAGCCGATGTCCTTGGCCACGTGGTAGTCCCCGAAGCTCACCGCGTCGGCATCGCCGAGGGCCCGGTGCGCGACCTCGGCACTGGTCCAGACGCCGACACCCGGCAACGCCCGCATCCGTCGCCGCCCCTCGGTGGCCGAGATCCGGGCGCCCTCCTCGAGGCGTCCGGCGTGCCCCGCGGCGCGGACGAGGGTGCGGGACCGGGCTCCGTCGACCGAGGCCTGCAGCCACGCCCATGACGGGATCGCTGCCCAGCCCTTCGCCGTCGGCGGCGCGAAGAGGGTCGGTCCGAAGGGGCCGGGCGCGACCTCGCCGTAGCGCCGCACGAGCGTGCGGTAACCGGCGAAGGCCTCCTGCCCCGTCACCTTCTGCTCGATGACGGCACACGCCAGCGCCTCCATCACCAGGCCCGACCGGGGCACCCGCCAGTGCGCGAACCGCCGCCACGCGTCGGCGACGAGGTCGTGGTGCGGGACGAAGCCCGAGGCGTCGTCGTCGTCACCGAGCAGAGCCGGGACGGAGGCCAGCAGCCACTCGGCGCCCGGGCCCCAGGCCTCCGCCTCGACGACGGAGTCGGCTGTGCGGCATACGAGCTGGAGCGTGCCCGCCCCCTCGGGCGTCTGCGCCGCCCGCACGACCCAACCGTCGCGGCCCCACCGGCACGTCGGGTCACCGGCCCCACGGCGGAAGACGCCGAGCTGCGCGCGCAGGTGGATCTCGCGATCCGTGCGCCAGCGGCGGGTGAGGGATTCGGGCACCCGACCATCCTCGCCTAGACTCGTGCAGACGGTGCACCGGCCTTCTGACCGCACCGCCCGCCACGAACGGAACGAGGAACGATGGCCCGGGACACCACCCGAGACCGCCGCGAGCGCGCAGCCCGGATGCAGGCCGAGCAGAAGTCGTCCGAGCGACGACGCCTCCTCGTCGTCGTCGGGGCCTGCGTCGCCGTGATCGCCATCATCGGCGCCGCCGTCGCGTGGGCCGTGCTCGGCGAGCAGAACAAGAAGGCCGAGGCGCTCAGCGCGATCAGCGGGAACGTCGCGGCGGCAGCCTGCGACCCCGTCACCGACGACCCCGCCACCGGCTCGAGCGACCACGTCGGCCCCGGCACCGCCACGCCCGACACCACGCGGATCGACTACGCGACGGTCCCGCCGTCGAGCGGCCAGCACTTCGTCTCCCCCGCGCTGGCCCAGCGACGCGTCTACACCGTCGCGGACGCGCCCCCCGTCGAGAACCTCGTGCACAACCTCGAGCACGGCTACACGATCCTCTGGTACGACCCCTCGCTCGAGCAGACCGACGCCGCGAGCTTCGACGCGCTCGCGACCCGGGTCAACGCGATGAAGGAATCGGCCAACAAGTTCCTCATCACCCCGTGGGACACCAGCCGCGGCGCCTTCCCGGCCGGCAAGAAGTACGCGCTGTCGCACTGGTCGGCCGACGTCGACGCCCAGACGGGCAAGGTCGGACCCCAGATGGGCCACCGCCAGCTGTGTGGCGGCCTCAACACCACGGTCGTCGAGGACTTCGTCAAGGCCCACCCGTGGTCGTCCGCCCCGGAGCCCGGCGCAGCCTGAGGCGCCCGGCCCGGAATCGTCGTGCCCGCCCGGACGTTGGACGGGACATGACGATCACAGGTGAGTACATCCCCAGCCCCAGCGAGTGGGTCCGCAAGCAGGTCGAGATGATCGCGGAGACCGGCACGACCGGGTCCGTGGACATCCAGGGTCTTCCCGTGGTCCTGCTGACGATGCTCGGCGCGAAGTCGGGGTCCGTGCGCAAGGTCCCCCTCATGCGGGTCGAGCACGACGGGGCGTATGCCGCTGTCGCCAGCCAGGGCGGCGCCCCCGAGCACCCGCAGTGGTACCACAACCTGCGCAAGCACCCCGACCTCGACCTCCAGGTCGACACCGAGACCTTCCCCGTACACGCCCGCGTCGTCGAGGGCGAGGAGCGCGAGGCGTGGTGGCAGCGGTGCGTCGAGGCCTTCCCCGACTACGCCGGCTACCAGGTCAAGACCGAGCGGCAGATCCCCGTCTTCGTGCTGGAGCACGCCGACCACTGAGCGCCGGCTGACCCGCCGAGCGGCCGTGACTTATCCACAGGCCACCTCATGACCCTTGTCGTCACTCGAACTCCTGTTCTACGATGATGGCAGGAGGTGGCTGAGATGCCTTACGTCGCAAGTGAATCCGTGATCGAGCGTCGGCTCGCCGCTGACCTGGTGAGGGCTCGCGGGGAGTTCGTCCTGTCGGAGGCGTTTGCCGCTCGCCGGGCGCTGTTGGGGCTGCCGCTCATCGAGGTGTTCGCGTCACTGATGGCGGCACCGGCGGTGGGGACGGGCCTGGGGGCGAGTCTGGGTCCGGATTCCTCCGAGCAGGACTTTGCGGCGGCGTTGGACGCGGACCTGAAGGTCGTGGAGGCGGTGGAGCGGGCCAAGGCGGCGCTCGACATGATCGGGCTAGAGGCGCTGGCCCGGATGGATGCGACCGCGTCTGCGGAGCTGGGGGCGCGGCACGCGCAGTCGTGGGTGGACCGGACACCGTTGTCGGCGCGGGAGGTCGTCGTCTCGGAGGTGGCGACCGCGACGGGACTGTCCATCCCGGACGTGGGTCGGCGGGTGGAGCTCGCCACGGCGCCGGCGGGCCGGTCTGGGTTCCTGCGCGAAGAGCTCGCGGCGGGCCGGACGACGCTGGCGCGGGCGACGCGGCTCGTGGCGGAGACGACCTCCCTGAGCGACGAGGCCGCCGACGGGGTGGCGCGGCGGGTGCTGGCCGCGACCCGGGACGGGGCCGGGTTGTCGCCGTCGTTGTTTGCCCAGCGGCTGCGCCGGGGTCTGCTGTCGGTGCCCGCAGGTGAGGTGGATGAGGCGGCACGGCGCCGGCAGGTCCGGTCGAGGGTGGGGGCGTTCGCGAGCGTCGGCGATGACGGGTTGGCGACGCTGACGATCACCGACGCCGCGCACAAGGTCGTCGCAGCCCTCGACACCGCCGACACGCGTGCACGGGCGCTGAAGGCCGCAGGCGATCTGCGGAGCCTGGATGAGATCCGCGCGGACCTGCTGCTCGACCCGGCCGGCCTCGGGGTCGCGGCCACGGTGTGGCTCGTCGTGCCGGCCTCGACCGCGCTGGGACTGGGTGACGTCCCGGCCGAGCTGCCGGGTCATGGCTATGTGGCGGCGTCACAGGCCCGCGACTTGATGACCGCGTCAGGGTCGGTCTGGCACGCGCTGCTCGCGGACCTCGACACCGGCACGGCCTTGGCGCTCTACCGGGAGGGCTACCGGCCCACGCCGGAGATGATCGCCCACGTCCGGGCGGTCGACGGCGTCTGCCGTGCACCGGGCTGCACGGTCCTCGCCG
>JBDSSS010000026.1:0-28867 GCA_039928615.1 Terracoccus sp. | reverse complement strand
GGCCATGGTCGCGGCCGGCCTCGGCCTCACGCTGATGTCTGACCTCGGCCGTTCCTTCCTGCCCTCGCAGGGCGTCAGCACACACCGGCTGCGCGTACCCGTGCGTCGCCAGATCCTCGTGGGCTACGACGAACCCTCGAGGGCTCGGCCGGCCGTAACCGTCTTTCGCGACAGCGTTCTGCGCGCTGCTGAGAAGGTTGGACTCTCGCGGACCGGCATCCCAGCGACGGGCGGCCGGCCCAGCATGGCTGTCGCTCGGGTGGCCCGCTAGCGCGGTGGCCAAGGGTTGCAATCTCGCGGGGGGAGCCGACACTTTACCGGCGGGTCTCACATCGTGCCCACCCGGCGGTGGCGCGCACAAGGGGCGAGCGTGCCACGTGGCGCCGCGGGAAACCGTTGGTGAGGTGCTTCGTAGCGGCGCCCACGTGGCCATTGAGCCCGTGGCGGCCTCGATCATGGGCGAGCCTGCGCACCGGTCACCGCCGCCTCGAACCTGACCGAGGTGCAACGGCACGAAACCCCGACCAGAGACCCTCTGATCGGGGTGTTTCGTGATCTCACCGGCGAATCCCAAAGACTCGCCCATGGTGCGCGAGGGGGGATTTGAACCCCCACGCCCTCTCGGACACTGGCACCTGAAGCCAGCGCGTCTGCCATTCCGCCACTCGCGCAGTGACAAGGAGAAAGTGTGGCGCATGACCGCACGGATCGCCAAACCGGCCGCCTCGACGATGGCCGGCCCCGCTCACACCGCCCCGGGCTGCGGACCGACCGCCGTGGGGGCGTCGACCCCGTCCTCACGCCGGGCGCCGGCCCCGCTCGCGTTGCCACTGCCGAGGGAGAGCGACGCACCCAGGCCGAGGACGAGGAACCCGGCCGCGGTGAAGGCAGCCCAGCGGGTCGCGTCAGAGAAGGCCTGCTCGGCGACAGGGGCGATCGCCGCGGTCTGCGGGTTGTCGGCGAGGCCGGGGATGGCGCCGCCCGCGCTGCCGACGACCGCGTCGACGAGCTGGGTGCGCACGGCCGCGGGGACGCCCTTCTCCGTGAGCCCGTTGTCGAGCTGGGACCCGACGGAGGTGAACAGCACCGTCCCGAGGATCGCGATGCCGAGCGCCGAACCGATCTGGCGAGATGTGCTCTGGATGCCGGACCCCTCGCCGCTGCGCTGGACCGGCACGTCGACGAGCACGACCCCGGTCAGCTGCGCCGTCGCGAGCCCGACGCCGAAGCCGTAGACGAACAGGGCCGGGGCGATCGCGAACCAGGTGGTCGTCGGGCTGATCACGAGCCCGAGCAGCGCCACCCCGACGATCTCGGCGATGATCCCGGTCCGCACGATCGACGACGGCGCGAGTCGTGAGCTGAGCGCGGCCGACAGCCCGCTCGCGGCGAAGGAGCCGATCGCGAGCGCGAGCAGGATCAGGCCGGTCTCGAAGGCGGTGTAGCGCAGCACGTTCTGCAGCCACAGCGGCAGCGACAGGATGATCCCGAACTCGCCGAGGCTGACGATGAGGGCGGCGAAGTTGCCGTTGCGGAACGACGGGATCCCGAACAGGTCGAAGCGGAAGAGCGTCGGCCGGCCCTGCCGCGTGCGCCGGAGCGTCCGCCAGACGAAGACCGCACCGGCCACGAGCATCACGGTGAAGGCGATCGGCACGGGCGACAGCGCCGGCGTCCACCGCTGGCCGAGGACGGTCAGCCCGTCCGCGCTGAGCCACCAACCGTAGGTGCGCCCCTCGATGAGCCCGAAGGCGAGCGACGCGAAGGTGACCGCCGACAGCAGCGCCCCGACGACGTCGATCCGCGCTCGCGACCCCGAGCGGGACTCGTCGACGAAGAGCAGCACGCCGACGGCGATGAGGATGCCGAGCGGCAGGTTGATCCCGAAGGCCCAGCGCCACGAGAAGGCGGTCGTCAGCCACCCGCCGAGGAGCGGCCCGACCGCGACCATGCCACCGATCGTCGAGCCCCAGACGGCGAAGGCGATGCCGCGGTCCCGCCCGGTGAAGCCTGCGTTGATGAGCGACAGCGTCGTCGGCAGGATCATCGCGCCACCGAAGCCCTGGATGATCCGGGCGCCGATGAGCGCCGACCCGGAGTCGACGACGGCTGCGAGCACCGAGGCGACGACGAACACCCCGACGCCGATGAGCAGCATCCGCCGCCGACCGATCCGGTCGGCGACCGTGCCCCAGATGAGCAGGGTCGCGGCGAAGACGAGGGTGTAGGACTCCTGCACCCACTGGACCTGCGACGAGGTGAGCCCGAGGTCGTCGACGATGTAGGGCACGGCGACGTTGACGATCGTCGAGTCGACGATGATCAACGCGACCGCGACGCTGATCGCGACGAGGCCGAACCAGCGCCGCCTCGCCCCGGGGTCGGTCGTGTCGGTCGGGGTGGCCGGGGTGGCCGGGCTCTGGGCCATGGAGGGCTCCTTCGGTGCTGCGAGGTGTTTCGACTGCCTTACGATATGAAAGCAGTACCATGCCGTCATGGCAACCGAGTCCGCGGCCGAGTCGACGAGTCCCACCCGGGCGCCGCACGCCGCCGAGACCCAGGCGCTGCGCGACCTCGGCACGGCGAGCGCCGATGCCTCGCAGGCCCTCGCCCGCCGGCTCGCGATGAACCCCACCGACTTCGCGACGATGAGCCATGTCGCGTATGCCGCTGAGCCGCTCGGTCCGCGCGAGCTGAGCTCACGCCTCGGCATCACCCCGGGCGCGATGACCGACGTCGTCGACCGGCTCGAGAGCGCCGGACACCTGCTCCGCGAGCGCGACACCGCCGACCGGCGCCGGGTGCGGCTCGTCGCGACCGAGACCGCGGGCGACGAGGTCCGCCGTCACCTGCGCGAGCTGCTCGACGGCCTCGACGCGATCACGACGGGCTTCACCGCCGACGAGCGCGACGCCATCCGGCGCTACCTGGCAGCGGCCACCGACGCCTACCGGCGCTACGCCGACGACGGGGAGCCGGAGGACGGCGGCCGCCCGTGAGGCTCCCCGAGCACGTAGCCCGGTAGGGCGAACGGTCCGCCGAGCCGGTCCGGCGCGACCCCGCCCTCGAGGCCGGCCACCGCCTCGGCAAACTCCTCGGCGTCGTCGAGCGGCTCGAAGCCGATGGCCCGGCCCGGCTCGAGGTCGACCCGACGCCGGGTGTTGGACGAGACGCCCCAGACGACGTGGTGACCGGTCGCCCCCGTCGTCAGCACGGCAAGGACGAGACGCGTCATGTCGTCCGGCGAGCACCAGGACTGGAGCGACCGGGGGCCGGAGGGCGCCTCGGCGAAGGTCATGATCCGGGCACTGACGACCGTCATCCCGAAGCGGCCGGCGTAGAGGGCCCCGAGCGCCTCGACGGCCGCCTTGCTCACGCCGTAGAACGTGTCGGGGTCCGGCAGCGGCATACCGGCGCCGGCATCGTCCACCCCCACGTAGCCCGCCGCGTGCACCGAGCTCGCGAGCAGCAGCCGCCCCACGCCGGCGAGACGGGCCGCCTCACAGACCGACTGCGTGCCGTCGATGTTGACGGCGAGGACCTCGGGCCACGACCGCTCGTCCGGGTAGCCGCCGAGGTGGACGACGAGGTCGGCGCCGGCGAAGGCCGCGACGTGCGCGTCGACGTCCGAGACGTCCGCCACGACCACCCGCTCGCCGGGCGCGGCCGGCACCTCGGCGGGCAGCGGCGCGACGTCGCAGAGCACGAGGTCGTGCCCAGCCGCCCGGAGCCGTGGGCGCAGGGCCGACCCGATCCGGCCGGAGGCGCCGGTCAGTGCGATGCGGGCCACGGCGTGACGCTCAGAGACCGTCGACGACGGCGGCCGCGAGCTCCGTGCACGCCTCGTGGGTGCGTCGCGCGATCTTGAGCGGGTCGAGGTGCAGGCCCGGCGAGAGCATCGGGTCGAAGGGGATGTCGACGACGGCCCGGACCCACTGCTCGAAGTGCTCACGGGTGTGCACGCCGGCCCCCACGTCGGTGCTCTTGCTCGAGGTGTGCGAGATGACACAGACCGCGTTCTTGACGAGGTCGGAGCGGCCCATCGCGACGAGGGCGTCGAGGTTCTTGGCCGCGACGACCGACGTGTCGTCCTTGAGCGAGGTCGCGAAGACGAGCAGGTCGGCCTTCTCCGCCGCCGCCAGCCAGTTCGGCGAGAGCCGGTTGTTGCCCGTGTCGATGACGATCATCCGGTAGAAGCGGGACAGCTGCGTGTGCAGGTCCTCGACCTCCTGCTTGCCGATGATCCGCATCGACTCGTCGTCGTCCGCCGAGGCGAGCACGTCGAAACCGAGACCCCGCTGCTCGCGCACCCAGTGCTCGAGGTCGGAGGTGCCGGCGGTGGGGTCGTTCGCGATCCGCGGCAGGGCGCCGAGCAGGTCGACGACCGTGCGGTGGTGGTTGTGCGACGGCGCCCGCATCCCGAGCGTGCCCTCGGTCTCGTTGTTGTCCCACGCGAGGACCGACCCCGAGCGGTAGCGGCCGAGGTAGCTGGCGAGCATGAGGGTGACGAGGGTCTTGCCGCCGCCGCCCTTGGTGTTGATCACCATGATCGTCTTGCGCCCGGTCACCGGACGAGCGATCCGGTCGAGCCGGTCGCGCTCGGCGATCTCCCGCTTGCCGGGACCCATCCCGAGCAGCTTGCGCAGACCGGAGCCGGCGGTCGTGCGCCGCCGCTCGCCCTTGGAGCGGACGGTCATGAGGTGGTCCGCGCTGGGTCGGTCGTCGCCGCGGACCGGACGCGAGTCGTATGCCGTGAGCCCGGCAGCCGCGCTCACGGCGTCGGCGGGGTCCTCGGCCGGTTCCTCGATCAGGTCCTCGGTCAGGTCCTCACTCGCGTCCTCACTCGCGTCCTCGGCCAGGACGACGACGGGTTCGGACTCCTGCGGCTGCCACGACGTGTCGTCCCAGGTCGCGCTCCACGGGTCGACGCCGCCCGGTTCGGTGCCGTCGTCGGGCTCGGCGTCGGGCTCGTCGATCAGCGGCACGATCCGGTCGGTGACCGAGGCCGGCAGCGGCAGGGTGAACCCGCCGGGGACCGAGCGGTTCGAGGCGTAACCGGGGATTCCCGCGGACTCGTCCCGGTCGGTCTCGTCCTTGTCCATCGAGCGCTCCTTGCTGGCGTCAGTCCCCGTGCGCGGGCGCCCGTCCGGAGCCCTGAGCGATGGTCGCACGCTTCCCGGCCGCGACAAACCCGCGAAACCCCCCGGCACGCGGCGGGATCGGGGCGGCCGCCGGACTGTCGTTGGGCCGGGGCCACGGGCCGGACCGTTACGATGAGGCGCCTCAGCAGCAAAGGAGACATGCGTGGGAATCATCAACCGCGTCGAGCACGGTCTCGCCAAGGCTGTCCACGGTGCCTTCGCCAAGGCGTTCAAGTCGGAGGTCCAGCCCGTCGAGATCGCCTCGGCGATCCGCCGTGCCATGGACGACCGCGCCGCCCTGCTCGGCCACGGGCGGGCGATGGTGCCCAACGTCTACACGATCGAGCTCAGCGAGACCGACTTCGACCGGCTCGGCGACTACGAGGACGACCTGTCCGACGACCTCGTCGCGGCCGCCCAGGAGCACGCCGACTCGCAGGGCTACCAGCCCGGTGGCCCGCTCGAGGTGTCGCTCGTCGAGGGCGAGGGCCTCGAGACCGGTGTCTTCCGGGTCCGCCCGGCGATCGCCAAGCGCGCCGGCAACGGCCAGGCGCCCGAGGCGAACCCCCACGTCCCGCGCCAGCACGCGACGACCGGCACCGCCGTCGACGAGGAGCCGGCCCGCCCGGCGGCGCGGCCTGCCCGCTCCAACCCCTCGGCCCGACCCTGGCTCGACATCTCCGGCGACCGCTACCCGCTCGTCGGCAGCATCACGACCCTCGGCCGCGACGACGTCGCCGACATCGTCGTCGACGACCCGGGTGTGTCCCGGCGCCACAGCGAGATCCGGGTCACCAACGACGGCCCCCACCTCGTCACCTCGATCCGCGACCTCGGCTCGACCAACGGCACCTTCGTCAACGGCGACCGGATCTCCAGCCAACGCCTCGAGGACGGTGACCGCATCACGATCGGGCGCACGTCGGCCACCTTCCGGGCAGGTCGTCGGTGAGGCATGAGTGAGCTCACCCTCACCCTGCTGCGGTTGGGTCTGCTCGTGCTGCTGTGGGTCTTCGTCTTCAGCATCGTGGGCGTGCTCCGGACCGACATCTACGGCACGGCCGTCTCCCGCCGGACCCAGCGCCGCGAGGCGCGCAAGCAGGAGAAGCTGCAGGGCAAGCGCCCCGCGCCGGTCGCCCCGGCCCCTGTCCCCGCGGGTGACGGCGCCGGTCGCCGCTTCGGACGTGGTCGTGCGAGCCGGGTGCCGACGACGCTGGTCGTCACCGAGGGGCCACTCACCGGCACCGCGCTGCCTCTGCGCGGCAACGGCATCCTCGTGGGCCGCAACCCCGAGTGCGCGCTGGTCCTCGACGACGACTACGCGTCCGGCCGGCACTGCCGGGTCTACCCGGGCTCCGACGGCTGGCTCGTCGAGGACCTCGGCTCGACCAACGGCACCTACATGGGCGGCGAGCGCCTCACCGCCGCCCGACCCGTCGAGGTCGGCACCAGCCTCCGCATCGGCAAGACCGTGCTCGAGCTGCGGGGCTGACCGATGACGATCGCCCTGCGCTACGCGGCGCGCTCCGACCTCGGGCTGGGCCCGAAGTCGCGCAACGAGGACTCCGGGTATGCCGGTCCCAACCTCCTCGTGCTCGCCGACGGGATGGGCGGCCACGCCGCGGGCGACGTCGCCAGCTCGATGATCGTCGGTGAGCTCGCCCCGCTCGATGACGAGGCCGTCGGCGCCGACCAGGCGATCCCCGTGCTCGAGAAGGCGCTGCACCGCGCCAACACCCGCCTGCGCGAGGCGATGCACGACAACGCCGAGCTCGACGGGATGGGCTCGACGACGATCGTGCTGCTGCGCACCGGCAACAAGGTCGCGATGGCGCACATCGGCGACTCCCGGGCCTTCATGCTCCGGGGCGATACCTTCACCCAGATCACCAAGGACCACTCCTTCGTCCAGCAGCTCGTCGACGAGGGCCGGATCACCCGGGAGGAGGCGATGCACCACCCGCAGCGGTCGGTCGTCACCCGGGTCATGACGGGACAGGACGACGACGAGCCGGACACCTCGCTGCGCGAGGCCCGTCCCGGTGACCGCTTCCTGCTCTGCTCCGACGGCCTCTCCGACTTCGTCGGCGCCGACGTCATCGAGGAGATCCTGCGCGAGGCCCGGGGCCCGGAGGACGCAGCCGACCGGTGCATCGAGGTGGCCCTCAAGGCGAGCACCCGCGACAACGTCACCGTCATCGTCGCCGAGGTCGTCGACGGCGCCGGCGGCGACCTGCCCGCGACCGTCCCCCAGGTCGTCGGCGCGGCCGGCAAGCGGATGCGCCCCAAGACCCGGGCGATCCCGACCAGCCCCGCCGCGAAGGCCGCCGCGCTGTCGCGCGAGGCCAACGCCGCCCCGTCCCACCGTGACGACGCCCTCGAGCTCGCCGAGGACACCCCCCGGTCGCGCCGCTCGGTGCTGCTGCGTCGCACCACCTTCGCCGTCGTCATCGCGCTGGTGCTCGGCGCCGGCGGGTATGCCGCGTGGGCCTGGTCCCAGAAGCAGTACTTCATCGCGGCCGACGAGGGCTACGTGAGCATCTACCGGGGTGTGTCCCAGGACCTCGGCCCGCTCCGGCTCTCGCACGTCGAGTCCCGCTCCGACGTGCTGCTGTCCGAGCTGCCCGGCGACCTCGCCAGCACCGTCGACCAGAGCATCGTCGTGCGCAACGCCGACGACGCCGTCGCCAAGGTCAACCTGCTCCGGGTCGAGGCGGTCCGGTGCCGGATCCTCGCCGCGACCGGCACCGTCTGCGGCTCCAACCCCGTCGTCCCGCCGACGAGCATCCCCACGGTGACGCCGACCCCCTCCGGCACGACCGGCACGACCGGGACCCCCACCGCCACACCGTCGCCGACCGACCAGGGTTTCGGACTGCCCACCCCGTTCCTGCCGACGCCCACCTTCCCGGCCTTCCCAGCCTTACCTGCGACTCCCCCGCCGCGGGCGGTGGCGCGATGACGACGACCGTCGAGACCCTGGTCCCGCGCACCCGGCGCGGCGTCGAGCTGCTGCTGCTCGTGCTCGCCCTCGGCGTCGTCGTGCTCGCCTGGGTGACCGTCGACCTCAACCGCACCGGCACGGTCCCGCCCAACATCCTGCCCGTGGCGGGGGGCTACGCCGGCCTCGCGCTCGCGATGCATCTCGTGCTCCGGTGGCGAGCGGCATACGCCGACCCCGTGCTGCTCCCCATCACCGTCGTGCTCAACGGACTCGGGCTCGTGATGATCCACCGGCTCGACCTCGCCCGGAACCGCGGGGGCAGCGACGGCGACGCCGTGCGGCAGCTCGTCTGGACGACCATCGCCGTCGCCCTCGCGGCCGCCGTGATCATCCTGTTGCGCGACCACCGGCTGCTGCGGCGCTTCACCTACCTGTCGATGGCGGCCGGTTTCGTGCTCCTGCTCCTGCCCCTCGTGCCGGGCCTGGGCACGACGGTCAACGGCTCCCAGATCTGGATCCGGATCGGCCCGATGAGCTTCCAGCCCGGCGAGTTCGCCAAGATCGCGCTCGCGATCTTCTTCGCCGGCTACCTCGTGCAGACCCGCGACGTCCTCTCGCTCGCGGGCAAGAGGGTGCTCGGCTTCACCTTCCCGCGCGGCCGTGACCTCGGGCCGATCCTCGCGGCCTGGGTGCTCGCCGTGCTCATCCTCGTCTTCGAGAAGGACCTCGGCTCCGCGCTGCTCTTCTTCGGCCTGTTCGTCGCGATGCTCTACGTCGCCACCGAGCGGGTCTCGTGGATCGCGATCGGGCTGCTCCTCTTCGGCCTCGCCGTCGCCTTCGCGCTGTCGACCTTCGCGCACTTCCAGCGCCGCGTGAACCTCTGGCTCGACCCCTTCTCGGCCTCCAGCCTCGACCAGTCCAACCAGCTCGCCAACGGCCTCTGGGGGATGGCGGCCGGGGGCCTGACCGGCACGGGGCTGGGTGCCGGGCGCCCGTGGCTGACCGCGTTCGCCGAGAGCGACTTCATCTTCCCCAGCCTCGCCGAGGAGCTCGGTCTCTTCGGCGCGGTCGCGATCCTCGTGCTCTACCTGCTCTTCTGCGAGCGGGGGATCCGCACCGCCCTCGGCGTCCGTGACGGCTTCGGCAAGCTGCTGGCGATCGGCCTCACCTTCTCGGTGGCCTTCCAGCTGTTCATCGTCATCGGCGGCGTGACCCGGGTCATCCCGCTCACCGGCCTGACGACCCCGTTCATGTCGCTCGGTGGATCGGCGCTGCTCGCCAACTGGGTGATCATGGCGCTGCTGCTGCGCATCTCCGACCAGGCCCGGCGGCCGCTGCCCGAGGTGCCTGTCGCCGCTCCCGGCGACGCCGCTCCCGCCCCGGCGGACGTCACCCAGGTGGTGAAGGTGCGGTGAACACCCCGATCCGTCGCCTCTCCGTCGTCATCGCCGCCCTCTTCACGGCGCTGCTCGTCGCGTCCTCCCTCATCCAGTTCGCGCAGAGCAAGACCCTGGGCCAGATGACGGCCAACAAGCGCAACTTGCTCGACACCTACGGCCGCGAGCGCGGCGCGATCCTCGTCGGCGGCCAGCCGATCGCGAAGTCGATCTCGGTCGACGACCAGTACCAGTGGCTGCGCACCTACCCCCAGGGCAAGCTCTACTCCCAGCTGACCGGCTTCTACTCCTACTCCGTCGGTAGCCCCTACGGCCTCGAGCACGCGGCCGACGACCTGCTCTCGGGAAGCTCTGACTCCCTCTTCGTGCGCCGGGTCACCGACCTCGTCACGGGCCGACGCTCGGCCGGGGCGACCCTCGAGCTGACGATCAACGCCAAGGCGCAGAAGGCCGCCG
Organism: Terracoccus sp.; assembly: GCA_039928615.1. GTDB lineage: Bacteria > Actinomycetota > Actinomycetes > Actinomycetales > Dermatophilaceae > JBDSSS01. The sequence continues at coordinate 18,929 of JBDSSS010000026.1, read as the reverse complement.
ACCAGGCGCTCGGTGCCAGCAAGGGCGCCGTCGTCGCGCTCGACCCCCGGACCGGGGCGATCCTCGCGATGGTCAGCCACCCGCAGTACGACCCCAACCCGATCTCGAGCCACGACATCACCTCGGCCAACAAGGCGTGGGCGACCCTCTCGACGGACCCCGACAAGGCCTTCGTCAACCGCTCGACCAACGCGCTCTACCCCCCCGGCTCGACCTTCAAGGTCGTCACGGCCGCCGCCGCCCTCGAGAACGGCATCGTCACCGGGCCGGACTCCGTCGTCCCCGGCCCGCCCGTGCTCGACCTGCCGCTCACCTCGGTCGGACTGCCCAACGAGAACGGCCAGGCCTGCGGCCCCAACGACGAGACGACCCTCATCCACGCCCTCGAGATCTCGTGCAACACGGCCTTCGGCTCGCTCGGCCTCGAGCTCGGCGGCGAGAAGCTGCGAGCCCAGGCCGCGAAGTTCGGCTTCGGCGACAGCCTCCAGATCCCGATGCGGGTCACCCCGAGCTCGGTCCCCGCCGAGCTCAACGCCCCGCAGGCCGCCCAGTCCGCGATCGGGCAGTACGAGGTGAAGACGACCCCGTTGCAGATGGCGATGGTCGCGGCCGGCATCGCCAACCAGGGCCGCGTGATGACCCCCTACCTCATCGACTCGGTGCGCAGCGCCGACCTCGACGTCATCGAGTCCACCCCCGACCCCGTCGAGCTCTCGCAGGCGGTCTCGCCCCAGACGGCGCAGATCCTCACCCAGATGATGGTCTCGGTCGTCGACAACGGCAGCGGCGCACGGGCCCGGATCGACGGGGTCGCCGTCGCCGGCAAGACCGGCACGGCCCAGCACGACCCGGCCAAGCCGCCGCACGCCTGGTTCATCAGCTTCGCCCCCGCGGAGAACCCGCAGGTCGCCGTGGCTGTCGTCGTCGAGGACGGCGGGGTCACCGGCAGCGAGGTCGGTGGTGGGCGGGTCGCCGCCCCCATCGCCAAGGCCGTCATGGAGGCGGTGATCACGCCGTGAGCCCGATCGTCGCCGGCCGCTCCCTCGGGGGGCGCTACACGCTCACGGCCCCGATCGCCTCCGGCGGGATGGGCGACGTCTGGGCCGCCACCGACGACATCCTCGGACGCGCCGTCGCGGTCAAGGTGCTGCGCGCCACGGGGGTGGGCGCCGACGACGACGCCAGCTTCCTCGCGCGCTTCCGTGACGAGGCCCGCGCGAGCGCCGCGCTGCACCACCCGGGCATCGCGACGGTCTTCGACTTCGGCGAGGACGACGGCCTGCCCTACCTCGTCATGGAGCTCGTGCCGGGCCGGCCGCTCTCCGCGCTCATCCGCGAGACCGGTGGGCTGGCGCCCGACCGGGTCCGCTCCCTCCTGCGCCAGGCCGCCCTCGCGCTGTCGGCCGCGCACGGGGCCGGCATCGTGCACCGTGACATCAAGCCCGGCAACATCATGGTCACCCCCGACGGGCAGGCGAAGCTCACCGACTTCGGGATCTCCCGGACCGGCGACGGCGCGGGCCACACCCTGACCGGTGAGGTGCTCGGCACCCCCGACTACCTCAGCCCCGAGCAGGCCCTCGGCCGGTCCGCCACGGGCGCGAGCGACCTCTACGCGCTCGGCGTCGTCGGGCACGAGATGCTGACCGGTGCCAAGCCCTTCGACCGCGGCACCCCCGTCGCGACCGCCCTCGCCCAGGTCAACCAGCCCGCTCCGAGCCTGCCGGCGACCGTGCCGTCGGACCTGCGCGGGGTCATCGCCGGCTGTCTCGCCAAGGAGCCCGACGAACGCCCCCGCGACGCCCGCGCCGTCGCCGAGGCCCTGGGCGTTGCTGCGGTCCCCGCCCGCGACGCCACCCGCGCCCTCACCGGTGTCGTGCCCGTGGAGCCGGCTGGTCGGCGCTCTCGTCGACGGGCCGCCTGGCTCGCCGTCCCAGCCGCGGCCGCGCTCGCGTGGGCGGCCTTCGCACTCGGCGGCGCCCTCAGCGCCGACCGCGCCACGGCCACCCCCGCACCACCGGCACCCGCCACGAGCCTCTCCCCCAGCGTCAGTCCCACGCCGTCATCGACGCCCTCGACCCAGCCGACGACCCCGGCCCCCGCGACGACGCCGACCACGACGCCGACCACGACGCCGACCACGACGGTGACGAGCGCGCGCACGGCCCCCGTGACGCCCACACCCACCCCCACCGTCGTGGCCCGCACGTCCTCGACCCCCACGACGACGGCGCCTGCCGCGACGAAGGCCACCGCGAGCAAGACCCCGAAGGCGAGCAAGACCACCAAGACCCCCAAGGGCAAGAAGGACACCCGTCCCACCAAGCCGAAGGGGAAGAACACGTGACGCGACGATCGAGGGCGACACCGATGGCGACGACCGCGAACACCCGACAGGCCGGCAACGAGAGGCGGACAACGTGACGACACCCAGAGTCCTGGGCGGCCGCTACGAAGTGGGCGAGCTCATCGGTCGGGGCGGGATGGCCGACGTTCACCTCGGCCACGACACCCGGCTCGGGCGCACGGTCGCGATCAAGATCCTGCGCTCCGACCTGGCCCGCGACGCGAACTTCCTCGCCCGGTTCCGGCGCGAGGCGCAGTCCGCAGCGGGGCTCAACCACCCCGCGATCGTGGCGATCTTCGACAGCGGTGAGGAGGACGAGCTCGTCGAGGGGCCGAACGGCACGCGCACGACGCTGCCCTACATCGTCATGGAGTACGTCGACGGCGACACCCTGCGCCACCACCTGACGGCGGCGCGCCAGTTCGACCCGGCCGAGGCCATCCGGGTCACCGAGGGGATCCTCGAGGCCCTCGCCTACAGCCACCGGATGGGCATCGTCCACCGCGACATCAAGCCCGCCAACGTCATGATCACCGACTCCGGCCACGTCAAGGTGATGGACTTCGGTATCGCCCGGGCGATCGCCGAGACCGGCGCCACGATGACGCAGACCCAGTCGGTCGTCGGCACCGCGCAGTACCTCTCGCCGGAGCAGGCCCAGGGCCAGACCGTCGACGAGCGCTCCGACCTCTACTCGACGGGGTGCCTGCTGTTCGAGCTCCTCGCGGGCCGGCCCCCGTTCGTCGGGGACTCCGCCGTCGCCATCGCCTACCAGCACGTGGGCGAGTCGCCGCAGCCCCCGAGCATCCACAACGACGCGGTGGCCGGCGACCTCGACGCCGTCACCCTGCACGCCCTCGAGAAGGACCGCGAGGCCCGCTACCAGAACGCGACCGCCTTCCGCGAGGACCTCGAGCGGATCCGCAAGGGTCAGCCGATCAGCGCCGCGGCCCTCGGGACCGCGGCCGCCGTCGGCGCGGCCGCGACCCAGACGATGCCCCAGGGAGTCGGCGCCACGGCATACCAGCCGCCGGTCACGACGCGCACCGACCGCTACGAGAACACGGCGGGACTGCCCGCCGTCGGCTACGACGAGGTCGAGGACGACCGCAAGCGCAGCGGCGCCCGGACCGCCCTGATCACCGTGCTCGTGCTGGCCCTGCTCGGCCTGGCCGGGTGGGGCGCCCTCACCCTCTTCGGCAACCAGTCGGCCGACGTCGTCAAGGTCGCCGTGCCCACCCTGCGGGGGATGACCGAGGCCGAGGCGACACGCACCCTGACGACGAACAAGCTCCAGGCCGAGCCCGGCGAGGCGCCGAACGCCGACGTCGTCGCCGGTCAGGTCTTCGACCAGGACCCGGCCCCCGGCACCGAGATCGCCCAGAAGTCGACGGTGAAGTTCACCATCTCGACGGGGGCTGACTCGATCACGGTCCCCGACGTGACGAACTTCCCCCAGGACCAGGCTCGCGCGGACCTCGAGCGGCTCGGCTTCGTCGTGACCAAGGTCAACCTCGAGGACACGGCCGACCGCGAGAAGGACCGGGTCACCAAGACCGACCCGGCTGCCAACCAGACCGTCGCCAAGAACTCGGAGATCGAGCTCTACGTCGCGAGCGGCAAGGTCCAGGTGCCCTCCGACCTCGTGGGGCAGGACTGGGCGGTCGTCGCGAACACCCTCACCAACCTCAAGCTCAAGCCCAAGAAGGTCGAGGTCGACTCCGCCGACAAGACCAACGACACGGTCCTCGAGGTCCCCAAGGCGTCCGACGTCGTCGACTTCGGCACCGAGATCGAGGTCAAGGTGGCCCGCACGCCGGCCCCCACGCCGAGCACCTCGACGGTGACCGAGACGCAGACGGTGACCCAGGCGCCGCCGCCCCCGGCGACGACGACCGACACCGCCCCGGCCCCCACCACCCCCTGACCTCCCTGCACCCCTGACCTCCCGGTTCGATGTATCCCCGCGCCTTCTGGGGCGCGGGGATACATCGAACGAGGTGCGGCCGGGGGGAGGCGTCGGGGGTCAGACGGCGGCGGAGACGAGGGGGCTCAGGCCCTCGGAGCGGGCCACGGCCCCGGCGTCGCCGCAGATCTCGAGGAAGTTCGCGAGCATCCGGTGCCCGCCCTCGGTGAGCACGCTCTCGGGGTGGAACTGCACCCCGTGCAGGGGCAGGTCGCGGTGCCGGACGGCCATGATGATGCCGGAGTCGGTGTGGCCGGTCGCCACGAGCTCGTCGGGCAGCGTCGCCGGGTCGATGGTGAGCGAGTGGTAGCGGGTCGCGGTGAACGGGGTCGGCAGTCCCGCGAGGACGCCGGTGCCGTCGTGCTGGACGAGCGAGGTCTTGCCGTGGACGAGCTCGGGCGCCCGACCCACGGAGGCGCCGTAGACGACACCGAGAGCCTGGTGTCCGAGGCACACCCCGAACATCGGCAGGCCGGTGCGGGCGCACTCGCGGATCATCTCCATCGAGACCCCGGCGGCCTCCGGCGTGCCCGGCCCGGGCGAGACGACGACCCCGTCGAAGCCCGCCGCGTCGGCTGGGGTCACGGCGTCGTTGCGCACGACGACGCAGTCGGCCCCGAGCTGCTCGAGGTAGCCGACGATCGTGTAGACGAAGCTGTCGTAGTTGTCGACGACGAGCAGCCGCGGCGCGCGGCCGCTGCCCGTCTCGGGGGTGGCGCTCACGGGGTCTCCTCGATGGGGCTGGCGTGCTGGAGGTCGACGGGACCGGAGTATGCCGGGAACTCGGCCGCTGGGTCCGTCGTGACGTCGTAGCCGAGGCCCACGGCGTCGACGTACTGCTTGTAGATCGCGATCGAGGGGTCCGCGGCGAGGGCTGCCTTCATCGCGGAGGGGTCCCCGATCGCCCTGATGACGTAGGGCGGCGCGTAGACCCGCCCCTGGAGGATGAGGGTGTTGCCGACGCACCGCACCGCGCTCGTCGAGATGATCCGCTGGTCCTGCACCATCATTGCCTCGGCCCCTCCGGCCCACAGGGCGTTGACGACGGCCTGGACGTCCTGCTGGTGCACGACGACGTCGTCCGCGGTGAAGCCGTCGGGCAGCGAGTCGGCGGTGCGCTGCGCGTCGTTGAGCGAGACCTCGACGGCGGGCCCTCTCACGTCGGTCGTCGCGGCGACCGCGGCGAGCTGGTCGGCGCGCCGGGTCAGGTCGCCGAGCCGCTGGTCGGTCGGGGCGTTCGCCTCGGTGAGGGCGTCGACCTCCGCTCGCAGGGCGTCGAGCTCGAGCCCCTTGTCGGCCACCTGCGTGTCCTGGGCGTTGATCAGGCTCGGCAGGTCACGGTCCGAGCGCAGGTCCTGGCCCTCGGCGGCCTGGAAGCTCATCGCGAACATCAGCCCGGCCGCAGCGGTGACGACGGGCACGAGGAGGCGCCATGACGGGCGGCGGGAGGCCCGGACGGCGTCCGCCGGCGGCTGCTGCTCGCCGTCGCTCATCATGTCCGGCTCACTCTCAACTAGGCTGTGCTCACCATTCTGACCCATGCCCTGACCTGAGGAGCCAGCAGTGCCCGAGTCCAAGGGCCGCGACCACCAGACCGCGGCATACGTTCCCCCCCAGAAGAGCCAGGCCACCGAGCCGAACCCGACGTGGTGGGCACCGACCTTCATCACCCTGCTCGTCGTGGGTCTGCTGTGGATCGTCGTCTACTACATCTCCGAGTACAAGTACCCCATCGGCGCCATCGGGGTCTGGAACCTCGGCATCGGCTTCGCGCTGCTCATGGGCGGCTTCGTCATGACGATGCGGTGGCGCTGAGCTCCTCCCGGTTGTCCACAGGAGGCTCCACGCGTTGTCCACAGGGTTGTCCCCAGGCTGGGGAGAATGACACCGGTGTAAGTCGGTCCACAGGGTTGTCCACAGCGGTGGACAACCCTGTCCGAGTCTCCGGGTGTCCGATCCCCGACCCGGATCAGGTGAAGCTGCTCGAGTCGATCATCCGGATCGCCTCCGGCAGCGAGAGGTACTTCCAGACGGTGACGACGACGAGCAGCGCGAGCACGGCGCTCAGGGCGGCCCACACGAGGTGGCGCACACCCTGACTGCGAAACAGCACGATCGCGCCTGCACAGACGATGCCGGTGACGAGACCCCCGAGGTGGGCCTGCCACGAGATGCCGGGGTAGAGGAAGCCGAGGGCGGCGTTGATCGCGATCATCGCGTACATCGCCGTCGAGGAGCGGCCGAGGTGGCGATTGAGCACGAGCAGCGCACCGAAGAGCCCGAAGATCGCGCCGGAGGCGCCGACGACCGGGGTCAGCCAGGCGTCGTCCAGCCCGGTGTTGAGGCCGATCAGTGTCGGGGAGCCGGCGAGCAGGGTGACCATGACCTGGCCCCCGATCCCGCTGATCAGGTAGAGCGCGGCGAAGCGGGCCCGACCGAGCATCGGCTCGAGGTACTGCCCGAGGCTCCACAGGGCAAACATGTTGAACCCGATGTGCAGGAGCATCTGGGGCGAGTGCAGGAAGGCCGCGGTGACGAAGCGCCACGGCTCGGTCCACCCGAGGGCGGGCCGGAAGGCGAAGTCGAAGGTGACCCCCGGCACCGCCTTCTGCAGGACGTAGACGACGGCGCAGATTCCGATGAGCGCGAGGGTCACCACGGGCCGGCCGTCGGTGACCCGGCCGCCGAAGATGGTGCGGGCCTGCGGCATCGACCGCGCGGCCTCGCGCACGCAGTCGACGCACTGGATGCCGACGGGGGCCGGGCGCTGGCACTCCGGGCACGCCGGGCGTCCGCACCGCTGGCACTTCACGTAGGCCTCGCGGTCCGTGTGCCTCGGGCACACCGACGGCGCAGGAGCAGGCGGGCCAGCCGCCGAGGTCATCGGAGGCTGGCCGCCCGGGCCGTCTGAGGACATGCGTCCCGTCAGTCCTCGATGGTGACCGAGGTGACGACGACGTCCTCGACGGGCTTGTCGTTCGCACCGGTCGCGACGGCGCCGATCTTGTCGACGACCTCGCGGGACGGGCCGTCGGCCACCTCACCGAAGATCGTGTGCTTGCCCTGCAGCCAGGTGGTCGGGGCGGTCGTGATGAAGAACTGCGACCCGTTGGTCCCCTTGCCCATCCGCTTGCCGGCGTTGGCCATCGCGAGCATGTAGGGCTTGGTGAAGTCCTTGTCGGGGCTGATCTCGTCGTCGAACGCGTAGCCGGGGCCACCGAAGCCCTGACCGATCGGGCAGCCGCCCTGGATCATGAAGTTGGGGATGATCCGGTGGAAGATGAGGCCGTCGTAGAACGGGGTCGGGTTGGTGCGCCCGGCGTCGTCCTTGTACTCCTTCTCGCCCTTGGCGAGACCGACGAAGTTGTCGACGGTCTTGGGTGCCTGGTGCTCGAAGAGCTCGACGACGATGTCGCCCTGGTTCGTGTGCAGTGTCGCCTTCATGGCCCAATCCTCGCACGTATGCCGCTGTCACCGGGCCCCCGGGGGCCGTCCCCCTACGCGTCGGGCGGCACCGAGCCGCTGCCGACCGAGCCGGCCCCGATGACGCTCATCTGGCCGTTCGTCTCGAGGACCACGGCGCCGACCTGGGCGAGGGCGAGCGCCCCCTCCGACAGGGCGACCGAGTTGGTGAGCAGATCGTGGTGATCCTCGTCTCGAAGGGGCGGCAGCGGGCCGGTGGGCCCCGCGCGCGTGGTCAAGTGTCCCCGTTGCCGCGTCGGGACCGCCATGATGGGGGCAGATCTGACGAACCCCATCCCAGGCTCCCGACGGGCCCGGCGGCATACCGGTGCGTGACCCGGGTGCCAGAGGTTGGCAGGATGGGTACAGAAGAACTGACCAGGAGGGCTTTTCATGTTCCGCACCAAGCAGTCCCGGGCCGAGGCAGCAGCCGACGAGGTCCGCAGCACAGCAAGCGATCTGGGTTCGACGGCCAGCGACCGCGCCGAGGCCCTCCGCGACCTCGCCGCCGACCAGGCCAAGGCGGCCCGGGACGCGGCGAAGGACCAGGCCAAGGCAGCGACCAGCTCTGCGAAGGACCGGGCGCAGGCGGCCCGCGACGCAGCCACGCCCGCGCTCCACGACGCCGCCGACGCCGGCCGCGAGCGCCTCGTCGCCGCGCGCGACGCCGCCGGCCCGGCTCTGTCCGACGCCGCGGGCCAGGCCCGCGAGCGCCTCGGTGAGGCCGCCGTGCTCGCCAAGGAGGCCGCCAGCGAGAAGTTCGCCGAGGCCGCTGACCGAGCCAAGCCCAAGGTCGAGGCCGCGCAGGACAGCTTCAACGACAACGTCCTGCCCAAGCTCGCCGCCGCCGTTGCCGCCGCCGTCGCCGCGATCACCGCCGGCGCCGACCAGGCGCGCGAGGCCGCTGCCCCCCGCGTCGAGCAGGCCCGCGAGACAGCGACCATCGCAGGGGACCGCTCCAAGGACGCCTACTCCGTGCTCAAGGGCGACGCCGTGGCCAAGCCCAAGCGCGGCGGGACCGGCAGGTGGCTCATCGGTCTCGGCCTCGTGGCCGCCGCCGTCGCCGCCGTCGCCGCCTTCCGCAAGCAGCAGCAGGCCGATGACCCGTGGGCCACGCCGCTCAGTGAGGGCGCCGCCAGCAGCTCGAGCTCGCTCAAGGACAAGGCTGCCGTGCAGGTCGAGCACGCCAAGGAGGTCGTCACCGACGCCGCCAGCAAGGCCAAGGACGTCGCCGGTGACCTCGCTGCCAAGGGCCAGTCGGCCCTCACCGACGCGAAGGACCGCTCCGGCGAGCTCGTCGACGAGGCCAAGGACGCCGCTGACGAGGCGGCCGACGAGGCGACGAGCGACTCGGACGCCGGGCAGCTGACGGCCGTCGACGGCGAGCTCAGCTCCGACGCCATCACCTCGGACGCCGTCGAGGACTCGACCGCCGAGGCCGGCGAGGCGAACCGCCGCGCGGGCTCCGGTGACGGGGACGCGCACAGCTGAGGCGAATCGCTCTCAAGGAGGACCCCCGGCCACGGCCGGGGGTCCTCCTCTGCGTGAGGGGTGCGCGCGACAGGCGGCGGGTGACCTGGGCCCGGACGTGCAGAAGGGCTGGGCGCGGTTCGTGCGCGCCCAACCCTTCGCTACGCAAAGCATAGATCCCAGACCGGCCCTTGACCAGTGTCTGGGTGAAATTTGTACGAGCGGGTTCCCCGCGCCGGCATCGTCGCCGGTCCACTCCCGATCATGGCACCAGCGGCACGGGGTCGCCAGCGCCCGAAGATATCAATTCCATATGAATTGTCCCGTTCACCCGATGGGGCGAGCACGTCACCCCGCAGACCGGCCCGCTCCGGCGCCGCCGCCGTGAAAGGCTCCCGAGATGGTGAGGATCCAGCCGGTCGACCCGCACGACGAGGACGCCTTCGCGCAGTGGTATGCCGTGATGCGGGCGTCCGCGACCCACGGACGGACCGCCCCGACCGTGTGGGCCGAGGCGACCCTGACCCACTGGTATCGCCATCCCAACCCCAGGCGGAGCCGCGTCGCGCTGGCCGCGGTCGACGAGAGCCGCGCGCCGGGCGCCCGCGTCGTCGGCGTCGCCTCGGTCGAGCTGCCCCTCGACGTCGACACCGAGACGGCCGAGGTCGACGTCGAGGTCCTGCCGACCGAGCGGGGCCGAGGCGTCGGGTCGGCCCTGTGGGAGGCGACGCTCGAGGTCTGCCGGGCCGAGAGGCGCACGGTTCTGCAGGCGGAGGTCAACGTGCCGGTCGGTGTGCGTGACCAGTCCAGCCCGGGGCTGCGTTTCGCCCGTGACCGGGGCTTCACAAGCGAGAACATCGAGGACCACCTCGCCCTCCCGCTCGGTGGCGGACTGCCGAGCGGGACGGCGGCTCCCGACGCCGGAGCAGGGCACCGGTTCATCTCGTGGGTCGACCGCGCGCCCGACGACCTCGTCGCGGCCTATGCCGCGATGCAGACGCTGATGAACGCGGACGTCCCCACCGGCGGCCTGGTGCGCACCCCGCGCCCGGTCGAGGTGGCGGACGTGCGGCACGCGGAGGAACGACAGGCGAAGGGCTTCCGCTCGCTCGTGACCCTCGCGCTCACGACCGGTGGCGAGCCCGCGGGCTACACGCTCGTCTTCGTCCCGAAGGGCGACGAGGACAACCTGCTCCAGGACGACACCTACGTCATTCGGTCCGAGCGTGGACACCGCCTCGGGCAGCGGCTCAAGACCGCGAACCTCGCGCAGGTGCGGGAGGTGGCGCCCGCTTCACGGTGGCTGCACACCTGGACCGAGCAGGGCAACGCGCCGATGCACCGGACCAACCGGGCCTTCGGATTCAGCAAGGTCGAGACGATGCACGAGGTGCAGCTCCTCCTCGCCTGATCGAGTCGCCCCCTCGGTGCACCGTCTCTGGCACGATCGGGCGTGGCCGGACGACGAGAGGGACCATGACGTGACCGACGACGAGGCGAGTGGGACGCGGGGCACCCCCGTGGACGACTCGGGGGGTGACCGGGAGGACCCCGGCGCCGGGCCGAGCCGGGCCGAGCCGCCCCCGACGCGCGGGGGCAATGTCCGCGAGGTGCTGACCGTCCTCGTCCTGTCGCTCACGGCCGTGCTCACTGCGTGGTGCGGCTTCCAGTACTCGAAGTGGGGCGGCGAGATGTCGATCGCCTTCAGTCAGGCCTCCACCGCACGGATCCAGTCGGTCAGCGCAGACGGGCAGGCCCGTGACGCGCGCAGCTTCGACCTCGTCATCTACGCGCAGTACGTCAACGCGATGGCGAAGGAAGACACCCAGCTCGTCGCCTACATCAGCGACCGCTTCACACCGGCCTTCAGGGTCGCCTTCGACGACTGGATTGCCCACGAGCGGGCCCTTCCCGCACCCTTCTCGGAGCCGTCCTACGCACCCCCGGGGCTGGCCGAGGCGAAGCAGCTGAGTGAGCGGGCTGACGCGAAGTTCCAGAAGGCCCTGGACAACAACGCGCGCGGCGACCGCTACTCCCTGCTCACCGTGCTCTTCGCCCTCGTCCTCTTCTTCGCGGCGATGTCGGGGCGCAACTGGCGGCCGTGGGCGGCGTGGACCTTCTTCGGTGTCGCCGTCGCCCTCGCGGTGGTCGGCGTCGTCATCATGTCGACCTACCCCGTCATCATCTGAGACACCGACCGCGCCGGCCACCGGTCAGCCGACGGCACCGAGGCGCTGGCTGCTCTCGAGGAGCAGGGCGTGGACGAACCCCTGCGGGAGGTTGCCGCGCAGCTGTCGCTGCGAGACGTCGAACTCCTCGGCGAGCAGGTTGGCCGGGCCCGTCGCGGCGCGCTGCCGCTCGAACCACCGGTAGGCGGCGACCTCGTCCCCGGCCGCGAGCTGGGCCAGGCTCATCGCGAAGCCGCACATGAGGAAGGCTCCCTCGGCGCTGCCGAGCGGCTGGTCGTCCTTGCGGTAGCGGTAGAGGTAGCCGTCCTGGGTCAGGTCCGCCTCGATCGCCCGGAGGGTGGCGACGCTGCGTGGGTCGGACGGCGAGAGCGCTCCGCGCACCGGTGGCAGGAGCAGGGCGGCGTCGAGTCCGGGCTCGTCCGGCCGCTGGAGCCAGGCTCCGTCGGGGCGCAGGCAGCGCCGCGTCGTCTCGGCGAGGATGAGGTCGGCGAGCGCCGTGACCTCGTGGCGGGACCCGGCCGGCACGAAGGGCTCGATCCGGCGCAGTCCTGCGACGCAGGCCAGCCGGGAGTGGGTCCACCAGGCGTTGTCGAGCTCCCAGACACCGGCGTCGGGCTCGTTCCACCGGCGGCCGATGAGGTCGATGAGCACCTGGACGGCCCGGCGGTCGTCGATGCCGAGGTGGTCGTGGCCGGCCGCGACGGCATACAGCTGGAGCAGCTCACCGAGCGCATCGAGCTGGAACTGCTGGCGCACCCAGTTGCCGACGACGTCAGCGCCGCCCGGGTAGCCCGGCAGGTGCAGCCTCGACTGCTCGGGCGGCAGCGAGCCGTCCACGGCATACGCCGGCGCGAGGTCGCCACCGTGTTCGAGCACGCGGGCGGTCGTCACGGAGACGAACTCGTCGAGCAGCGGGAGCGGCTCATCGACGGCGACGGCGATCCCGGCATACGCCTGGTCGCGGAGCCACACGTAGCGGTAGTCGTAGTTGCGGCCGGCCTCGGCGCGCTCGGGCAGGCCGAGCGTGGGCGCGGCGACCATGCCGCCCCCGGGGGTCGTCAGGCCGCGCAGCACGGCATACGCGTGGGCGCTGTCGCGGGGGGCGGCCGACCGCGAGAAGTCGGGGACGGCGTCGCGCCAGTATCGCTCGGTGTCGCGCCAGGCTCGCTCCGGGTCGACCGGGGCGCCGAGCGGGTGGTCACCGACCTCGAGGACGAGGTCGAGGTGGCCGCCGGCGGGGATCTCGACGGTGGCGTGCAGGATCCCGTCACCGTCCGGTCGAGCGTCGGGCAGCCCGCTCCAGCGGGCCTGGACCCCGTCGCCGTCGAAGAGCCAACGGCCGTGGTCGTCGCGCCGGGTGCGCAGCCCGGCCCTGCCGAAGTCGGCGCGGAGGTCGAGGGTGATGCTCACGGCGGCCCGGCCGTCCACCGCCTCGATGCGGCGCAGCAGGACGGCGCGGTGCGGGTCGCCGGGGGTCGCGAGCGCCTCGCGGCACTCGATGACGGTGGAGGTCGTCGTCCAGCGGCTGCGCCAGACGAGCGAACCCGGCTCGTAGTAGCCACCCCAGACGAACGGGTCGCGGGGGGTGACGGCATAGCTGCCGCGGCCGCCGACGAGCGAGGCGAGGACCGCGGGGGAGTCCCAGCGTGGGGTGCAGAGCCAAGCCACGTCGCCGCGCGGCCCGATGAGGGCGCCGCGGTGACCGTCGGCGAGGAAGGCGTACTCCCGCAGCACGTGCTGGGGTGGGGAGGTCGTGGTGGACACGTCCCCCACCTCAGGCGTCGGCTCGGCCCGACGCCGCCGCCGCCCGTGCGGTGGCGGTCAGCGCGGCGCTCGTGAGGGCGACGACGCCCGAGACGAGGGCCGGCTTCGCGTGTTTCGGGTAGCGCCGGGCAAACCACACCATCGTCGCGGCGTGGATGACGTCGACGGCGATGACGGGCACCCGCGTGAGGCGCGGCGCGACGAGCTGGGCCGCTCCCTGCAGGACGTGCCGGGCGCCGAGGATGCTCGTCACGAGCTCCTCGTCGGCGTCGGGGGTGTGCCCGTCGACGGCCGTCCAGATCTCGTCGCGGCGCAGCAGCAGGGTCAGGCCCCACGCGGCGCCACCGACACCGATGAGGCGGGGCATCGTCGTGCCGCTACCGCTCACTTCCGGCTCCCGATCGCCCAGGCGGCGAGCCCGGCGAGGGCGACGCCCGCGACGGCGGCGGTCTGGGGGTAGCGGTGCGAGATCCACTGCTGGGGGCTGCGGGCCTTGGACGTGTCGTCGAAGGCGCCGCGGGCGCCGAAGTCGTGACCGCCCTCACCGTCGGCGGGCTCCCAGAGGTTGACGACCCCGTGCTCGGGCTTGACCTCGCCGGTCTGCTGCGACGAGAAGCCGGTGCGGGCGAGGTAGCGGTCGAGCAGGCCGGGCACGACGGCGTTGGCCATCAGGGTCCCGACGGTGCTCGCGCCGACCCAGTACTCGCGGCGCTTGGGGTGGGCCGCCGCGAAGACGACGGCCCGGGCGGCCACCTCGGGCTGGTATATCGGGGGCACCGGCTGCGCGTGCTCCGGCAGGCGGGAGAGCACCCAGGAGAACTGCGGGGTGTTGACGGCCGGCATCTGGACCATCGTCACGTGGATGTTGCTGCGCTCGTGGAGCAGCTCGGTGCGCAGCGACTCGTGGAAGCCCTGGATGGCGTGCTTGGAGCCGCAGTAGGCGCTCTGGAGCGGGATGCCCCGGTAGGCCAGGGCCGAGCCGACGTGGACGATCGTGCCGGCGTCGCGCCTGCGCATCCGCTTGAGCACGGCCATCGTCGAGTAGACGTAGCCGAGGTAGGAGACCTCGGTGACGCGGCGGAACTCGTCGGGCTCGATGTCGTCGAACGTGGCGAACACCGAGGTGAAGGCGACGTTGACCCACACGTCGATGGGCCCGAGCTCGTCCTCGATGCGGGCGACCGCGGCCTCGACGGCCTCGGCGTCGGAGACGTCGGTCGGCACGACGAGGGTGCGCACCCCGTGCTCGCGGGCCTCGGCGGCGGCCGCCTCGAGGCCCACCGTCCCGCGGGCGATGAGAGCGACGTCCGCTCCCTGACGGGCGAACTCGCGCACCGTCGCGCGGCCGATCCCTCCACTGGCACCGGTGATGGCAACTACCTGGCTCATCTGCACTCCGATCGTCTCGCTGGGTCCTTCGGGGTCGGCGGCGCCCTTGCGGCCATGTCATCTACGTGTATACGCGCAATAGTTGCACTCATGCAAGTGATGAGCGATGCTGAGCGTATGCCGTCCAGCTCCGCACCCCGTCCCTACCCCGCCGCGGGGGAGGGGCCGTCAGGCGAGGGTCGAGGGGTGGACGACCGCTTGGCTCCGCTCGAGGCACTGATGCGGGCCTCCCGCGTCATCACCGCCGTCGTCGCGGGGTCGCTGGCCCGCAACGAGGACGTCGTGACGATGCCGCAGATGCGGGTCCTCGTGCTCGTCGCGAGCCGCGCCGACGTCGGCGCGAGCGCCGTCGCGGCGTCCCTCGGGATCCACCTGTCGAGCGCGAGCCGGATCTGCGAGCGCCTCGTCGCGGCCGGCCTGCTCACCCGCCGGGAGGCGCCGGCGGACCGACGCCAGATCGAGCTGGGCCTCACCGCGGCCGGCTCGGAGCTGATCGCCTCGATCATGGACGACCGGCGCGCGGCGTTCGCCGCGATGCTCAGGGGGATGTCCGCCGAGGACCGGGTGGCGCTGACCAGCGGTCTCGTGGCGCTCGCCGACGTGGCGGGGGAGCCGCCGGAGCCGCTGCTGCTGCCCTGAAAGCCCCCCCGCAGACTCACCAGATGCGGACGCGCGAGGTGCCCGACGCGAGGGCCGCCAGCGGGCCGGCCGGGTGTGAGGCGCTGCCGTCCTTGCGGTCGCCGACGAGGTCGACGTCGATGACGACCGGTGAACCGTCGCGCTCCTCGAACTCGGCGTCGACGAACCGCACCCGGGGCAGGTCCCGCCCGGTGACGACGCCGACCCGGAGGTCGTCGAACGACGCGGGCAGCTCGACCTCGAGGTAGACCGAGCCACCGTCGCCGGTGTCGTCATCACCCTCCTCGACGACCGCGAAGGACGCGGACTCGAGACGGAGCGGAGCGTCCTCAGCGGCATACGCGCTCGCCCCTCCCGCGTAGGCGTTGTCGTGCGCGTAGACGGGCTGCTTGACGTCGGGGAAGCGGTTGTGGTCGCCCGGCGGCTGGGCGTCGATGAGCGCGAGGTAGTCCTCGAAGCTCGACGGGTGGCCGTCGTAGCCGGAGGTCCCGACCCCGGCGCCCTCGTAGGTGTGGGCGTCCCGGCCGTAGGCGGCGTCGACGTCACCCCCGGCGAAGACGTTGCCGACCCAGCGGTCGTCGGCGCCGTAGATGAGCGCGTAGCCGGCGACCTGGGTGCTGTGCGGGCGGTGGTAGGGGGTGGCGCGATCCATCACCCGGGTCAGGCCGAGCGTGCCGCAGACGAGGTTGCCGACGTAGGCGCCGCCCTGGCTGAAGGACTCGATCGAGACGGGGGAGGCGAGGACGTTGTGGTCGATGACGTAGGGGCCGTGGCCGACCTCGACGAAGAGGTCGCGGGAGTTGCCGTAGAGGACGTTGCGCGCGACGCGGGTGCCCTGGGTCTGCCAGTCGAGCCAGATGCCGAGCGAGCAGGAGTGGATCCGGTTGTGCGTGATCTCGACGTCGATCGCGGCGTGCAGCTTGATCCCGGCGATCTCGTGACCGTAGAACTCGCGCTTGATCGCGATGTGGTGGATGTGGTTGTCCTCGATCGTGGAGAACACGCAGCCGAGGTGGCCCGCGATCGCGCACTGGCCGCAGTCGTAGATGTGGTTGCGGCGGATGACGTGCGAGCCGATGTGCTCCTTGTCCCAGCCGATCTGCTGCGCGGAGAAGACGGACTCGAGCTGGTACTGGTAACCCGGCTTGTCGCCGCGGTGGGTGTAGTTGTTGTCGCCCGTCGAGGCCTCCTTGCCGATGGAGATCGCGACGCACTTCGAGTCGTGGATGACGTTGTCCTCGATGATCCAGCCGCGGGCCCAGTTGGGTCCGATGAGGCCCGGCTGGTCCGCGGTCGGCGGGGCCCACGGCGTCGCCGCGTGGCACAGCTCGAAGCCGCGGACGGTGATGAAGTCGAGGTGGTGCTCGGTGGGGTAGAAGACCGAGCGGCGCACGTTGATCTCGACGAGCTCGGTGGTGGGGTCGGCCCCCTGGAAGTTGGCCCAGACCGTCGTCGTGTCGGCCTCGACCCTTGCGTGCCAGACATACTGCGTCTGGTCGGGGTCGTGGATCGCCACCGGACGGTCGGTCCAGTCGTCGACGATCTCGTCGCGGCGAGCCGGGTCGGCGACCTCCTCGGGGCTACCGACCTCGTAGAAGCTGCGGCCGCCCAGGTAGACCTCGCCCAGGTGCTTGCGCTGGCCGTCCTCGATCGGGCGGACGACCCAGTCGCCGACGATCTCCTCAGCGAACGGGTTCCACGAGCCGAAGAGCTCGTTGGGGATTGTCGTCATCCAGACGGATCCCGTTGTGCCGTCAGTGCTCTCGGCGCCGGCTGCGCCCTCGACCCGACTCCAGTCGGTCACCCGCTCGGAGCCCTTGATGACGACGCGCTCGCCGGAGGCTCCCTCGTAGGTGATCCGGCGGTTGTCGCTGAGGCCGCCGCGACGGGGCTTGACCCACTCGCGGTACTCGCCCTCGTGGACGACGACGCGGTCGCCCGGCAGCGCGAGCTCGGCGGCGCGGTTGATGGTGCGCAGGGGCGCGGACTCGCTGCCCTCCGCGTGGTCGGATCCGTTGGTGGCGACGTGGAGCACGGTCACAGCGGTGTGTCCTCTCGGTGGGGTGAGGCTGGTCGGAGACCCGGGGTGCGTCGCACGTGGTCGCGGCGCAGGCCGTCTCGGGTGCCTGCTCTCGACTCTACGACCGCCCGCGCCGAGCGACGGGCCCCACCCCGGGTGGTCCCGTGATGTGGTCACCTCCACCTGACGCCAGCAAGCGCTACTTCACGACCAGGGTGCCGGTCATGCTCGAGTGGATCGCGCAGTCGAAGGGGTAGCTCCCGGGCTTGGTCGGCGCGGTCATCGTCGCCGTGGCGCCCGGGTTGACCTTGACGTCGAACGCGCCCGTGTCGGAGGTGACGGTGTGCGCCACGCTGTCATCGTTCGTGACGGTGATCGTGGCGCCCGGCGCCACCGATGCAGGCACCATGAACATGAAGTTCGAGATGCCGATGGCCGCCTTCGGGGCGTCCGCGGGCTTCGGGGCGTCCGGGGTCGCCGCGGCGGACGTCTCTGTCGGTGCGGGGGTGGCGCTCGTCTCGGCCGGCATGGGCATCGACGTGCTGGGGGAGGCCGTCTCGGCCGGAGCCGGGGTCGACGCCGTCGCCGTCGCCGGGGACGATGCGGCGGCGGGCGCCGAGGGGGTCTCGGTGCTCGACCCGCAGGCCGACAGGCCCAGGGCCAGGGCGGGGACGAATGCGAGGAGCGTCAGCGTGCGGTTCATGGTGGAGCCTCCAGATCGGGCGGCCGAAAGGACGACCACGACAGGGAGTTCGTGGCGACGGCCCGAACGGATCGCTCCCGGGCTGACGGCATACCGCACACCGCGTCAGGGCGGCGGGGACACCGAGACGCCCACCCATTCGGTCAGACCGAACGGGTGGGCGTCGACGAGGTGCGTCAGGACGTGCGGGCGAAGGACGTCCACATCGGGACGACGCCCTCGGCGGTCGCGCCGGCGTGGCCGAGGTAGGGCAGGCCCCAGTTCGCCTCGATGGTGGTGAGCAGCGAGTAGTGGTTGTAGGGGGTGGCGTCGACGACGTGGCGCGGGCCGCTGCCGGTGACGATGATCGCCGGGATCTTGCCGCCGCCGTAGGTGCCGCCGGGCCAGTCCGCCGAGACGCGCGGGTCGTGCGCGGCGACGTAGGGGCTGCCGCAGCAGCCGTCGGCCGACTCCCAGCCACCGGTCTGGGTGTTGCCGGTGTAGTCGTTCTCGTCGGTGACGATGACGATGGCGGACTTCTTGGTCCAGGCCTTGCTGCCCATGATCGTCGTCACCGCGCCCTTGACGAAGGTGTCGGCCTTCTGCTTGAGCGAGGCGTCGTTGGCGTCGTCCTTGGTCGAGCCGTAGGGGCAGGGGGTCTCCGCGTGGCCGGGCACCGAGGTGTAGACCCCGCCGTGCATGTCGTTGCACTGGTTGGGTGAGATCCAGACGAACTTCGGCGCGGCCGGGCCGTTGAGGTCGGCGCTGAGCGCGTCGTAGGACTTCACCTTGGCCATCTCCGTCGGGCTGTTCTTCACGCTGTCGAAGAGCACGAAGGGGTTGTGCTTCTTGGCGTAGAGCTTCGTGGAGTCGTTCGGCCAGTAGCGGTCGAGCTTGTTGGCGGGCAGGTCCTCCAGGTAGGCCCCCCACCGGATGCCGGCCTTGGTCAGCTGCTGGGGGAGGTTGGGCCGGTCGAGGTTGACGACGTTCTCGTCCTCGTC
>JBDSSS010000025.1:0-42562 GCA_039928615.1 Terracoccus sp. | reverse complement strand
GGCCAGGTAGCTCAGTTGGTACGAGCGTCCGACTGAAAATCGGAAGGTCGGCGGTTCGACCCCGCCCCTGGCCACCACCCTCAGCCGCAGGTCACCCCCCGTGTGACCTGCGGCTTTGTCGTTCTCGTCGGTCCTGCGGTCCCCCCTGGCCTCACGCCTCCGACGCGAACGCGCGCGGCGCCTTAGCCTTGGACCATGGACCCCGGCCCCCAGCTCGACGCAGTCAGGACCGCTCCCACCCTTCTCGAGGGGATGCACGCGGCGCCCGCCCTGGCGGCCGCCGCCGCGAACGCCGACGAGGACACGGTGGCCCAGCTGCGGTCCGCGGCCGCCACGAGCGACCCCGTGACCGCCATCGCCGCGGTGCATGCTCTGGCCGCCTGCGGCCACCCCTCCGCCGGGCAGGTGCTCGCCGACCTGATGGCCGACCACCGGCCCTTCGTGGCCGAGCACGCCGTGGACGCACTCCGTCACACGCCTCCCGTCAGCCAGGCTCTGCCCGGACTGGTCCGGGCCTGCCACGACGGCGGTTTCACCGCGATGCTCGCGCAGCGCACCCTCGAGCGGTGGGCGACGGCGGAGCCCGGACTGGTCTTCGCAGCCGTGACCGAGGCCGTGCCGACCGCCACCGATGACGGAGCTCGGATGCGCCTGGTCGAGACGCTGGGGCTCGTGCCCGGGCCGGCCTCGACACGGGCGCTGCTCGGCATCGGCGCCGACGACAGCGAGCCTCACCCGGTGCGGGCTGCCGCTCTCGCGGCGCTGGGCGACGGGCCCGCCGCGGACCGCTGCGCCGAGGAGCTGCTCGTCTCAGTCGCACGTGGTGTGGGTCCCCTGGCCGAGACCGCCCGGCTCGCGCTGCACGACCTCTGCCCGCCACCAGGGCCCCTCGCCCCGGACGGGCTCACCGTGGCGCAGCTCTTCCTCCACTCCGACATCGACGGCCAGCTGCACCACTCCGGCCGAGGTGACACCGGGGGCATCGCGACGCTCCTGGTGACTCTCGGCGACGCGCTGCTGCGACAGCACCCGCAGGTGGGGCGCGTCCTCACGATCTCGGGCGGCAGGCCCGACCCCGCGCACTTCCCGATCGGGCGTGGTCCCTCGCCCCTCGACGGCCCGGCGCCTGCGTCCGCGCTCCTCGCCGCGGGACACCACTACGCACGGGTGCCCATCCCGGCCTCGGCGGTCGGGGCAGCGCGAGCCTGGTCCGCGCGCGTCGCGACGAGACGCGGCATCCGCCGGATCCTGCGCAGCGCCGGACGGGTCGACGCGGTCCATCTCCGGATGGCCGACGTCGGCTCCATGGCGGCCGCAGACGTGGCCAACGAGCTCGACGTGCCCATCGTGCTGACCGTCGCCCCCGATCCGCAGGCCCTCATCGATGCTCGTGACGCGGCCGGCACCCTCACCCGAGAGGGTTTTGGCGACGCCGACCTCGTCGAGCACCTGTGGTTCCGCGACCACCTGCTTCGCGACCTCGCTGCACGCGCCGAGCACCTCGTGCTCTTCCCACGCCCCCAGGTCGAGCAGGACCTGCGCCGCTACCTCGGCATCGAGCTGTCGGACCAACCGGGGCGGGCCAGCGTGATCGGAGAAGGCATCGACGTCGCCGCCGTCGACCGCATGGTGCGCGAGGTCGGGGACGAGGCCGCGCGCGGACCGCAGGCCGCAGCCGCCCTCGAGGAGCTGGGCGACCTGCTCTCGTCCCTGCCCGATGACCGCCGGAGCCTGCCGCTCGTCGTGTCCGTCGGGCGGCTCAACGCCGTCAAGGGCATGGCGACCCTCGTGCGCGGCTGGCAGGACGACGTCCGACTGCGCGATCGCTGCAACCTGCTCATCATCGGTGGGGACCTCGAGGACCCCACCGATGAGGAGGCGACCGAGCTGGCCCGCATCGACGCCGTCGTCCCTGCAGCCGACGCCACTGCCCGAGGCCTGCTGCTCGCCGGGCACCGGCCCAACGCGACGACCCTCTCGTGGCTCGCCGCGGCGCGGCAGGGGTGCACGTGGCCCGCGTCCCCACCCGGTGTCTACGTCAGCGCGAGCCTCAAGGAGGAGTTCGGCATCGCCATCCTCGAGGCGATGGCCGTCGGACTCGTCGTCGTCGCTCCCCAGGGCGGTGGCCCGGCGACCTACGTGTCCGACGGGGAGGACGGGATCCTCGTCGACACGTCCACGCCCGGCGCCGTCGCGGCAGCCACCCACGCGGCGCTCGACCTGGCTGTCGCCCCCGGCGCCGATGTCCGCGAGCGACAGGCCCGGAACATGGTGCGGACGAGATACAGCATCGACGCCATGGCAGCCTCGCTCGCCTCCGTCTATCGCCAGGTCACGGCTCAGAGCCATCCGGTCAGCGTCACGCTGCGCGACGTCGTGGAGGGCGCCTCGTGACGCTTCTCGTCATCAGTCCCGACTACGCCTCCCACCTCTACCCCCTCGCCACCCTCGCCACGGCCTGGCGCGAGGTGGGCGAGCGGGTCGTCGTCGCCAGCGGTCCGGCGACGGCTGGTCTCGTGGCGACGTTCGGCTACGAGCGCGAGCAGCTGCAGCTGGGCCGCGGCTCGAACCCTGGGGTGATCCGCGCCGAGGAGCAACCCCCTGGTGAGGATGACTCTCTCCGGGGGTTCTTCGAGGCGACGAGGCGCGGCGCGGTCGAGACCCTGACCTACCAGGCGCGGGCCCGCGGGGACGACCTCCTCTGGAATGCGGTGGGCGTGGCCCACGCGGTGCACGACGTCGTCGACCGGGTCCGCCCCGACACGATCATCGTCGACCACCTGGCCTTCGGCGCACGGATCGGGCTGACGAGCGGTGGCATCCGTCATGCCGACGTCGTCCTCGGCCACCCTTCGGCGCTGACGGTGGGCGACGAGCTCTACGGCTACCCACCGACGTGGCCACGAGCCATCACGCCGGATCCGGCCGAGCTCGAGGAGCTGCGGCGACTGTCGGAGCAGGTCCGCGACGACTTCACGGCGCAGTGGAACTCCGCGCTCTCACGGCTGTCGCCCGGCGCCACCCCCAGCGCCGACGCGTTCGCCGAGACCGGCGACGTCCTGCTGCTCAACTACCCGGGCGAGCTGCACGAGCCGGACCGCACCTCGATCCTGCCGTGGCACACCTTCCTCGGGTCCGCGGTCCGGGACGAGGCCCGCGACGACGAGGTGGAGCAGTGGCTGGCCGGCGGGGACGAGCCGCTCGTCTACGTGAGCCTGGGCAGCTTCCTGTCCGCCCGCGACGACGTGCTGGCCCGGATCGCCGAGGCGCTGCGGGGCCTGGACGTGCGGGTCGCGCTCGCCCACGGCTCCACCCCGCGCGGCCTGCTGGGCAGCGTGCCGAGCACGTGGCTGGTGCGGGAGGTGCTGCCCCAGGTGACGCTCCTGCGACAGGCCTCCCTGGCGATCTCCCACGGCGGCAACAACAGCGTCACCGAGGCGCTGACCGCGGGCGTCCCTTTGCTGCTGCTCCCCCTGTCCACCGACCAGTTCGCCGGTGCCGCAGCGGTCGAGCGTCACGGGCTCGGCGAGGTGCTCGACCCCAACGACCCCGACGCCGCCCCGATCCGCGAGGCGGCCCGGCGCCTGCTGGCCCCCGCCGGACCCCCGAGTTCCGCCGGTCACCACGCGGCGCTGCACGGGCTGAGCACCTCCCTGCGCGAGCGGCCCGGGCCACAGCGCGCGTTCGACGCCCTCACGGACCCGGCGACCCGCGTCAACGGCTGACTCGACCGCTGACTCGACGGTTGACCAGCGCGGCTCAGTGCTGACGCGGCCGCCCCCACCGACCGGCCGCGATCTGGTCGCCACCGACCCACACGCCCGCGACGTCGGAGGCCGTCCCGAGGGCAAACACCTTCGACAGCGCGTCGTCGGCGGACGCCGCGTTGCCGAGGCCGACGGCGAGCGGGTCGCCCGGCTGGGGCACCACCCAGATCGCGTCGAGCTGCTTGCCGACCGACAGGTCGCCCACGTCGTCAGCGAGTCCGAGTGCGTCGGCCCCTGCAGCGGTGCTCAGCCAGAGCAGGTGCGCCGAGGTGAGCGGCAGGCCCTGCGGGCCGAGCAGCTGTTGCCCGAAGTAGGCCTGCAGCCCTTCCTTGAACAGGGAGAACCCCGTGCCGGCACCGACGTCCGAGCCGAGGGCGACCCGCACGCCGGCCTCCACGTGTCGCCGCATCGGGAACAGTCCGCTGCCCAGGGCTGCGTTGCTGGTGGGGCAGTGCGCCACGGCCGAGCCCCGCCCGGCGAGCGTCGCCAGCTCCGCATCGGTCGGGTGCACGTCGTGGGCGAGCACCGAGCGGGGCGTGAGGAGACCGTGCCGGTCATACGTGTCGACGTAGGCCGCGCCGCCGAAGAGGGACGCGACCTCGCGGATCTCGTGGAGGTTCTCGTTGACGTGCGAGGTGAACCACGACCCCGAGACCTCGGTGAAGGTCGCCGCGCAGGCCTCGAGCACCGCGTCGCTCGCCGACAGCGAGAAGCGTGGTGTCACGGCATACCGCAGCCGCCCCTTGCCGTGCCAGCGCCCCGCGAGCTCGGACGACTCGACGTAGCCGCGCTCCGCGGTGGTGAGCAGGGGTGTCGGCAGCAGCCGATCAGAGGTCACGAGCCCCGTCGTGACGCGCAGGCCCGAGCGATCGGCCGCCTCGAACATCACCTCGACGGCAGAGGCGTAGTGGGAGCCGAAGACCAGGGCGGTCGTGGTGCCGGCATAGACGAGGCCGGTCACGAAGTCGCGAGCCACTCCCCGCGCGTAGTCGACGTCCGCGAGCCGCATCTCCTCGGGCAGGGCGCACTGGTCGAGCCAGTCGAGCAGCGGCATCCCGAGGCCACCGATGATGCGGGCCTGGGGGAAGTGGACGTGCGTGTCGACCAGCCCCGGCAGGAGCAGCCCCTCACGCAGGTCGACGACCGGCTCGTCCCTCAGCTCGGGGCGCAGCCGCTCGAAGGGTCCGCGCGCCGTGATGACGCCCTCCTGGACGAGCAGCCCGCAGTCCTCCTGAGATCGCAGGACGCCACCCGCGAAGGGGCTTGACGGCGTGTCGAGGACGGTCGCCCGGAAGAGCGTCACGAAGGGGCGTCCTGCGCCGCAGGCTCCCGCTCGAAGACAGCGAGGAGATCGGCTGCGACAGCCACCGCGATGGTCGCCGGGCTCTTGCCGACAATCCCGGAGGCTCCGATGGGCGACTGGATCCTGGCCACGTCACTGGCCGAATGACCCTCTGCGGCAAGCCTCTTCTCGAAGCGCCGCCACTTGGACGACGACCCGATCAGCCCGATCGAGCCGAGGTGGGAGCATCGGAGCGCAGCGTCACAGAGCGCGGCGTCCTCCGCGTGGTCATGGGTCATGATGAGCACGTGCGTGCCGGGTGGCACCTGACCGAGCACGAGCTCCGGCACCGGGGAGTGGTGGGTGTGGACGCGCGCCACCGCATCGTCAACGGCGGTCCGCAGGCCGGCGCCGAGCCGGTCCTCGCGTCCGTCGACGAGGTGCAGCTCGAGGTCGTGGCGGCTCAGGATGCGGGCCAGCTCGGTGCCCACGTGGCCGAGGCCGAAGATCGCGACCGAGGGCACCACGGCCAGGGGCTCGAGCAACACCGACACCTCTCCGCCACAGCACTGCTGGCCGTGCTCGACGGGCGCGCGGTCGTTGAGGGAGAGCGCGAGCTGCTGCGGGGTGCCGTCACCCCGGGCGAGCAGGTCGCGCGCACGGTCGATGGCGGTCGCCTCGAGGTTGCCACCCCCGACGCTGCCCCAGGTGCGGTCCGGCGACACGACCATCTTGGCTCCGGCGTCGCGTGGGGCGTGACCGCGCACCGACACGAGGGTGACGAGGACCCCGGGCAGCCGGGCGCTGCGCAGCTGCTCCACCGCCGCCAGCCAGTGCACCTCAGCCTCCCGCGACGAAGGACTGGACGACCTGCTCGGAACGGGGCTCCAGCGGGTGTGCGGTGACGTCCGGCTGCTCCGGAACCACACCGGGGTGGCCCTCGACCACGGAGACCGTGTGCGGAGGCTGCCCGCCGCCCTGCGCCTGCCGGACCGCCCAGAAGACCGCCTCCGGCGTGGCGGGCGAGGCGAGGTCGACGGCGGTGCCGGCTGGGCCGAACGCGGCGGCGGCCTGGCGCAGGGCCTCGCGCACCGAGATGGCGAGCATCAGGGGTGGCTCACCAAC
Organism: Terracoccus sp.; assembly: GCA_039928615.1. Classification (GTDB taxonomy): domain Bacteria; phylum Actinomycetota; class Actinomycetes; order Actinomycetales; family Dermatophilaceae; genus JBDSSS01. The sequence goes on along the minus strand of JBDSSS010000025.1, from coordinate 36,388 downwards.
CGCCTTCGACCCGTAGACGACACCGTCCTCGTGCGCCCGCTCGAGGAACGTGACGTTGAAGACCTCGGGCATCTCCGAGAAGCTGGGCAGCTTGTAGGTGCTGGCGGAGGCGGTGGCGAGACGGCCCCGCGCCGACGTGGACGACTCGTCCCAACGCAGGTCCTCGAGGGTCAACCACCCGGCGCCCTGCACGAACCCGCCCTCGACCTGCCCGATGTCGATGAGGGGCGAGAGCGAGTCGCCCACGTCGTGCACGATGTCGACCCGGCGCAGCCGGTAGGCACCCGTCAGGCCGTCGACCTCGACCTCGGAGACCGCCGCACCGTAGGAGAAGTACTTGAACGGAGAGCCCTGCATCCGGGTGGAGTCCCAGTGCAGTCCCTCGGTGCGGTAGAAGCCGGCAGCCCAGAGCTGGACCCTCTCGTAGTAGGCCGCACCGACGAGCTCGGCCCACGGCAGCTGCTCCCCACCGCCCGACGACCGCACGATCCCGTCGGCGAACTCCACCTCGCCGACCGGCACCCCCAGCCGCGCGGAAGCGACCACGCGCAGCCGCTCGAGGATCTGGTCGCACGCGTTCTTGACCGCGGCGCCGTTGAGGTCGGCGCCGGAGCTCGCCGCCGTTGCCGAGGTGTTGGGGACCTTGTCGGTGCGTGTCGGCGCGAGGCGGACCAGCGTGAGCGGCACCCCGAGCGAGGTGGCCGCCACCTGGAGCATCTTGGTGTGCAGGCCCTGACCCATCTCGGTGCCGCCGTGCGTGATCAACACCGAGCCGTCCTTGTAGACGTGGACGAGGGCCCCAGCCTGGTTGAAGGCGGTGAAGTTGAACGAGATCCCGAACTTCACCGGAGTCACCGCCAGGGCACGCTTGGAGTGATCGTGCGCAGCGTTGTACGAGGCGATCTCGAGCGAGCGGGCCGCGACGTCGCCCGCGCCAAGCACCTGCTCCCAGCACGCGACAGCCCGCTCTGGATGGCGCACCTCCTGGCCGTAGGGGGTGTGCTGACCGGCGGCGTAGAAGTTGCGGCGTCGAAGCTCTGCCGGGTCGACCCCGAGTCGCGGGGCGCACCGGCCGAGGATGTCCTCGATGACGAGCATCCCCTGCGGGCCGCCGAACCCGCGGAACGCGGTCTGAGACGTCTTGTGCGTCAGGGCGATCCGTCCGTTGACCCGCAGGTTGGGGACCCAGTAGGCGTTGTCGACGTGGCACAGGGCGCGGGCGAGGACGGGCTCGGACAGGTCGAGGCTCCACACGCCGTCGGACGTCAGTGTCGCGTCGAGCGCCTGGAGACGACCCGACCCGTCGAAGGCGACCCGCCACTCGGCGTGGAAGCCGTGCCGCTTGCCGGTCATCGTGAGGTCCTGGCTCCGGGTGAGGCGGAGGCGGACCGGGCGCCCGGTGAGGACCGCCCCGAGGGCTGCGACGGCCGCGTACCCGTGCGGCTGCATCTCCTTGCCGCCGAAGGCACCACCCATCCGCAGGCACTGCACCGTCACCGCGTTGCTGGCGAGGCCGAGCACGTGCGCGACGATCTGCTGAGTCTCGCTCGGGTGCTGGGTGCTGCTCTGGACGAAGACCTGACCGCTCTCGTCGACGTGGGCGATGGAGCAGTGCGTCTCGAGGTAGAAGTGTTCCTGCCCGGCCAGGTCGAGCTGGCCACTGAACACGTGCTCCGCCGTGCCGAACACGGCCTCGACGTCACCTCGCTCGAGCCGCGGCTGCCCACCCTGGAAGCTCTCCGCATCGATCGCCTCGCGGACGGTGACGACCGAGGGCAGCGGCTCGTAGTCGACCTCGACGGCGAGGCAGCCAAGTCGCGCCGCTTCGAGCGTCTCACCGAGCACCCAGCACACGGCGTGGCCGAAGAACATCACCTCGGACGGGAAGAGAGGCTCGTCGTGCTTGACCCCGGCATCGTTGACGCCCAGCACGTCGGCGGCGGTGAGCACGCGCACGACCCCGGCAACGGCCAGCGCCGGCGCCGCATCCAGGCGCGTCACGCGGGCGTGCGCGTGGGGAGCCTGGACGGGGTGAGCGTGGAGTAGGCCGTGGGTGCGCGCGGTGAGGTCGTCGGTGTAGAGGGCGGTGCCCGTCACGTGGAGGGCGGCGGACTCGTGCGGGATCGCTTGTCCGACAACGGGCTCGGCGGGTCGCCTCGACAACGAGGTCATGCTTCGACCGTGGGCTCGGGGGTGCTGTCGGCCTGGAGCCTGAGCAGCGCGGTCCCGAGCACGGCTCTGCGGTATGCCGCACTCGCTCGGTGGTCGTCCAGGGGTGTGCCCTCGCGCTGCATCACCTCCGCCGCCGTGCGAACCGTCTCGACGGTCCACTCTCGACCTTCCAGCTCGGCCTCGGTCGCCAACGCCCGGATCGGCGTGGCAGCCACGCCGCCGAGCCCGATGCGCGCACGCCGGACGACGCCGTCGACCACGTCGACAGCGAACGCCGCCGCGACGCTGGAGATGTCGTCGAACCGGCGCTTGGTGACCTTGTGGAAGGCGGTGGTCGCGCTCAGCGGCACGGGGACGCGCACCGAGCGGACCAGCTCGTCGGGGCGCATCCGACTCTGCCGGTAGCCGGTGAAGAAGTCAGCCACAGCGACCTCCCGCTCGCCGGTCGCGCTGACGAGCACGGCGACGGCCTCGAGGGCGAGCAGGGCAGGCAGCAGGTCGCCGATCGGCGAGCCGGTCCCGAGGTTGCCGCCGATCGTCGCCCCGTTGCGGATCAGCCCGGAGGCGAACTGCGGGAAGAGCTGGTCGAGCAAGGGAATCCGGCCGTCAAGGCCCCGCTCCACCTCGGTGAGGCTCAGGGCCGACCCGAGCTCGATGTCCTCGTCACCGACGGACAGGGTGCGCAGCTCGGGCAGGCGGTCGATGGCGATGACGAACGGTGACCGAGCAGAACGGAGGTTGACCTCCACGCCCCAGTCGGTGGAGCCGGCGACGAGCATCGCTCCCGGGTGGTCGGCGAGCAGGGCCAGGGCCTCCGCGAGGTCGGCGGGGCGTGCGTAGGTGCCGGAGCCACCCTCGAGCCGCGTCATGGCGGCAGAAGGGGGCGCACTGGCTCGACGGGACGCGAAGGAGTCGTCGGCGCGCGGAGCCTCGAGGGCGAAGGCGGCATCCCGGATGGGCCGGTAACCGGTGCACCGGCACAGGTTGCCCGACAGCGCCCCGAGGTCGAAGCCGTTGGGGCCGCACTCATGCCGCTGGACCCGGACAGAGTCGCCGCCCGGAGCCTCGTCCCCGGCCGGCGCGAGCCGATCTGCTCGGTAGTACTCAGCGGCCATCGCGCACACGAATCCCGGTGTGCAGTAGCCACACTGGGACCCTCCACGGACCGCCATCTCGAACTGCACCGGGTGGAGGCCGTCGACCGTCCCGAGGCCCTCGGCGGTGACGACCTCCTGACCATCCAGCGCCGCGGCCGGGACGAGGCACGCGTTGAGGGCCGCCCACTCGCTGCCCGTCCCGCCGTCGGACCGGACGACGAGGACGGCGCAGGCACCGCACTCCCCCTCGGCGCAGCCCTCCTTCGCCCCGGTGAGGCCCTGGCGCCGGAGCCAGTCCAGGGCGTTGGTCGCGGGGTCGGTCCCGGCCAGCGTGCGCACGGAGCCGTTGACCGTGACCGTGTGCCGCTGCGGCGCCGTCATCCGCCCATCCAATGATCCACGGGACCATGATGCACCGTGACGCCCGATCCTGTCGGCCGCCCCTGCCCCACCCTCCGGGCCCAGCTCGTCAGCGCGCGGCGTACGACCTGCGCGCCACGGTGAGGCCGACGAGGGAGATGACGGCCACGACCATGTAGTAGACGCTCGGGGCGTTGAGCGACCCGGTGAGGCTGATCAGCCACGTGAGCACGAGCGGCGCGATCCCGCCCATCACCGTGACGCCGATGTTGTAGGCGGTGGAGACGCCGGTGGCGCGCACGTCACTCGGGAAGAGCGTGGTCAGCAGCGCCGGCAGCGGGCCGAAGTAGAAGGCCATGATGACGCCGAGCACGCCGATGGAGATGACGAGCACGGGGACGGTCGGTGAGGCGATGACGATCGCGAAGAGCGGCCAGGCGAGCACCAGCGCGGCCACGGCCGCCCAGAACATGATCCGCGCCGGCCCGACCCGGTCGGCCAGCCGCCCCACCAACGGCACCCCGATGACGACGACGAGACCAGCCACGATCCCCCCGAGGTAGGCGGCGCTCGCGGGGACACCGAGGTTCTTCACGGCATACGTCGGCATGAAGAGGATGAGGTAGACCGAGATGGTCGCGACGCCGACGCAGGCCGTGCCGGTGAGGACGCGCCCGAGGTGCTCGGTGAAGACCGCCTTGATGGGCGCCTCGTGCGGGGTGCTCTCGGTGAACTCCTTGGTCTCCGACAGCCGGGCCCGGATGTAGAGCCCGACCGGACCGATGAGGCAACCGATGATGAACGGGATCCGCCAGCCCCACGTGTAGAGGTCGGCCTTGGACAGGTGGGTGAAGAGGAGGTAGCCGAAGGCCGAGGCGAGGAACATCGAGATGCCCTGCGCCGCCACCTGCCACGACGCGTAGTACGCCTTGCGATGAGGGGCGACCTCCACGAGGTAGGTCGTGGCCGACCCGAACTCACCGCCGGCAGAGAAGCCCTGGACGAGTCGGGAGATGATGATGATGACACCCGCCCAGGCGCCGACGATCGCGTGCGTCGGTGCTGCCGCCATGAGGATCGTGCCGACCATCATGAGCAGCAGCGTCAGGCTGAGCGCCTTCTTGCGGCCGTGCTTGTCGGCATAGCTGCCGATGATGAGCCCACCCAGCGGTCGGATGAGGTAGGAGATCGCGAAGGTCGCGAAGGTGAGGATCAACCCGAGCGTCTCATCGCCCTCGGGGAAGAAGTTCGCCGCGATGATGATGGCGAACGACGCGTAGACGATGATGTCGAACCACTCGAGGGCAGCGCCGATGGAGCTGCTGAGGACGGCCTTGCGCGCCTCGGCCAGCCTCTCGGGCGTGACGTCGGTCGGGGTGGCGGTGAGGGTCATGGTGCTTCCTTGGTCCGGGGTCTGGTGGACGCGCTCAGGCGCGGAGGTGGGCGAGCAGGGTGTCGAGCAGGTCGTCGCACCGACGGAGCTGGTCGAGCTCGACGAACTCGTCGGGAGCGTGGGCCTGGGCGATGTCGCCGGGGCCGCACACCACCGTCGGGATACCTACCCGCTGGAAGAGGCCGGCCTCGGTGCCGTAGGCCACCTTCTCCGGGGTCGCCTCGCCCCCGAGCGCGGCGACGAGGTCGATGACCTCCTCGTCCGGCGGCGTGTCGAGACCGGGTGCCTGGGCGCCGATGGACACGTCGACCGACGCGTCGGGGTTCTCCTCGCGCATCGCCTGCTCGATGCGCCGCACCTCGGCGTGGAACCTCTCGATCGTCGCCTCGACGTCGACCCCGCCGATGGCGCGGAACTCGAAGGTGAGGGCGCACTCGGACGGGACGGTGTTGACGGCGATGCCGCCCGCGACCTGGTTGACGGTGGCCGTGGTGAAGGGCACGTCGTGGTTCTCGTCGAACGGCCCCTCCGTCCGGAACTCGTCGGCGACGCCACGGACGAAGCTGATCAGCTGGGCGGCATACTCGATCGCGTTGACACCGAACGGAGTTCGTGACGAGTGCGCGGCGACGCCGTGGAACGCCACGCGGATCATCGTCAGCGACTTGTGGCCGGTGATGACGCGCATGCTCGTCGGCTCGCCCACGATGCACGCGCGGGGCCGTAGGTCACGCCGGACGATCTCGTCGACGAGCGAGATGGCCCCGACGCACCCGACCTCCTCGTCGTAGGACAGGGCCAGGTGCACCGGCTCCCGAAGCGGGGTGCTCGCGAGCTCGGGCACCTTGGTCAGGACGGACCCGATGAAGCCCTTCATGTCGCACGTGCCGCGTCCGTAGAGCCGGCCGTCGCGGATCTCGGGGGCGAAGGGCTCGCTGGACCAGTCCTGCCCGTCGACCGGGACGACGTCGGTGTGCCCTGACAGGACGATGCCGCCGGCGGTCGTCCCGTCGGCCGCCGGGAAGGTGGCGAGCAGGTTGGCCTTGGCTCCGCTCTCGTCGTGGACGAGCACCGGCTCGACGCCGTGGGCCCGCAGCTCGTCGACGACGAGCTCGATGAGGGGGAGGTTGCTGTCGCGGCTCGTCGTGTCGAGGCGCAGCAGGCGCGTCGTCCACGTGAGGCTGACCGGCTCGGCAGCGTCGGAGGACGGCGGTCGAGTGGTCTCGCGGGTGGGGCTCTCGGGGGTCATGCCCGGCTTCCTGTCTCGAGGTCACGGTGCCGCACTTGAGGAGCGTGCACCAGTCGTCGACACTGACACCCATGGCAGGAAGCGACCGCAGCATGCAGCATCACGCGACGAGTGCTGAGATCCCGCAGGATTCCGCCGCCGCCGTCGTCGCTGTCGCGGACGAGCTCGACCTGGCGATCGTCAACTGCCTCCAGCTGCACCCACGGGCCTCGTGGACCCTCGTCGGCGAGGCCCTCGGTGTCGACCCGGTGACGGTCGCACGCCGGTGGCAGCGGCTGTGCTCGGCGGGCATCGCGTGGGTGTCGGGCCGGGCGACCGGGCAGGGGCGACCCGAGTCGTGCCTCGCCGTCGTCGAGCTCAGCTGCGCCGCGAGCGAGACCCTCGCCATCGCCGAGCGGGTCACCGAGCTCCCCCACGTGCTCAGCGTCGAGCACACGAGCGGACCGCGCTCGCTGACCCTGCTCGTCGAGGTGCGCGACCTCGCCTTCCTCTCCCAGTTCCTGCTCGAGTCGGTCGGGTCGATCCCGGGCGTCACCGCGACGACCACCTATGCCGTCACGAAGGTCTACTCGATGGGCGACCACTGGCAGCTGCACGTGCTCGACGCCGCGCAGCAGGCGGTGATGGCGCGAGCGCCCCACCCGCGCCTCGACGGGCTCACCGCGGGCCAGTCCGCCCCCTCGCGCCCCTACGACCCCATCGACCGGCAGGTCACCCTCCTGCTCGGCGAGGACGGGCGTATGCCGGTCGCCACCATCGCGGCACGAGCCGGCCTCAGTGAGAGCACCGTCCGCCGGCGCCTCACCGATCTCGTCGGCAACGGCCGCGTCGTCCTGCGCTGCGACATCGCGTTGCCCGACTCGGGGTGGCCGGTCATCAGCTGGCTGTGGGCGCAGGCGGACGCCCACGACATCGACGAGGTCGCGACCACCCTGCGCCGGATCTCCGGCATCCGGGTGTGCTGGCGGATCTCGGGGGGCCGGTCCAACCTCATGCTCGCGCTGACGACCCACTCCCTTCACGAGCTCTCGCTCGTCGAGGCCCGCCTCGCCACGGAGGTGCCCCAGATGACGATCCACGACCGCTCGATGGTCTTGCGGTCGGTCAAGCGGATGGGCCGACAGCTCGACCTCGACGGCCGCAGCGTGCGCTCGGTGCCCCTCGACATCTGGGCCGACCCGGCCGGCCGGCCCCCGCCGTCCTGAGCGCGCCACCGGAGCCACCCCGGCCCCCACCACAATGCGTGGTCGGGGCCGCTCGTGGTCCGAGCGAACCTGGCCGGGCGCCCCACCCGGCATTCCGAATGCCGGTCACCGGGCGGGGCCCCGACAGCCCGGTCATGACGTGTAGGGCACCCGCGTCCACGACAGCACCGAGGTGGCACCGGGGCGGTTGATCGTGACCTTGAGCCAGTCCTTGTTGTTGCTCGACCCGTCGACGGTGACCCGGCGCAGGTTGTCGGCCGAGCCGGTGACGCCGTAGGTGTCCAGCCAGGGTGATCCGGCCGCGAGCGGCTGGTCGCTGTTGTAGACGTGGCTGTCACCGTTCACGAGGTAGACCTGCCCCGAGTAGGTCTGGGCCTCCTTGGCGAGCGCCTGCACGAACGGCTGGAAAGCCGAGATGTCCTCGGGCGCGGGGGTGTAGGTCGGGTCGAACATGTCGGCCTGCATCATCACGACGACCGCCCGGTCGTGGCTCTTGCGGGCCTGGGCGAAGCTCGAGCGGACGACGGCGATGGAGTTGTCCATCCGGGCCTGCTCCTCGCGCACCTGCGGGATGAGGGGCGTCGTCAGCCCGATGCCGGTCCACGGCTGGAGCCCGTTGTTGCTCCCCACGACGTGGACCATCGCGAACTGCACACCCTCGCGGCGCAGCTGGACGTTCTCCGGGAACCCGGCCGCGGCCTGGGAGGCGACGGCGACGGACTGCCGACCGAGGGTCCGCCCCGGACGGTCGAAGAAGACGGACCGGTCGAAGGCGAGGCGCTCGAGCGGGTCGTAGCTGCCGTTGTTCGCCCGGTGGCAGTCGGTCCACTCGTTGTCACCGGGCGTGTAGATGAATGGTGCCCGGAAGCGGTCGACGTCCGCACGGATGAGCGTGTAGTAGTCGTTGTCGCACCGCGTCGACCCGTTCTTGATGTCCCCGACATGGAAGGTCATCTTCGGCTTCGCCGCGTTGATCTGCTCGATCCAGCCCGGGAAGGCCGCGACCTGGTCGGCGCCGTAGGGGATGTCACCGATGACGGCGAACGAGTAGGCCCCCCGGTCCTCGTGGTGGTCGCCCGCGGGTCGTTCCGTCGACGGACGGGCGTCGGCCGTCACCGCGCCGGCCTGGGCGAGGGGGACGAGGGTGGAGGCGGCAGCGAGGAGGCCGGCGGTGACGACGGCGCGCTTGCTTCTCGTGAACATGGGGGCTCCAGATCGATCGGTTGCGGTGACCCCGGGAAGGGCCGGGCCCGGAGACGTGCGGGCGGTGTGGGGCGAGGCGCCCCGATCGACGATGGCGCATCCCACCTCCGCGGAGCACCAACCCCGAACGACCGTCAGGTGAACACTGCGGGAGGTACCGGCGGACGTCTGACGCTCGGCGCGATCGCCGCCTCCGGGACGCCTATCGTGGGCGAGGTGACGACCACCCCGAAGGACCTGCACGACGTCGCCGCCGAGGTGGCCCGGCTCCGTGAGGCCATCGAGGGCGCGGGCCGCAGCGAGCTCTCCTCGACGTCCGTCCACCCACGACACCGTGACGGCGCCAGCAACCTCGCGGCCTACCTCGAGCTGCGCCGTCACGATGCCCGCGGTCTGCAGGGACGACTGGCCGGGCTCGGGCTCTCGTCCTTCGGCCGGATCGAGCCGCACGTCCTCGAGACGATCCACGCCGTGGAGGACGCGCTGAGCCAGATGGGTGACCGGGGACCGGTCCCTGCCGGCGTCTGGACGGGCCCCGACGACGCAGCCGCCGGGGCGGTGGGTCCTTCGCCGCGATCCGACGCGGAGTGCGTGAACCTGCTCGGCGCCGCGACGGGTGGTCGCCGGACGCGCATCATGGTGACGCTGCCGGAGTCGTCGGCACAGTCATCCGAGCTCGTCGACGCCATCATCGACCGCGGCGTCGAGGTCGTCCGGATCAACTGCGCGCACGACGGACCGGACGCCTGGCTCAGCATGATCGAGAACGTCCGCCGAGCCGGGCGACGGGTCGGCCGTCAGGTCACCGTCGTCATGGACCTCGCAGGCCCGAAGCTCCGAACCGGTCCGATCGCGCCCGGAGCGCCCGTCGTCAAGGTCAAACCGTCGCGGTCGGTCGACGGTCATGTCGTTCAGCCCGGTCTGATCTGGTTGTCCACCATCACCACCGCCTCCGCCGTGCCCGACGGCGCTGTCTCCATCCCGGTGGTGGACGCCGCGTGGGTCGCCGGGCTCGTCGTGGGTGAGCGAATCATGCTCCACGACGCGCGTGAGTCCGCGCGGGTCCTGACCGTGGTCGACCGCCGAGCCGAGGGGGTCCTCGTCGAGACCCGTCGGACCTGCTACTTCGTCCCCGGCATCGAGCTGGAGGCAGGGGACGGTGCCGTCGCCGAGGTGGGGATGCTCCCCCGCCCGGCTGGTCGGCTCCGGCTCCGGGTGGGAGACACCGTCGACATCGTGCGGGACCTCGCACCGGTCTCACCCGACACGGGGCCGGCTCGCATCGGGTGCAGCCTCCCGCAGGTCTTCGACGACGTCCGGGTGGGACATCGGGTCTACTTCGACGACGGCAGGATCGGCGGGGTCGCGGAGTCCGCCACGGCGGACGTCGTCCGGGTGCGTGTCACCGAGGCGGGCCCCACAGGGGCACGTCTGCGCGCGGGAAAGGGGATCAACCTCCCCGACACCACGCTGCGCCTTCCCGCCCTCACCGACGAGGACCGTGCGCACCTCCCCTTCGTGGCGGCGCACGCCGATGTCGTCAGCCTCTCGTTCGTCCGTCAGGCGTCCGACGTCCGGCTCCTCCAGGTCAACCTGGACCGGCTCGACGCCCACGACCTGGGGATCCTCCTCAAGATCGAGACGGTCGCAGGCTTCGAGAACCTCCCCGCGATTCTCGCCACTGCCCTCGTGTCTCCGTCGGTGGGCGTGATGATCGCGCGAGGTGACCTCGCCGTCGAGGCGGGGTACGAACGACTCGCCGAGGTGCAGGAGGAGATCCTCTGGCTGTGCGAGGCAGCCCACGTGCCCGTCATCTGGGCGACGCAGGTGCTCGACACCCTGGCGCGGACCGGGCGACCCTCCCGCGCAGAGGTGACCGATGCAGCCATGTCCGGACGGGCCGAGTGCGTCATGCTCAACAAGGGACCCTACGTCGTGGAGGCGGTCTCGCTCCTCTCCGACATCCTTTGCCGGATGGAAGCCCACCAGAGCAAGCGGAGCAGCCTCCTGCGCCGCCTCCACGCGTGGGACTCAGCCTTCTCCCTCCCCGACGCGGAACCCACCGCTCGCGATGCCTCGGTCACCGACACACGCTGATGTCGACCGCGTCCGACGACGACCGCGCCAGCAACGCCGAGCTGCTCCAGTCTCTCGTCGCGGACCAGACCGCGCGGCTCCGGGCGCACGACGACGGTGTCCGGTCCGGGCACCCGGGATCGGTTCACCAGCTGCGCATCGTCGCCCGTCGTCTGCGCTCGACGGTCACCACCTTCGGGGAGGTCGTCGTCGGACCGGACCCTGCCGTTCTCAGGCAGGAGCTGCGCTGGCTCGGTGGGTCGCTCGGTCAGGCGCGAGACGCCCAGGTGCTCCGCGGCCACCTGCTGACGATGCTGTGGACAGAGCCTCCTGAGCTCGTCCTCGGACCCGTGGCCGAGCGGATCGACCGGGACCTGGAGGCCGCCCGGCGGGCCGGGCTCGACCACGCGCACCAGGCACTCGCCAGCCAACGGTACGCAGACCTGATCGACGCGCTCCACTCGCTCGCCACCGTGCCAACCCTGACGCACCAGGCTGAGAGCCGGGCCCGGGACGGGCTGCCGTCGCTTCTGCAGCGCGACCTCCGCCACCTGCGCCGCGCGGTGCGCGCCGCCGCCCGTACCGAGACACGGGCTGAGCGTGATCGGGCACTGCACCAGGTGCGCAAGAAAGCCAAGCGCCTGCGCTATGCCGCAGAGTCGGCCGCCCCGCTCCTCGGCACCCGGGCCAAGCAGCTGGCCCGCTCCTCGAAGGCCGTCCAGGACGTCCTCGGTGAGCACCAGGACGCGGTGGTGGCCCAGTCCTGGCTCCGGGAGTATGCCGTCCGGGCCGCGGTCAAGGGCGAGAACAGCTTCACCTACGGGCGGCTGCACGCCCTCGAACAGGAGCGTGCCGACCGTGCCGAGCAGCGCTTCGTGGCACTGTGGGGGACGAAGCGCTCGAAGAAGGTCCGCCGCCGGGTCCGGGAGATGTCCTGACGGACCTTGCGCGCCGGGCACGGTGAGGCGCACCCTGACTGGATGGAGCCGGAGGCCGAGCAACGAGCACTCGCCGACGTGCGTTCACGGCTGCAGCAGCGGTTCCCCCACGTGGACGCCGCGATCATCGAGGCTGCGGTGCGTTTGGCGCATGCCGAGCTGACAGGACGGGTGCGGGACTTCGTCCCCGTCCTGGTGGAACACGTCGCACGGGACCGCCTCTCGTTCGTGACGGTCGACGCGCCCAGCAAGCAGGAACCCGCCTGATCCCGAGGGATCAGGCGGGATCAGGTGGGATCAGGCGGGTTCCGGCATGAACCGGACTAGCTGACGTCAGTCGTCGTCACGGCCGTCGTGGTCGTCGTGGCTGTCGTGGTTGTCGTGGTCGTCGTCGTGCCGCTTGGCCTTCCACGGACCGGTGATCGCGAAGACGACGCCCGGGTCCTGGGAGTTGGCGAAGAGGAACTGCGCGTTGCTCGAGAAGTTGGCACCCGCCATCTCGCTGTCCTGCCGATTGAGGGCCAGGTAGGCCGAGCCACCCTTGAGGTCGTCGAGCACGAGGTGGTTCTCCCCCTCGCCGTCCTCGCAGAGGACGAGGCCGCCGTAGGGGTTGACGGTGAGGTTGTCCGGGCCGTCGGGGTCGGAGTCCTGGTCGGCCGGCGTGTAGGCGAAGTAGCTCTTGAGGGTGATCGTGCTGCGCCGCGGGTCGTAGAACCAGATCTGCCCGTCGTGCTCGGCGGCCGAGCCGTCGGACGCGCCACGCGCGAACGAGGCATCGAAGTAGAAGCCGTCGTCGCCCCACCACATGCCCTCGAGCTTGCGGGACCGGGTCACGTCGCCGCCGGGGGCGCCGGTGACGCCCGCGTAGTTGAACTGCTTGCGGGTCGACGTCGACCGCGCGTCCCGGTCGGGGACCTCGACCCAGCGGACCTTGAGGGTCGTCCCCAGCGTGCTGAAGACCGACAGGTCCGGGACGAAGGCCCCACGGTTCGTGGCGTACATCGCCTCGAGCGTGCCGGCATCGTCGGCGAGGTGTCCGTAGCCGCGCGGCGCACGGCCGTCAGGGCTCCAGCGGTACAGCAGACCGTTGGGGTTGCCCGCGTCCTCGGTGGAGTAGACGTGCCCCCGACGGGGGTCGACGACGACGGCCTCGTGCGGGAAACGGCCGAACGCCTTGACCGGGCGCGCGTTGAGCGGGTTCGTCGGGTCGAACGGGCGGACCTCGAAGACGTACCCGTGGTCCTTACGGATGTCCTGCGCGGGGTCGACCTTCTGCTCGCTCTCCTCGCAGGTGAGCCACGTGCCCCACGGGCTCTCGCCGCCGGCGCAGTTGGACCACGTGCCGGCGAGCGAGACGACCTCGGACACCCGGTTCCCGCGCCGGTCGACGGTGATGGACGTCGTCCCGCCCTTGGGGCTGCCCTCGTCGTAGGTGATGCCGGGACGGTGCGGCACGGCCGCGGTCACCGGAAAGGGGTTGCCGTTCCCGTTCTCGTGGTTGGACACGAGGACCCAGCCGCCGCCGTGGCGGGCGAACGACCCGGTGCCGTCGTAGCGCGACGGGCTGAGCTCGCCGCCGTCGTCGAGGGTGGTGGCGGGGATCGGGTTGCCGCTGTTGCCGGCCACGGCGAGCACCGTGTAGTGGAAGCCGGCGGGCAGGTCGAGCAGGCCGGCGGGGTCGGGCTGGAGCGGTCCGTAGCCGGGACCGCGAGAGCCGCGACGGCGCCCGGAGCCGGGGCGCGAGGTGCTCGCGCTGGCAACGGGCGCCCCGCCGATGGCGGCGACGCCGAGGCCGACGGCCGTCAGTCCGACGAACGTGCGGCGCTTCATCTCAGTGTTGTGAGTCACGTGTGTCCTCCGTATGGGCGTGGGCGGATGGCCCGCAGTCGGCCACCGCCCTCCACCTTCGCGCAGCCACCGCCCCGATGGCGCGGACACCCGGTGTCCGTTTGGTGAACGTCTCGCCAACGCGGCCGCGCGGGCTGCCTCAGCCGATCACCGTGAGGCCGTAGCCACCGACCTGCTCACGCTCCCGGTCGGTGTGGACGAGCTGGAGCAGGTGGGCGTAGGGACCGCCCTCGGCGAGAGCCGCCGCCAGGTCTCGCGCGTCGAGGCCGGGCAGGTCCCAGAGCCGGACCAGCCCCTCGAGGAGCGCCTCGCCGGGCTCGGCGTCGATGACGACCCCGATCTCCCCGACCCGGTCGGGACCGATCCTCTCGATGACGGCTCGAGAGCCGAGGGGCTCGGCGAACGGGTGGGTTCCGGCGCGCTGCCGTCCCGCCTGCACGAGGCCCAGCTCGAGCGCCACTCGCCAAACCCTGTCGCTGTCTGCGACGAGCCAGCCCTTGTCGGTCCCGATCATTGTCGCCAGGTGTCGGGAGGTCCCCGTCGGCGTACCGCGCCGGAAGGCCTTAGCCGCCGGTGCCCGCAGCCGGGCAGCCGCACCGAACTCGCGCGTCGCCGTGCCCAGCACGGCCCGCAGGAGGGGCCGCACCGCGCCCCCGCCGTGCACAACCTCCAGGGTGCCGGACCGCGTCACGCGCTGGCCCAACGTGAAGAGCAGCTGCTTGGCGGAGTCCGCCCCGGCGAGGATCGTCAGGTTGCGTTGACCCACGTGCCGGTCGCCGTTGCCGTCCAGTGCCCCGGCCCACTGGTCGAGCGGGCAGCTGGCCGACGCCATGAGGCACTCGTGGCCGGTCAGGGTCGTCGGGATGTCCCACGTCCGGTCCATCTCGACGACCGCCATCGCGCCGGGTCGGGTCCGGTCGTCGAGGTTGACCATCGCGCCGCCGATGAGGACGGGCTGGTATGCCGGGTTGCCGGCGTCTCCCCCGAAGAACCCCGGGTCGACGAACCACGCCCGGACGTGCACGCCGGCCGCGGGCAGGAGCCCGAGGTTCCAGACCCGGACGAAGACGCGGTAGCGGCGTCCTGCGGTCGGGCTCCCGACGAGCTGCGTCGGCGTGAAGGGCCCGGAGTAGGCAGCGTCGACGAGCAGGATGTCCGGCGAGTGGTAGAACGCGGCGGGCGGCCAGATCGGCCGCGCCCCACGGTCGCCCGGACTCGTGGCGCGGATGAGCAGGTAGGGGTAGACGTCCTCCCGGCGCGGACGGTGCTCCCGCCCGAGCTCCTTGATGAGGCCCTCCGCCTCCTGACGGGTCCGGTCGCTCGGAGCCCATCCGGGGGCGAGGCCGCCGTCAGGCGCCGTGCCGTCCCCGAACGCCCCGGGCGGGTCGTCCCCGCGCTGGTCACGGTTCTGCCTGTCGGTGAGGACCGGGTGGTCCTGCTGGTCGGGCCCGTCGGGCCGCGTCGGGTCGTGAGGCATGATCAGCCCTTCTCGTGGTCGAGGCGCTCGCGCCACGACGGATCGGTCTCCGGCTCGTGCTCGTCCGGTCTGGCGCAGGGTGGCCCGTCCCCCGGCAGGTAGTGCACCGCGAGGTCGTGGGCCTCCTCGTACCAGCGGCCCGGCCGGCTCGGGCAGTCGTGGTCGGCGTGGAAGAGCTGCGGCGAGGTGCACGGCAGCCGGTAGCCGTAGTCCTCGGCCCCGACCGGGGTGATGTCCGGCACGCACGGCTCCGTGCTGCGGTCCCAGTCCCAGCAGCGCCAGGCGTAGCCGCGGTCGGAGTCGAGGTTGAAGTCCGGGACCGCGAACTCGGGGTGGCCCACCTCGTCGGCCATCCGCCCGACGAGGTAGAGGCCGTAGTCGACGGGCCCCCCCAGGTGCTCGTCCGCGGGTAGCCGCACGTCGAGCACCTTCTCGGTCTCGGCGGGGGTCGCCGCCTTCTCCAGGTCGGTGCGCGCGTCGCCGTTGCCGGCCACGCCCGAGAGCAGCACGGTCGAGTTCGATCCCGCGAGGTAGGGCCCGACGTGGGTCCCGGCGCCCTCGCGGGCGACACCGTCGCCGGCCTGGTTGGTCAGCGGGTAGCGCCAGGGCGCCACCCACTCGGAAGGCCTGAACACGGCGGACGGGGGGTCAGCGGCATACCGCAGCGGCGACGTGAGCCCGAGCGCCCCGACGAGGTCGGGGCGGGAGATGGCCGAGGGAAGGTCGCGGACGATCCCCCGTGGGTAGGCGTGGTCGATGCCGGTGGCGTCGGTGGCGTGCAGCCGACCCGACGGCTCGGTGATCGGCGGCGGTGCCGTCGGGAGACCGAACGGGTTGTCCAGCGCGGACCCGATGTCGTAGCTGCCCTCGCGTCCCAGCGTCGTCAGGCCGGTGCTGATCTCGGCCGGCTTCGGCACCGCGAAGCCCGACATGACGAGGGCGCGGCGAGCGAGGAGGTAGAGGTTCCAGGCCGGCACGATGACCGCCCAGTAGACGACCTCGCGGGCCGGGAAGGTGGCCACGTCGAGGATGAGACCGGGCAGGACGGTGGCGAGCCAGAGCACGACCTGCGCGAGGTAGACCGCCCACGCGAAGAGCGCGAGGAGCAGGTCGAGCAGCGTGAACGAGTCGTCGTCGTCGACATCCGCCCCTCGGCTCGGGTCGTCGTCGATCCCCGCGCCACCACCGCCGGGAGGCGTCGGGAAGGAGTGGTCGGTGAAGATCGACGGCGGGGGCGGCAGGCGCAGGCTGATCGCGTCGCTGCTCGTCATCTTGAGGTAGCGGTAGACGATCTCCCACATCTCGGCGAGCGCAGCCTCGTTGGGCCGGCCGTCCGGCTGGCCCGTGACCGGGTCGGTCGCCGAGAAGGGCGGGTCCTGGAGCAGGATCTGGGGCCCGTCACCTCCGTAGACGTCCGTCATCGCGTCGAGCAGACCCTCGACGAGGTGGTCGGGCAGCGGGCCGGTGTCGAGGTCGAAGAAGGTATGCCGGTGCGCCGTCGCCGTCGGGCCGTCACCGTCGTCGTAGGCGGGGAAGCCGGACCAGTAGTCGTAGGCGGGGGCGTCGTCGCGGCCCGAGTAGGGCGGGTCGGTGCGGTGCCGGAAGGCGACCCGGAAGTGCAGGGCGGAGGTGCCGTACTCGCCGAACAGCGGGCCGGGGTTGCGAGCGCCGTAGTTCTCCGCGTCCATGTGGTTCTCGACGAGGTGGTGGCGCTGCCAGTGGTCCCGGTACGGGCCGCCGGACTTCGCGTTGGTGAAGGGGTGGCCGGTGACGTCCGTCGCGCAGTGGGACATCCAGCCGACGGCGAAGGCGACCCGCGCCTCGGCGTCCTGGCGCTCGCTGTCGGTCGTCGCGGCCGCCAGGGCGTCCTGGGCCTGACGGAAGAGGACGAAGGGGAACTGGTAGGTGCGGCGGTAGTGGAACATGTCCGACCAGTAGAAGGCGTCGTCGCCGAACGCCTGCGGCACACCTGAGGTGAGGACCCCGAACCAGTCGCCCATCTGCGCCAGCAGCCCCTTGAAGGCCGACAGGATCGAGGACACGAGCTCGTCGAGGACCTGGGCGAGCTGCGTCGACAGGCCCCCCGTCAGCTGGGAGGCGAGCTGGGCGTTGTTCGTCCCGATCGGTCCGATCCAGGTCTCCCACTTCCCGACGAACTCGGAGTCGATCACCTCCCACACGTCCAGCGCCCACTGGACGACCTGGCGGATGACCTGGCCCGTCGTGTCCTTGAAGTCGGGCAGGAGGTAGAAGAGGTCCGGACCGAGCGACCCGAGGGCGAGGTAGTTGCGCCACGTGTGGCAGTGCTCACCGATGGCCTGGGCCCGTGCTGCGGAGATCGGGAAGCCGGGCGGGACGCTCCCGTCGCGGAGCCGGCGGGCCGTGTCGTGGGCCGCTTCCATGTGGACGTACCAACCGGGCATGGTTCCTCCTCCGAACGACGGGCCGCTGCTCGGCCCACACCGGTCAGAGGGGGCCGCAACCGGTCCTGATACCCCGACCCCAGCCGCCGTGGCCCTCACCCGTCGTGGGTGAGCCACCGACGCCCACCGGTCCCTAGCGTGGGACCGGCAGGCCGCCCATCCACCACGCACAGCGGCCGAGCCGTCCGGAGGTGCACATGTCCCGCGTGCGAGCTGCCGTGGCCGCTCTGCTGATCGTCGTCGGCGTCGCCCTCGTGCCCCTGTCCGTGACGGCAATCTGGCTGCGGGCGACCGTGACCGACACCGACACCTACGTCGCCACGGTCGCCCCCCTCGCCACCAACCCGGCCGTCGTCGAAGCCGTCGAGGTCCAGCTCACGGCCCAGGTGATGGACGCGGTCCAGCGCCAGCAGCTGCTCCCCCGCGCCACGGCCGCGCTCGAGGAGCAGGGGATCCCCCGGGTGCTCGCGCAGACCCTCAACCTGCTCGCCGACCCGCTCGGCGCACGGATCGAGGACCTCGTGCGTCGTGTCGTCGACAGGGTGGTCCAGAGCCGCTCCTTCGCCACCGCCTGGACCGAGTCCAACCGGCTGGCCCACGCCCAGCTCATCGCGATCCTGTCGCGGGACCAGGACAACATCGTCGTCAGCGACGGCCGGACCGTCAGCCTCAGGGTCGCGACCCTCGTCGACACTCTCGGGACGGCTCTTGTCGAGGCGGGAGTTCCCTTGTCGGGCAGGATCCCCGAGGTGACGGCGACGATCCCGCTCGCGACGACCGACAGCCTCGCCACGGTGCACACGGCCTACGTGGCCCTGCGCGCGAGCGTCTGGGTGCTCCCCGCTGTCGCCCTGATGCTCATCGCCGGGGGGATCGGCCTCTCCCGCGGTCGACGGCGGGCCGGCCTGCTCACCGGCGCCGGCGTCGTGGCCGGGTGTGTGCTCCTGCTCCTCGGTCTGGCGCTGGCCCGAACGTCGATGACCGGCGACCTCCAGCCGACGACCCAGGCCGCCGCCGCCGCGGTGCTCGACGCGGTGACGGGCGACCTCAAGCGGCTCGTGCGCCTCGTCGTGGCCGTCACGCTCGTCGTCCTGCTCGTGCTCCTCCTCGCCGGACCGTCCCCGGCGGCCCAGCGCTCCCGCCTGCTCACGGCGAACGCGTGGGAGCGCACCCGGACCGCCCTCGGCCGGGTGGGACCAGCACGCCCGGTCCTCGTCGCGCTGGCCGTCGTGTGCACGCTCGTCATCGTCTTCGCCGGCGGCACCGGCGTCGCCTGGACCGTCGTCCTCGTCGTCATCGGGCTGCTCTCCGCCGGCGCCGCTGCGCTCGCCCGCCCCACTCCGCCGTCAGCGACCGAGGACGGGGCACGCCCGTGACGAACCTCTGGGGCACCCTCGCCCCGCTCATCATCGGCAGCGCCGTCGTCCCGATCCAGATCGTCATCACGATCCTGCTGCTCCGCTCGAACGCCCGGGTCACCGCCGTGGCGTGGGTCGCCGGCATGACCGCCGCCCGGCTGGTCCAGGGCGTCGTCTTCGGCCTGCTCGTCTCGCGCGACAGCGACGCGACCACGACGACGGGCGAGGGCCAGTCGTCCCCGCTGACCTCGTCGCTGCTGCTCGTCGTCGGCCTGATCCTGCTCGTCATGGCCCTGCGGTCGGGTCTGGACCAACCCGACGAGGACGCTCCGCCACCACAGTGGCTGACGCTCACGGAGACGATGGGCGCCGGCAGGGCCTTCCTCCTCGGCGCCGCCCTCATCGCCGTCGGGGCGAAGTTCTGGGTCTTCACCCTGGCCGCGATCTCCGCCATCACGGACGCGGGGCTCGGTCAGGGGTCGTCGATCCTCGTCTTCCTGCTCTTCGTCGTGCTCGCCGAGGGCGTGGTCATCGGGCTCCTCGTCGTCACCTTCGCCGCGCCGGTCCGGGCGGACGCGCTGCTGTCCAGCGCGTCCACCTGGTTCGAGGATCACAACCGGGTGATCGTCATCGTGCTCGGTGTCGTCTTCGGTCTGTGGTTCCTCGCGAAGGGGCTCATCGGACTTGGCCTGCTCTGACGCCGACCACCACGAGACCGGGCGGAGCCCTGGAGCGTCAGCCGAGGTGGCCGCGCACCGACGCGTGTCCCTTGAGCAGGTTGCGCGAGATCGTCCGGCGCTGGATCTCGTCGGTGCCCTCGTAGATGCGCAGCAGGCGCAGCTCGCGGTACCACCGCTCGACGGGCAGCTCACGGGTGTAGCCCATCCCACCGTGCATCTGGAGCACCCGGTCGACGATCTCGTTGGCCTTGACCCCGCCGTAGAGCTTGGCCATCGACTGGCCCTGGCGGGAGTCGAGTCCCCGGTCGACCTGCCACGCGGCACTGAGCACGAGCCAGCGCAGCGCCTCGATCTCGACGGCGGAGTCGGCGATCATCCACTGGATGGCCTGGCGCTCGGCGATCGGCTTGCCGAAGGTCGTGCGGTTGCGGGCCCACTCCATGCCCATCTCGACGAGCCGCTCGCACGCACCCAGCGCACCGGCGGGCAGCATGTAGCGGCCCTTGCCGATCCACTGCATCGCGAGCTCGAAGCCGCGGCCCTCCTCGCCGAGGATCGAGGAGTGCGGGACGCGAACGTCCTCGAAGACGAGGGCGGCCGGGCCCCACTCGCCCATCGTGTCGATCGGCTCGCTGCGCCAGCCCTGCTCGCGGTCGACGAGGAAGCAGGTGACGCCGCCGTCGGCCCCCTTCTCCTTGTCGGTGACGGCGAAGACCATGACGAAGTCGGCCTCGTTGCCTCCGGTGATGAAGGTCTTCTCACCGTTGATGACCCACTCGTCGCCCTCGCGGCGGGCGCTCGTGCGGATCGCGCGGGCGTCGGAGCCCGCGCCGGGCTCGGTGATCGCGAAGCACGAGCGTCGGTCGCCGTTGATGGTCGGCACGAGGTAGCGCTCCTGCTGCTCCTCGGTCGCGCTGAAGAGGATGTTGTCGGCCTCGCCGGCGAAGCGGAACGGCACGAAGGTCCGGCCGAGCTCGACCTGGATGAGCGCCGACATGACCGCCCCGAGACCCATGCCGCCGTGGCTCTCCGGCGTCTGGATGCCGAAGAAGCCCGAGCTCTTCGCCTTGTCCTGCAGGGCCTTCATCTCCTCGGCGGTGATGCCGGGCTCGTTGGCGCGCTCGCGGGTGAGGACCTGCTGCTCGAGCGGCATCAGCTCCTTGGTCACGAAGGTCCGCACCCAGTTGCGGATCTCCCGCTCCTCGTCATTCAGGTCGAAGTCCATGTCAGTCCCTTTTCTCAGCGGTGGTGGTCGGTCGGCTCAGCGCGGGGCTCGGGCGTGCTTGCGCAGCTCGGCCTTGGCGAGGGCGTTCTTGTGGACCTCGTCGGGTCCGTCGGCGAAGCGGAGCGTCCGGACGCCGGCAAAGGCCTGGGCCAGCTCGGTGTCCTGGCTCAGCCCGGCGGCGCCGTGCGCCTGGATCGCCTTGTCGAGGATCCACTCGACGGTCTGCGGCGTCGCGATCTTGATGGCCTGGATCTCGCTGTGGGCGCCCTTGTTGCCGACGGTGTCCATCAGCCACGCGGTCTTGAGCACGAGCAGCCGCAGCTGCTCGATGCGCACCCGTGACTCGGCGATCCAGTCACGGATGACGCCCTGCTCGGAGAGCGGACGGCCGAACGCGACCCGACCCTCGACCCGACGGCACATCGCCTCGACGGCCATCTCGGCGATCCCGATCGATCGCATGCAGTGGTGGATCCGGCCGGGCCCCAGGCGAGCCTGGGCGATCGCGAAGCCGGTGCCCTCCTCGCCGATGAGGTTCGCGGCGGGGACGCGCACGTCGGTGAAGCGCAGCTCGGCGTGACCGCCGTGGTCGTGGTCGTCGTAGCCGAAGACCTCCATGCCCCGAACGATCTCGAGACCGGGGGTGTCCCGTGGGACGAGGATCATCGACTGCTGGCGGTGCCGGTCGGCTGACGGGTCGGTCTTGCCCATGACGATGAAGATCGCGCAGTCGGGGTTCATCGCCCCGGTGATCCACCACTTGCGCCCGTTGATGACGTAGTCGTCACCGTCGCGCCGGATGCTCGTCTCGATGTTGGTCGCATCGCTGCTCGCCACGTCGGGCTCGGTCATCGCGAAGGCGCTGCGGATCTCGGCGCGCAGCAGCGGCCCGAGCCAGCGCTCCTGCTGCTCGACGCTGCCGAACTGCGCGAGCACCTCCATGTTTCCCGTGTCGGGAGCGGAGCAGTTGAGCACGCCGGGGGCGAGACGGATCGAGCGCCCGGTGATCTCGGCGAGCGGCGCGTACTGGAGGTTGGTCAGGCCGGCGCCGTGCTCACCGGGGAGGAAGAGGTTCCACAGGCCGAGGTCGCGCGCTTCCTGCCGGAGCTCGGCGAGGACGGGCACCGTGCTCCACGCCCACCGGTCGTCGAGACCGGCCATCTGCTCGTCGAACGTCGCGAGCGACGGCTCGACCCGGCGCTCCATGAAGCCCTGCAGCGTATGCCGCAGGTCCTCCGTCTGCTGGTCGAATGCGAAGTCCATCAGTCCTCCTCGACTGCTCGTAGCCCGGCCCGCACGAGCGGCACGGTGGCCTCGCCGATGGAGGCGAAGCCCTCACCGACGGTCTGGCCCTGGGTGTAGCGGTAGTGGATCCCCTCGAGGATGACGGCCAGCTTGAAGTAGGCCAGGCCGAGGTGGAACGACAGGCTCGACAGGTCGCGCCCGCTCCCCTGCGCGTAGCGCGACCGGAGCTCGGGGGCGCTGAGGAAGCCCGGCGTGCGAGAGACGTCGGACACCGCGACGGTGTCCATCATCAGCGGGAGAGTCTGGTAGGCCTCGAGCAGCGCCACGTCGGTGAGCGGGTCGCCGAGCGTCGCCATCTCCCAGTCGAGCACTGCGGTGATCTCGTCGCCGACGTCGTCGCTGCCGGAGACCCGTCGCTCGTCGACGAGCAGGTTGTCGAGCCGGAAGTCGCCGTGCACGATGGCGGGTGCGCCGGACCCCGGGACGGAGGCCGCGAGCCTCGCGTGCAGGTCGTCGATCCCGGGCAGGTCCCGGCTGCGCGACGCGTCGAGCTGCTGCTTCCACCGGCGGACCTGCCGCTCGAGGAAGCCCTCGGGACGGCCGAAGTCGGACAGGCCCACCTCGGCCGGGTCGACGGCGTGCAGGGCGACGAGCGTGTCGACCATCTGCTCGCTGATCGCTCGGACCCGCTCGGCCCCGAGCGGCTGGAGCTGCGCGGCGAACCGGAACGGCGTGCCGAGCGCCCGCTCCATCACGTAGAACGGGGCGCCGATGACGTCGTCACCCGGGCACACGGCATACGTCTCGGGGACGGGCACCGGGGTGTCGCGCAGGGCGGTGATGACGCGGTGCTCGCGCGCCATGTCGTGCGCCGTCGCGAGGACGTGGCCGAGCGGCGGGCGGCGCACCACGACGACCCGCTCACCGTCACCGACGTAGTAGGTGAGGTTGGACTTGCCGCCCGCGACGACCCGGCCCTCGAGCGGGGCGGAGGTGTCGAGCAGCCCCGGCGCCTGCGCATCGAGGAAGCCCGCGAGAGCAGCGAGGTCGAGGCCCGGGGGCGAGTCCTGGCCGCGTGTGCCCGCCGGATCGGTCACCTCAGCCCCTCGGCCCACCGGCGACGTAGATGACCTGTCCGGAGACGAAACCGGCCTCCTCGCGGATGAGGAAGGACGCCGTCGCCGCGATGTCCTCCGGGTAGCCGACCCGCCCGACCGGGATCTCCTTGGCGGCGCCCTCGAGGAACTGGTCGAAGGTGATGCCCATCCGCTCCGCCGTCTGGCGGGTCATGTCGCTGGCGATGAAGCCGGGGGCGATCGCGTTGGCCGTCACGCCGAACTTGCCGAGCTCGATGGCGAGCGTCTTGGTGAAGCCCTGCAGGCCCGCCTTGGCCGCGGAGTAGTTGGCCTGGCCGCGGTTGCCGAGTGCGGAGGTGGAGCTGAGGTTGACGATGCGACCCCACTTCGCCTCGATCATGTGCTTCTGCGTGGCCCGGGTCATCAGGAAGGAGCCGCGCAGGTGGACACCCATGACGGCGTCCCAGTCGCCCGCGGTCATCTTGAAGAGCATGTTGTCGCGGATGATCCCGGCGTTGTTGACGAGCACGGTCGGGGCGCCGAGGTCGGTGACCACGCGCTCGACAGCGGCGATGACCTGCTCCTCGTCGGAGACGTCGACGCCCACGGCGAGACCCTCGCCGCCGGCGTCCTGGATCTCCGAGACGACTGCCGCACAGGCGGACTCGTCGAGGTCGAGGACGGCCACGGCGAAGCCGTCCCGGGCGAGGCGCTTGGCCACGGCAGCGCCGATGCCGCGGGCGGCTCCGGTGACGATGGCGGTGCGGGACGAGCTGGTCATGGTTGCTCCTGGGGTCTGGGGGTTGCTGGTCCGGTGCGTGCTGACGGGGGGTCAGTGAGGGTCAGTGGGTGGCGGGCTCTCGTCGAGGCGGCCGCGCTCGAGGCGCTGCTGGAGTCGGTTCATCCCGGAGACCCAGGCATCAGGGTGGGCCGCCCGCTGCGCGTAGTAGTCGCTCACCTCGGGGTGGGGCAGGACGAGCAGCTGGTCGGTCTGCATCGCCTGCCACAGCGCCTCGGCGACGTCGTCGGGCTCGATGGCGGAGTCGCGGCTGAGCAGCTCCTGCAGGTCGCCCGACTCGTCGAACATCCGCGTGCGCACCCCCTGGGGGCAGATCGCCTGGACGACGATGCCGCGGTGGCGGTAGGTCGCGCTCAGCCACTCGGCGAAGGCGACGGCCCCGTGCTTGGAGACCGAGTAGGGGGCGTCGTCGAGCATCGTCAGCAGCCCGGCGGCCGAGGCGGTGACGACGAAGCGGCCACCGCCGCGCTCGAGCCACTCCGGGACGAGGACGCGAGCAGCCCGGACGTGGGCCATGACGTTGATCTCGAGGACGCGGGCCCACTGCTCGTCGGAGGTGTCGAGACCGGTGAGGACGCCGATGCCGGCGTTGGCGACGTAGACGTCGACGGGGCCGAGCAGGCGGGTCGCCTCGGTGATCAGTGACCGGACGCCCTCGTCGCTGGCGGCGTCACCGGGCACGGCGTGTGCCCCGATCTCGGTGGCGACGGTCTCGAGCTCGGCGGCGTCGAGGTCGTTGACGACGACGGTGTATCCCTCGCGGGCGAGGCGGGTCGCCACGGCACGCCCGATCCCCCGGGCTGCCCCGGTGACGACGGCGGTGTCGGCCATGACCACTCCTGCTCTGGGAGGTGCGTGCGGCGCGCTGGAACTAAGCGCTTGCTTACCTTGTCGAGTCGGAGGCCCCCGCGTCAAGTGCCGCGGGCACACCACCGCCCCACGAGGGGCGGGGGTGGTGGGTGTCGGCGGGCCCGGGCAGGATCGGGGCATGCTGCTCACCGACGTCGTCGAGACCTCCGCCGCCGTGGCCGCCACCGCCTCGCGCACCGCCAAGGTCGAGGCCCTCGCCGCCTGCCTCCGACGTGCGGCGCAGGAGGGGGCCGACACCGTCGAGGTGGTTGCCGCCCACCTGTCGGGGGTGCTCCCCCAGCGGCGCATCGGGGTGAGCCGGCGCGGCCTGCAGCGCCTACCTGACCCGGCCGCGGAGCCCGGGCTCACCGTGCGTGAGGTCGACGAGGCGGCCACGACGATCGCGGGGCTCGGCGGGTCGGGGTCGGCGGCCAGGCGGTCCGCAGCGGTGCGCGACCTCTTCGGTCGCGCGACCGAGCCGGAGCAGGCCTGGCTCCGCGGCCTCATCACCGGCGAGACGCGACAGGGCGCCGGTGACGGGGTCATGCTCCAGGCCGTCGCCAGGGCGGCGGAGGTCCCCGACGCCGCCGTGCGCCGAGCCGTCATGCTCGCGGGGTTCACCGGGCCGGTCGCGCGCGCCGCTCTCACCGGCGGCGAGGCGGCCCTCACCGCGGTGGTCCTCGAGGTCGGGCGCCCGCTCCGCCCGATGCTGGCCGGGTCGGCGCCCGACGTGGCGGCGGCGCTCGCCACCCTCGAGACCGAGTCGGTCGTCGAGACCAAGCTCGACGGCATACGCCTGCAGGCACACGTCGACCGACGCGTGAGCCCGCCGTCGGTGCGCCTGTTCACCCGGACCCTCGACGAGGTGACCGACCGGCTGCCCGAGGTCGTCGAGGGGCTGCTCGCCCTCCCCGTCGAGACCGTGGTGCTCGACGGGGAGGTGATCGCGCTGCGCGAGGACGGTCGGCCGGAGCCGTTCCAGGTCACCGGGGCCCGCACCGCGAGCAGCGCAGACCCCGAGCGGCTGCGCGCCGAGGTGCCCCTGACCCCATGGTTCTTCGACCTGCTGCACCTCGACGGCACCGACCTCGTCAACGAGCCGGCCGTGACCCGGTGGGCTCGGCTCGCCGAGACCGTGCCGCCCGCGTGGCTCGTCCCCCGGCTCACGACCGCCGACCCCGTCGCGGCGCAACAGTTCTTCGACGACCTCGTCCGGGCGGGCCACGAGGGCGTCGTCGTCAAGGACCCTGCTGCGCCGTATGCCGCTGGACGCCGCGGCGCGGGATGGACGAAGGTCAAACCGCGCCACACCCTCGACCTCGTCGTGCTCGCGGTCGAGCGGGGCAGCGGACGCCGCAAGGGCTGGCTGTCCAACATCCACCTCGGGGCCCGCGACGCCGCGACGGGTGAGCTCGTCATGCTCGGCAAGACCTTCAAGGGGATGACCGACGAGATGCTGGCCTGGCAGACCGAGCGCTTCCGCCAGCTCGCCACCCACCCCGAGGGCGCCGACACCGAGTGGGTCGTCGCGCTGCGACCGGAGCAGGTCGTCGAGATCGCCTTCGACGGGGTGCAGCGCTCGACCCGCTACCCCGGCGGGATGGCGCTGCGGTTTGCCCGGGTCCTGCGCTATCGCGACGACAAGCCGGTGTCCGAGATCGACACCGTGGAGACGGTCCGCACACTCGCTGGGTGGTAAAAGCGGCACGAGTGCGCAGAAAATGGTACAAACAGGGTCCGATCGCCCGCTGAGCGGTCAACCGGGCGCTGCTCCCCCATTCCTCGGGTGACATCGGGCCGGTCGGCCACCCGAAAGGTCCCGATGAACCGTCGGTCTCGCACCCCACGCCCGCTCCGCCACGCCGCCACCGCGACACTCCTCGGCGCCCTCGTCGTGACCGGGTCCCCGACCCAGGCCACGGCTGCCACCGCGGCTGCCGGGGCTGCGTCCTCAACGACCCCTGCCGGCACGCTCGCGTCCGCCTCGGCCGCCGTGCCGGGCGCGGCGCAGGCTCCCGCCCGGGCCGCGACGAAGACGGTGACCTACCGCGGGGTCAGCGTGAGCGTCCCCGCCACCTGGCCGGTCGTCGACCTCGACGCCGACCCGACGCGCTGCGTCCGGCTCGACGAGCCCGTCGTCTACGTCGGAACGGCCGGCGCCCAGCAGGACTGCCCGGCCCACCTCGTCGGCCGCGCGGAGACGGTGTGGCTGCACCGGAGCACGGGCTCCACGCGCGCCGCGACCTCGGCCCCGAGCACCGTCGGCTCCCTGACGGCGCGGAGCCAGCGCAACCGGACGAGCGCGACGAAGCAGGCGTGGTTCACCGGGCCCGACGTCACGGTCGACGCGACGTGGTCCTCCGACGAGCCACTCGTCGACGCCGTCCTGGCCTCGGCGACGCCGACCGCCGGACCGGTGGCGCCCGCCCCGGCCCCGTCCTCCAGCACGCCGCAGACGCCGCAGACCTCCGCGCCGGCCGCTCCCGCCTCACCGTCGGTGCCCGCGCCGACACCCGCGCCGACGGACGCGCCCCGCGCGACGACGAGCGCGGCGAGCCGAGCCCTGACCCGCACCGTGCCGCAGGCGGCGGGCGTCTCCCAGACCTCCGTGTTCACCGGGATGGGCTTCGACGCGTGCGCCGCGCCCTCGACCGCGGCGATGAAGGCCTGGTACTCGGCGTCCCCCTACCGCGCCCTCGGCGTCTACATCGGCGGGTCGATGCGCGCCTGCGGCGACGGCAACCTCTCCTCCGCCTGGGTCAGCAGCGTCACCGCCAGCGGGTGGGGCCTGATGCCGATCTACGTCGGCCCCCAGGCGCCGTGTGTCGACCAGAAGAACCTCGCCACGATCGACCCGGCCCGGGCCGCGGCCCAGGGCACTGCGAACGCCACGGACGCGGTGAGCCGCGCCCAGGCCTTCGGCCTGGGTGCGTCGACGCCGATCTACTACGACATGGAGTCCTACAACTCCTCGGTCGCCGGCTGCACCCGCACGGTCCTGACCTTCCTCAGCGCGTGGACCACCCAGCTGCACAAGCTGGGCTACCGGTCGGCCGTCTACGGCGGTCCGGCCTCGCTCATGGTCGACCTGTCCAACGCGATGGGCACGAGCGGCTACGTCGCTCCCGACGACGTCTGGTTCGCCCACTGGAACGGCCTGCAGACGCTCTCCGACTCCGCGGCCTTCCCCGCCTTCAAGGACTCCTACTGGGCCGACGGGCAGCGCGCCCACCAGTACGCCAACCTCACCCAGACGTGGGGTGGGTTCAGGATCAACATCGACGCCAACTGGGTCGGCTCCCACGTGGCCGGGCGGGCCGTCACGGTCGACTACGGCCCCAACGTCTTCGGGCCGGGCGGCACCTCGTTCGTCTTCACCGGCAGCATGTCGGCCTGGTACCCCAACCCGACCTCCGGGCTGCGCGGTCGAGCGCACGCCACCTACGCCAACGGCGCCACGGAGTCGCACGGCGCCACGTGGTCGCCGCAGCTGCCGGCCGGCGTCTACGACGTCAGTGCCTACGTCCCCGAGACGCGTGCCACGGCGGTCGTGCCCTACACGGTCACCGACGCCGACGGCACGACGGTCACCCAGGTCAACCAGGCCTCGGTCAGTGGCTACACCTCCCTCGGCCGGCGCACCGTGCGGTCGGGCCAGCCGATCACCGTCCACGTCGCCGACAACGGCCCGAGCTCGGGCACCGCGCAGGTGGGGGTGGACGCGATGCGCTTCCAGCTCGTCGCCATCGCACCGTCCGCGCCGACGGCCGTGACCTCGGTCCCCGGTGACAAGCGGGCGACGGTCCGGTGGACGGCCGCAGCCGGCAACGGCGCCGCCGTCACCGGCTACACGGTCAGGGCCTACCCGGGCGGGGCCACCGTCTCCGTGGTGGGGAGCGCGACCTCGGCGACCGTGGCCGGCCTCACCAACGGCACCGCCTACACGTTCACCGTGACGGCCACGAGCTCGGCCGGCACCGGACCGGGCTCCGCCGCCTCCGTCGCCGTCACCCCCGAGCTGCACGGGCACCTCGTGCCCGTCTCGCCGACCCGCCTCGTCGACACCCGGCACGGCACCGCGACGAACGCGGTCCGGACGGCGCTGGCCCCCGGGGCCTCGCTGACCCTCCGCGTCGCCGGCCTCACCGGGTCACCGGTCCCGGCCGGGGCGTCCTCCGCGGCGCTCAACCTCACGGTCACCACTCCGCAGTATGCCGGCTTCCTCACTGTCGACGCGGTCGCCGGCACCGGCTCGTCGACAACGAACTTCGTCACCGGTCAGACCGTGGCCAACATGGTGCTCACGCGACTGACCTCGAGCGGACGGACGACGGTCACCAACCACTCCGGCGGCACGGTGCACCTCGTCATCGACGTCGAGGGCTACATCGCCTCGTCGGGCCCGATCCGCCAGTGGTCACCCGTCGCCCCGACCCGCGTCCTCGACACGCGTTACGGCACCCCGACCAACAGCGTGCGCACCGCCATGAGACCGGGCGCCGCACTGACGATCCGGGTCGCCGGAGCGAGCGGCTCGCCCGTGCCGGCCGGATCCAGCGCGGTGGCGCTCAACCTCACGGCCGTCTCGCCGACGCGACGCGGCTTCCTCACGGTCGACGCCGTCCCGGGTGGGACGTCCACGGCCAACTTCGCCGCGGGCACCGTCGTCGCGAACCTCACGATCGCCCGCCTGTCGTCGACCGGCACGACGACGATCGTCAACCACTCCGGCGGCACGGTCCACGTCGTCGTCGACGTCGAGGGCTACCTCGCCGCGACCGGGTCGACGAACCAGTGGGTCTCGACGACGCCGGTGCGCGTGCTCGACACCCGGCACGGGACGACACCCAACCCGGTGCGCACCGCCGTCGGACCCGGGGACTCGCTCGTGGTCCGCGTCGCCGGTGCCGCCGGGTCACCCGTCCCTGCGGGCGCGGCCGTGGCCATCGTCAACGTGACCGTCACCTCGCCGCAGGGCGCGGGCTTCCTCACCGTGGACTCGGCACCAGGCGGCACCTCGACGGCCAACTTCCGGCGCGGGCAGACCGTCGCCAACCTCGTGTTCACCCGGCTCTCCTCCGGGGGGACGACGACCCTCGTCAACCACTCCGGAGGCACGGTCCACGTGATCCTCGACGCGCAGGGCTACCTGCACTGAGGACCGCCCGCTCCCCTCTTTGACCCCCGCCCACGGCAATACCTACCCTCGACAGATGAGCAGAGAGGTCGACGTCGACGCCCCCACCGAGCAACGTCATCCCGGGACGAGGTCGATCGACACGCAGAGCGCCCTCGAGGTCCTGCGCACGCTCAACGCCGAGGACGCCACCGTGGCGGGGGCGGTGGCCGAGGTGCTCCCCGAGCTCGCGCTCCTCGTCGACCGGGCTGTCGCGGCGCTGCGAGCCGGCGGGTCGGTGCACTACTTCGGCGCCGGAACCTCCGGGCGGCTCGCGGTCCAGGATGCCGCCGAGCTCGTCCCGACCTTCAACCTCCCTCCCGGCCTCTTCGTCGCGCACCACGCCGGCGGTCCCGGCGCGTTCGTCAGCGCCGTGGAGAACGTCGAGGACGACGCCGAGCAGGGGCGCCTGGAGGCGGACGGCCTCGGCCCGGACGACGTCGCCATCGGGCTCGCCGCCTCGGGGCGCACCCCCTTCGTCGGTGGCGCCCTCGAACGGGCTCGCGAGCGCGGGGCCGTGACGGCGCTTGTCACGGCCAACCCCGCGGCCGCCCTGGCCGGTCTCGCCGACCACCTCATCGCACCCCGGACCGGGGCCGAGGCGCTGACCGGGTCGACTCGGCTCAAGGCCGGCACGGCGCAGAAGCTCGTGCTCAACTCCTTCTCGACGGCCGTCATGGTGCGGCTCGGGCACACCTGGAGCAACCTCATGATCGACCTCGTCGCGACGAACGCGAAGCTCCGAGGTCGCGTCGTGCGGATCCTGCGCGAAGCCTCCGGGATCGATGACGAGCAGGCGCACCGGGCGCTCGAGGCGGCCGACGGGCAGCTCAAGCCGGCCCTCCTGTCCGTGCTCGCGCAGGTCGACGCCCACGTCGCGCGCACGGCCCTCGAGGCGCATGGCGGCTCGGTCGCCGCCGCGCTCGCCTCCCTCGGCAGCACCCGGCACACCTCGGCGTGACCTGGCTGCCGAGCGGCGCCCAGACGTCGCGGAGGGAGCGCGGCTAGGCTCGTCACGATGGCCTCGAACGGCCCTCGTCCCCGAGCAGAAGAGGGCCCATGCCTGACCGTCCAGCACCGCACGTCGGCCTCGGATCGATCCCCCACGGGGACGGGACGACCTTCCGGGTCTGGGCGCCGAACGCCGACGCCGTGTCGGTCGTGGGCAGCTTCAACGACTGGTCCGGCGACGCCGACCCGCTGTCACCGGAGGACAACGGCCACTGGGCGGTCGACGTCGGCCAGGCGGGCCCCGGTGACGAGTACCAGTACCTCATCCACCACGGCGACGAGTGGCTGCACCGCATCGACCCGCGGGCCCGCGCCGTCACGAACTCGACCGGCAACGCGATCGTCTACGACCGCGACGCCTTCGACTGGCAGGACGACGGCTTCTCCTGTCCCCCGCACCACGAGCTCGTCATCTACGAGACCCACATCGGGTCCTTCGCCGGCAGCGACCGACCCGGCGACCTCGCTGGCCTCGCGGGCAAGCTCGGCTACCTCCGGGACCTCGGCGTCACCGCGATCGAGCTGATGCCCGTCGCCGAGTTCGCCGGGGACTACTCGTGGGGCTACAACCCTGCGTGCCCCTTCGCCGTCGAGAGCACCTACGGGGGGCCCGAGCTGCTCAAGGCCGTCGTCCGCGAGGCCCACCAGCACGGCATCGCCGTCATCGTCGACGTCGTGCTCAACCACTTCGGCCCGAGCGACCTGTCGCTCTGGGAGTTCGACGGCTGGAGCGAGGAGGGCAAGGGCGGGATCTACTTCTACAACGACGAGCGCTCCGCCACCCCGTGGGGCGAGACCCGCCCCGACTACGGCCGTGAGGAGGTGCGGGCCTACCTGCACGACAACGCCCTGATGTGGCTCGACGAGTTCCACCTCGACGGGCTGCGTTTCGACGCGACGCTCTACATCCGGACCATCGACGGCCTCGGCACCGGTGACCTCCCGGAGGGCTGGGACGTCATGCGCTCGATCACCGACACGATCCGGGAGCGCTATCCCGACAAGATCATCATCGCCGAGGACCTCCAGTCCGACCCGGCCATCACCTCGACTGATGAGGGGGGCGCCGGCTTCCACGCCCAGTGGGACGCCTCCTTCGTCCACCCCGTCCGCGCGATGCTCACGGCCGTCGACGACGCGGACCGCTCGATGCACGACCTCGCCGAGGCGCTGCGCGGCTCCGCCGACCCCTTCACGCGCGTCGTCTACACCGAGAGCCACGACGAGGTCGCCAACGGCAAGCTCCGCGTCCCGCAGGAGGTCGACGGCGACGACCCCTCGGGCTGGGCCGCGCAGAAGCGCGCCACCCTGGGCACCTGCATCACGCTCACCGCGCCCGGCATCCCGATGCTCTTCCAGGGACAGGAGTTCCTCGAGGACGAGTGGTTCCGCGACAACGTGCCGCTCGACTGGGACCGCGCGGAGCAGTTCCGTGACATCGTGCGCCTCACCCGTGACCTGATCCGTCTGCGGCGCAACGACGCCGGCGACTCCGCCGGACTCGGTGGCGGCGACTTCAGGCTGCTCCACCTCGACGACGACGCCAAGACGATCGCGTGGTCGCGCACGAGCGGGGACACCGCGGCCGTCGTCGTCGTCAACGCGAGCGGGTCACCCCGAGACGTCCTCGTCGGCATGCCGTCGGGCGGGCCGTGGATGGTCCGCTTCAACTCCGACGCCTCCACCTACAGCGCGCTCTTCGCCGGTCACGAGACGCACGATCCCGAGGCCGTCGAGGAGGCACTGGACGACCACCCCGCGCGCGCCGAGGTCTCGGTCGGCGCCTACAGCCTCGTGGTGCTGACCCCCGCCTGAGCCCTCGCGTCACCCTCTGCCGGGCTCAGCGCAGGGGGTCGAAGGGACGGAGCTGCTCGGGGGTGCGGCCGGTCACCATCTGCTCGGCGAGCAGGCGTCCGGTGACCGGCCCGAGGGTGATCCCCCACATGCCGTGGCCGCCGGCCACGAAGACCCGCGAGCTGCGGGTGGCCCCGATGAGCGGCAGTCCGTCGACGGTGCACGGGCGGGAGCCGACCCACTCGTCCTGCCGGTGGTCGAGGTCGGCGCCCTTGAGCAGCGGGCGGGCCGAGGCGACGATGGCCTCGATCCGGCGCGGGTCGAGATCGGCCTCGGGCCGGCGGAACTCCATCATCCCGGCGATCCGCAGCCGGTCGCCGATCGGCGTGCACGCGACCCGCGCGGCCGGGAAGTAGACCGGGCCGTTGGGCAGGTCGTCGACCGCGACACTGAAGGAGTAGCCGCGGCCGGCCTGGACGACGCGCTTGACGCCGAAGTCCCGAGCCAGGCGTCCGAGCCACGCACCGGTCGCGACGACGACCTGGTCGAACTCCTCGGCGGCACGTCCCGTGAACGCGACACGGACGCCGGTCGCGGTCTCGGTCAGACCGGTGACCGCGGAGCCGGTGACGATCTTGCCGCCGCGGTCGGTCACGGAGTCGGCGAGGGCCGAGACGTACTCCCCCGGGTTGATGAAGCGCTGGCCGTGCAGGACGATCGCGGCCCCGATGGTGTCGGCGAGCGCCGGCTCGATGGCGCGGGCCTCGTCGCCGGTCAGGGCGTCGTAGGTGATGTCGCCACCGGAGGCGTGGATGTGCTCGATCTCCTCGAGGAGCGTCTGGCGCTCCTCGACCGTGCGGTAGGCGGCGGTGAAGGACCTCGCCTCGTGGGTCACGGCGGCGACGCCACCGTCCCGGAGCAGGTCGAAGCTCGCGAGGGACAGGTCGTTGACGGGCACGAGGGCGCCCATCGCCCGCTTCCACGCCGTCATCGTGCTGTGGCGCGTGAAGCCGGTGACGAAGCGGAGGAAGTCGGGCCGGGCGCTCGGCGGCACGTAGACCGGGGAGCTCGGGCTGAGCACGGCGCGCAGGCCGTACTTCAGCACGGCCGGCTCCGGGAGCGGCGTCGCGATGCCCGGGGTCAGCCACCCGGCGTTGCCCCACGACGAGCCGGCGGCGACGCCGTCGCGGTCGATCACGGTGACCTCGACCCCGCGCTCCTGGAGGAACCACGCGGTGGCGAGCCCGACCATGCCGGCGCCGACGACGGCGACGCGGCGGGGGCCTGGTGAGCCTGATGAGCCGGAGGAGACCGAGGAGACCGATGGGGATGACGCGGACACGGGTGGGCCTTTCGCAGGGAGCTGGCTCCCTCCATCGTGACCCGTCTCGAACGACATGCCGCTGTGCTCCTTGCACAAACTCTGACCTTTTGGTGGTGTCCTGCTGCCAACGACGCAGGACAATGGCCGTATGCCGTCCAGCTCCGCACCCACCCCTCGCGGACTCTCGCTCACCGACCTCGTGGGGACCCTCGGCGGCGGGCTGCTCACCCTCGGCGTCGCCGCCCCCGGTCCGGACGTCGACGACGTCACCCTGGCCGAGCCGGCCGCCGGCATCTTCGGCCAGGCCGGCGACCTGCTGCTCGGCGTGGGGGTCGAGTCCGCCGCGGGAGCCGTCGAGCTGATCACTGCTGCGGTGACCGCCGGGAGTGGGGGCGTCGTGCTGCGCCGAGCCATCGCGCGCCGCCGGGAGGTCCGGGCCACGGCCCGCAAGGTCGGCATGCCGCTCGTCGAGCTCACCGACCACGCGTCCTGGGCCCACGTCGTCTGGCTGCTGCGCGGCGTGCTCGACCGCGCGGCGTCCGGGTCGGCCGTGCGGCCGGACGGGCCGGTGCACGACGAGCTCTTCGCCCTGGCCGACGCCTGCGCCGCCCTCGTCGAGGCGCCCGTCACGATCGAGGACACACAGTCGCGCGTCCTCGCCTACTCCAGCAGCCAGGACGTCGTGGACCCCGTGCGGGTGTCGACGATCGTCGGCCGGAAGGTGCCCGATGCCGTCCTCACCAGCCTGCGGGGCCGCGGGGTCTTCCGCCGGCTCGCCACCTCGGACGAGCCCTTCTACGTCCCGGCCGACGGCACGCTCCGCCCGCGCCTCGTCGTCCCGGTGCGGGCCGGACGGGAGTGGCTCGGCTCGATCTGGGCCGTCGTCGACGGCCCCCCGCCGGCCGAGGTCGTGCGCTCCCTCGCCCAGACGGCCTCCGTCGTCGCGCTGCACCTGCTCCGCCTCCGGTCCCAGGCCGACCTCGACCGCCGGGTGTCGGCCGACCGGCTCCGGACGCTCGTCGGCGGAGACGCACGAGAGGCCGACGCGTGGCTACCCCCGGGCCCGTGGCGGGTCGTCGTCCTCGGCGGTGGCCCGGAGGTCGACGTGCAGGCGCTCGCCGACCTCTGGGAGTCGGTGGCCAGGCGGCACCGCTGGCGACAGCCGCTGCTCACGATCCTCGACGAGCGGGTCGTCGCCCTCACCCGCGAGGTCCCCTCGTCGGCGACGACGGCCGCCCGGGCCCTGCTCGTGAGCGGGGATGTCGCCACCGCCCCCGGCACCTGGGCGTGGCTGCGCGACGTCGTGGTCGAGGTGGCCGCGACGGTGCCGGGGGCGACGGCGAGCGCCGGCAGACCGGTTGCTCGCCCGAACCTGCTCACCGCCTCACGACGGGAGGCGTTGGAGGTCGACCGGTTGCGCGCGGCCAGCGCACCTCCCCCGTCTGGCTACCCGAACACCCCACGGTCACCGGTGACGCAGCCCGCCACCACGATCGAGGAGGTGTGGGCGGCGGTGACGGTCGAGCGAGCCGTGGGCGGCATCCGCCTGCCCGACCTGCTCGGCCCGGTGACAGCCCTCGTGGCCCATGACGAGGAGCACGGCACCGCCTACACCGCGACGCTCGCCGCCTGGCTCGACCATCCCGGCAACCCACGTCGCGCGGCCCAGCAGCTGCACGTGCACCCCAACACCCTGCGCTACCGGCTCCAGCGGCTGCCCGGTGTGACCGACGACGATCTCGCCGACCCCCGGGCCCGCCTGGCGATCCGGCTCCAGCTCTGGGCGCTCGGCCACTGAGGGACGGCCGGGACGTCCAGCCCCGTTACTTCTCCTCGGCCTGCTTCGCGGCGGCCTTCTCGGTCGTGGCGCCGGCGTTGCTCAGCTCGCCCGTCGAGGACTCGAGGTGGGCGCGGACGAACCACTGGAAGAGCTCGAGCTGCCCGACCTGGGCGATGACCATGTCCTGGGTCACGAGGTCGAGGTCGTCGGCGAGGGCGATGACCGTGCGGTGGTCCTTGATCACGCCGGTGTAGACGAGGTCGACGGCGGCGAGGTGCGCGCTGGTGTCGGCGCGAAGCAGGTCGTAGTCGTCCCAGGTGCGGCTCTTGACGAGGTGACCGGGAGTGCCGACCGGGGAGACGCCCAGCGTCGCCATCCGCTCAGCCGTCTCGTCGACCATGGCGCGCACCGCGTCGATCTGCGGGTCGAGCATCTCGTGGACGCCGATGAAGTGCGGTCCGACGACGTTCCAGTGGACGTGCTTCAGCGTCAGCTGGAGGTCGTTGAGGGCGTGCAGGCGCATCTGCAGCGCCTCGCCGAGCCGGTGGCCGTCGTCGATGCTGAGACCGGGGACGGTGAACGTCGATTCCTTGGAGTTGGCCATGTGGGTGTCATACCCACCCGCTCGGC
>JBDSSS010000024.1:0-17734 GCA_039928615.1 Terracoccus sp. | reverse complement strand
TGCCACGAGCCGGTGCCGCCGGCCTGCAGGCCGATGCCCCACTTCGCGCCGGCCTTGGTCTGCATGGCCTTGGCCATCGACTTCAGGCCGTCCCAGTCGGTGGGGGCGCTGTCGAAGCCGGCCTTCTTGGCAAGGTCGCTGCGGTAGAAGAGAACTCGCGTCTCGACGTACCACGGGATGCCGAAGGAGGTGCCGTTGACCTCGGTCGTCTTCTGGGCACCCGGGAAGAAGGCAGCCTTGTCGATCGACGGGGGCGTGGGGTCGAGGGCGTCGAGGCCCGCGAACTCGCCCATCCACGTCGTGCCGACCATCGCCACGTCCGGCGTCTTGTTGGCCGTGATCGCCGTCGTGAACTTGTCGTGCGCGGAGTCCCACGGGATCGCCGTGACGTTGATCTTGACGCCGGGGTTGGCGGCCTCGAAGTCCTTGGCGAGGTCGGGCAGCTTGTCCCCCTCGGCTCCCATGGCCCACACGGTGATGGTGCCCTTGGCGGCGCCGGTGCTGACGGCCGCGCCGGTCTCGGCGGCGCCCGTCGCCCCCTCGTCTCCACGTCCGCAGGCGCTGACGGTCAGGGCCGTCGCGGCCAGGCAGGCGACGGTGATGGCTGTGGTGCGTCTCATCATTTCTCACTTTCTGAGGGGGTGTGCTGCGCGGCAGGGGCCCGCCGGCGGCGGCGTGTGTGGGGTATCGGGGTCAGGGCGCGCGAGGTCAGGGATGGCGCGGCGGCTGGACGCAGCCGCACGACTGCCGGAAGACGAGCTCCGTCGGCAGGACGTGGTCGTCCGGGTCGGCGGGGTCTCCGTCGAGCCGCTCGTGGAGCCGGGCGGCGGCGAGCGACCCGAGGTCGCGGACCGGCTGCCGGACCGTGGTGAGGCCGGGGCGGACGTAGCGGGCCGTCATCACGTCGTCCCAGCCGACGACGGCGAGGTCGCCGGGCACGTCGAGGCCGGCGTCGAGCAGGCGCGCCATGACCGATAGGGCGAGCTCGTCGTTGGCGCAGACGAGGGCGTCGGCGTCGAGGGTGCCGGCGAGGATGGCCTCGGCCACCTCCGGGCCGGACGACTCTCGGTAGGCGACCCGCACGGGCTCCGCGGCATCGAGCCCGCGGGAGGCGTGCGCGGCGACGAACCCGGCGTAGCGGTCGGCGATGTCGGGCGCCGCCCCGGGGTCACCGACGAAGAGCAGCCGCGACCGACCGTGGTCGAGCACGTGCAGGGTGAGCAGCTCGGCGCTGCGGCGGCTCTCGGCCATGACGTTCTCGATGTCGTCGCCCGTCGACCCGGCGATGACGACGACGGGCTTCTTGCCGCGCAGCACCTTGGCCATGGCCGGGGGCATCGCCGCCCCGCCCAGGACGGCGAGGGCGTCGACCCGGGTGGCGAGCTGGCGCACCGCCTTGGGCAGGTCGTCCTTGCCCTCGGCGAGCAGCAGGATGACGCTGTGGCCGAGCTCGGCGGCCCGGGACTCGAAGCCCATCAGCAGCTCGGCGTAGTAGGGCCCGCTCAGCTCGGGCAGGACCAGGCCGAGGGCCTCGTGGTGGCGCACGGCGAGGCTGCGGGCCGCAGCGACCGGCACGTAGTCGAGCTGCTCGACGGCGTCGAGGACCTTCTGGCGCGAGGCGGGGGACACGGTGTCGGAGCCCTGCAGGACCCGCGACACGGTCGCGATCGAGACCCCGGCGAGGTCGGCGACGGAGTAGATCGTCGCGCCGGTCGCCCGCTGCGGTGCCTTCGCCATGTCTCGTCCTTCCGGTCTCGTCGTTGAGAGGGATCGATGCGCGCCGTCCTGCGTTGTAAGCGCTTACATCGACCACCAATGAACCACACCCCTGCCGATCGCGCAAGAGGTGGCGGGCCACGAGTCGCCGAGTGGCTACTCTCGGACCGTGGCGCAGGGACGGCAGGCGGCGGTGGTTCTCGGCTCGGGTGGGGCGCGCGGTTACGCCCACATCGGGGCCCTGCAGGTCATTTCCGAGCGCGGCTTCGAGGTCGTCTCCCTCGCGGGCACGTCGATGGGCGCCCTCGTCGGCGGGGTGGCGGCCGCCGGGCGCCTCGAGGCCTACACCGAGTGGGCCCTCAGCCTCACCCAGCGCGAGGTGTGGCGCCTGCTCGACCTCAGCCTCTCGACCGTGGGCGGAGCGATCCGGGCCGAGCGGATCATCGCCAGGGTCGGCGAGATCCTCGACGGCGTCGCCATCGAGGACCTGCCCGTGCCCTACACGGCGGTCGCGACCGACCTCAACGCCCGCCGCGAGGTCTGGTTCCAGCACGGGCCCGTCGTGCAGGCGATCCGCGCCTCGATCGCCATCCCGGGTGTGATCACCCCGATCAGCATCAACGGACGCCTGCTCGTCGACGGCGGCCTCATCAACCCGGTGCCGATCGAGCCGACCGCCGCGGCCAACGCCGACCTCACCATCGCGGTCTCCCTGTCGGGGATGCGCAGCCCGAGCGGCACCTCCACGCCGCTGCGGACGTCGTCCGAGGCAGTCCCGCTCGACGACTGGACGACGAGGCTGCGGCGCAGCACCACCGAGGTCCTCGAGTCCGAGCGGGTGCGAGCCATCGCCAACCGCTTCTCGGTGGGCCACCGGCGCGAGGGTGACGACAGCAGCGACCCCGCCCCCGACCCGCTGCTGGTGACGACCCACGGTGACGTCGGCGTCGTCGACCTGCTCACCATGTCGTTCGACACGATGAGCGCGCTCATCTCCCGCTACCGGATGGCGAGCAACCCTCCGGACGTGCTCGTCACGGTGCCGTCGAATGCCGTGCGCACCCTCGACTTCCACCGGGCCGCCGAGATGATCGAGCTCGGCCGCCAGCTGACGACCGAGGCCCTCGACCAGGCCGGCTACTGATCAGCCCCAGGCGTCGGCGCTCGGGCGACACAGGCAGAACGGATGCCCGGCGAGGTCCGCGTAGACCCGGAAACCGCGCTGCGGCCCCGGCTCCGGCGGCTCGACCGGGTCGAGGGCCGTGCCGCCGAGGGCGAGCACCCGCTCGTGCGCGGCCGCGATGTCGGCGACCTTGAGGTCGAGGTGGGCCTGCTGTTGGCCCTCGGGCCAGCCCGGCGACACGTGGCCGGGCGCGAGCTGGGTGGCGAGGTCGGGTCCGTCCCACCGCACGGTGAACCAGTCGCTGTCCGGGTCGCCGTCG
This sequence comes from Terracoccus sp., assembly GCA_039928615.1. Taxonomy (GTDB): domain Bacteria; phylum Actinomycetota; class Actinomycetes; order Actinomycetales; family Dermatophilaceae; genus JBDSSS01. The sequence goes on along the minus strand of JBDSSS010000024.1, from coordinate 14,576 downwards.
TCCTCGACCGTCCCGCCGAGCAGGTCGGCGTAGAAGTGCGCCACGCCCCGGGGGTCGGCGCAGTCGAGCGCGAACGACCCGAACGTCGGTCGCTCCACCTCGGCCGGGGCGTGCTCGCTCGCTGTCTCACTCGATGTCTCACTCATGTGGGGGCTCCTCTCGTGCAGCGACGACCGGTGGTGGAGAGTGGTGGCCTGACCCCCGACGAGATGGAGAGACGGAGAGACGCATGGACATCACCGAGATCATCCTGCACCAGCACGTCGAGCAGCGGCGGATGTTTGCCATGCTCGAGGAGTGGCCCCGCGACGACCACGAGGGCCTGGCCGCCCTGTGGACCCGCCTCGCGATCCTGCTCGAGAACCATGCCGAGGCGGAGGAGAAGTTCTTCTACCCCGAGCTGCTCAAGCTCGGCACCGGCGGCGCCGACGCGGAGTCCGTGGAGGAGGAGGTCGAGGACGCCGTCAAGGACCACAACGAGATCCGCGACGCCGTGCGCACGGTGGCTGACGCCGAGACCGGCTCCGACGAGTGGTGGACGGCCGTCATTGACGCCAACACGCACAACAGCGACCACATGGGCGAGGAGGAGCGGCAGGATCTCGCCGACTTCCGTCAGCAGGCCGACCTGCAGCTGCGACACGACATCGCCGTGCGCTTCATCCGTTACGAGTCGCTCAAGGCGGCGACGGGAATCACGCCGGAGGACAAGGACCCCGAGTCCTTCGTCGAGGACCACCAGGCGTCGGGCTCGTCGGGTCGCGGCGACCAGCCCCCGTCGAAGAAGGCCTCCGAGAGCCCCTGACCCCAGCTCCCGCAGGGGTCAGGCGGTGCGCACCACGACGGCCCACGACCCGACCCCGACCAAGCGCTCGGCGGGGACCGGGGCGCCATCGACCATCAGGTAGGTGATCGCCCCGGTCGACCCGTCGAACTCGACGTCGGTGACGACACCGATCTCGTCACCGTCGGTCGACAGGACGCGCTTGTCGACCATCGTGTTGTCCTTGCCACCGAGGTCGCTCACCGACTGGCTGGCGTCCTTGACCGCGTCGGGCGAGGCGACCGTGACGGCGTCGGGACCCACCGTGGCGACGTCGGCCCAGTGCAGGGTGTCGCCGCCCTTGTGGCCCTTGACCCTCAGCGCGACGACGGAGCGCGAGCTCGGGTCGACGACGAAGCCCTTGACCTTGCCGACCGTCTCGGCCGAGCTCGTCGCGACGATCTTGTGCTTGCGGGTCTGCGAGAAGAGCATCAGTGACCTCCGGCCAGCTGGGTACGGAACTCCTCGACCGCTGCGCCGAAGCCGGCGAGGTCGTGTCGGACGAAGTCCTTGGCAGAGGCGGGGACGATGAGGTTCTCGCCCGAGGCCGCGATGGTGTCGGGCAGGGGCATCAGCACCCGGGTGCCGCTGTTCTCCATCGCCTCGGACGCCTCGATCTCGTAGCCCACGACGTCGCACTCGTCCCCGGCACCCTGCACCTCCACGACGACATCGACGACGACCCCGAGATCGGTGCCGGCGTCGGTGAGCACGCGCGACCCGAGCACGTCGGCGCGGGCCGAGGACGGTGCACCGCTCGAGCCGAAGAGGCTGGCCCGGTCGCGGAGAGCGTCCGCGTCGGCGATCATCACGGCATCGGCCCCGAGGGCCGCGACGGACGTCCACGTGAGGACCTCGGAGCGCGGTCCGGAGAAGAGCCCGCGCCCGGCGAGGGTGAACCCGTGCACGGAGCCGCCGTCAGCGGCATACACGACGTCCTTGATCTGGGCGATGTCGTGGCCCGCCATCGTCACGACGGGACGCTTCGTGATCTCGCTCGTGCGCATGAGGCGGCTCATGACGAGCCTCCGCGACGGCCGCCGGAGGACTTGCCGCCCCGGTCGACGATGACCCCGCCCCGACGGCGCCGGGCCTGGATGGCGAGCACCGCCCCGACGAGCAGTGCGATGACGACCACCGCGACGATCAACCAGCCCCACCACTCCATGCCGCACCTCTTCTGGCGTTACCCCGGTGAACGTCCTCGGGACCGCTTCCCCGACGGATCGTCTGCGTCCTCAACGTATCCGATCCGGCGACGTCGCAACCGGTCGTCCGCTCAGCGCGGGGGGCCGCCGTCGGCGAGGGCGCGACAGACGCGGTCGTATGCCGCTGGGCTGGCGGCGGCGACGAGCCCGCCGGTCGGCTGGTCGCGGGGTCCGTAGGTCGACCCGTCGGACTGGCCGACGAGACCCCCCGCCTCGGAGACGAGCAGTGCTCCCGGCGCGTGGTCCCATGGGGCGGCGGCGCGATAGAGGACGTAGTCGGTCTGGCCCTCGACGAGCTTGGGGTAGTCGATGCCGCAGGAGACCCAGGTGAGGGCCATGTCCGGCAGGCCGGCGAGCGAGCGCCCGATCCAGTCGCGGCGGGAGGTGCGGCCGACGAGCAGGTCGCCCTCGGGCACCTCGCGGTGGAGGCGGACCCCGTCGCGGTAGGCGCCGGCCCCCTTCTCCGCGACGTAGCCGAGCTCGTGCTGCGGCTGCCAGATCCAGGCTCGGACCGTCGCGCCGCCACGAGTCTCCGCCACCATGACCGCGTGGTCGGGCGAGCCGTGGACGAAGTTCTTCGTGCCGTCGACGGGGTCGACGGTGAAGGCGTGGTCGGCGTCGACGTAACGCCCCATCAGCGCCTTGTCGGAGGCGTAGGCCTCCTCGCCGAGCACGACCGCGTCGGGGTAGGCGCGGACGAGGGCCTCGGTGATCAGCACCTCGGCCTCGCGGTCGGCGACGGTGACGAGGTCGCCGGGGTTCTTCTCGTGGATCTCGCCGTCGGCCAGGGAGCGGAACCGCGGGTTGATGACCTCTTCAGCCACGTCCTTGAGCAGGGTCAGTACCGCGTCGGTGTCCACGCCCCCAATCTAGGGCGTGCGGGCGGGCCGGACGTGCGCCGGCAGGGCGCGCCACCAGTCGAGGCTCGTGCGCGCGGCGCGGGCGTTCGGCGCGTCCCGCAGCTCGCCCAGCTCGGCGGACACGTCGGCGTGCAGCGCGTCGACGAGGTCGAAGCGGCCTCGCATCCCGAGGACGTAGACGAGGCCGCGGAGCTGGTCGGCCACCCCGGGTCGCTCCGGTCCCCTGACGACGTCGCGGATCCGGGCGGCGACGCGGGCGAGGACACGGGCGACGACCGCGTCGTCGGGCCCGGCCTGGTCGGCCCCGTTGCCGAGCACGAAGCCGAGCTCCATGACGACGTCGGGCGGGGTCGCGGGCGACGTCGCCATGTCGAGGAAGAGCGTCGTGTCCTCGGGGGCCTGGAGCCAGGACAGGACGCTGAGGCACTCCTGGACCGCGACCTGGTCGGCGGCCGCGCACCCGCGAGCCAGCTCGACGGCATACTCCCGAGCCACGTCGTAGCCCTGCGGGAGGATCATCAGGATCGTCAGGGCGACGGAGCGGTCCTCCTCGTTGGTGGCGGCGAGCGCGGTGCGGATGACGTCGTCGAGCACCGGTTCGTGCTCGCCGCTCCACCCGGGTCGGCGCTCGAGCCGGCCGCGGATCCGCTTGTGCGCGCCGCGGTAGAGGGAGGGCGCGACGGCCCGTCCCTCGAGCAGGATCGAGGCGGCGAAGGCGCGGTCCCGGCTCGACAGGGCGAGGGCGAGCCGTCCGGGCTGCGGCACCCCGGCGGCGCGCAGCAGGTTGGCCGCCCCGCGGTGGACGCGGTAGGGCAGGCCCTCGTCCCGCAGCAGCCCGAGGGCGAGGGAGGCGGCCTCGGCGACGGCGCCGGGGGACAGCTCACTGGTCTGGACGAGCGAGGTCAGCGAGAGCAGGCACGCGCGCAGGGCGTCGTCACCCGTCGGGGACCGCAGCTGGGTCATCAGCACCCGGAACGCGTCGGGGTGGTCGGTGAACTGGAGCAGGCTGACCGTGTCGCTCCAGAACTGGGCCGCCGGGTCACCCATCATCTCCTCAGCCATCCGTGCGACGACGGGACCGCTGCGGGGGTGCCCCGCGAGGCGGGCCACCGCCTCGGCGCGCTGGGCGTACTCGAGCCGGAGGTTGACGTTGAGCTCGTGGAGGCAGCGCGAGATGAGCGCCTCCCAGTCCGCCGAACGGACGAGGACGTGCGGCATCCGGCCGAGGTTGTCCGAGAGCCGGTCCCACTGCGGGCCGGTCATCCGATCGGTGGACAGGGCGCGCTCGAGCAGCTCGAGGGTGTCGTCGACGTCGGGCGGGGTGCGCAGCCTGACCGCCGCCGTCGAGCGCACCGGGTGGTGGCCGCGCGCGAAGGTGTCCATCAGGCACCCGAGCTGGCCCTCCGGGAGGGCGAGCACCGTCTCGTAGCGGCGCACGAGCTCGGGGGTCACGCCCACCTCGCCCCGCTCCCACCGGCCGATCTGCGAGCGGTTCACGGGGGCAGCGCGACCCGCCCCGGCGGCGAACCCGGAGCCGGACCTCAGGGCCGGGTCGACGGCGTGCAACCGGGCGTTGCACAGCACCCAGAGCATCTCCTCGCCCAGCGTGGGCGCACCCTGTCGCCCTGACTCCCGGCGGTTCATCCGTCGCCTCCCTAGGCCCCCGGCCATCCTTCCACCACCGGCCCGCGTTGCGGGCCGGAAGGGACCCCGCAACAGCCGACCCGACGCGGGCCGAGCAGCCCTAACGTGACTCAGGTCGTCGCAGGGATGCAGGTCCACGGACCCGCGGCCGCGCGACATCCGGGGGGATCCGGCCTCAGGTCCGGCGGGGACAGGGGGACTGGTCACCGGGTGGTGGCTCACGGGCTGCCACCCGGTGGCACGCCGATGCCCCGGGTTCCCTCCCGCTCCCCTCACCAGCCGTCCGACCTATGCTCCAACCGTGAGCTCGCCTCCTGACGCCGACCGCTCGGGTCGCCTGACCGGCGTCGTCGACCGCTACCAGCAGCGGCACCCGGCCGCGGGCTTCCCGCTCGCCGTCCTCTACAAGTACTTCGACGACTTCGGGCCCTACCTGGCTGCGCTCATCACCTACTACGCGTTCGTCTCGCTCTTCCCGCTGTTGCTGCTCATGACGACGGTCCTCGGCTTCGTGCTGGCCGGCAACCCGCACCTGCAGGACCAGATCATCCACTCCGCCCTGGCCCAGTTCCCCGTCGTCGGCACGCAGCTCGGGGAGCCGAGGCGCCTCGGGGGCGGGGTGCTCGGGCTCGTCGTCGGCATCCTCGTGTCCCTCTACGGCGGGCTGGGCGTCGCCCAGGCGCTGCAGTACGCGACCAACACCGCGTGGGCGGTCCCCCGCAACCGCCGCCCCAACCCGTTCAAGGCCCGTGGCCGCAGCCTGCTCCTGCTCGGCACCGGCGGCCTCGCCGTCCTCGGCACGACCGCGCTCTCTGCGCTCGGCCTCAGCTCGCTGCCCCTCGTGGGCACGGTGCTCGTGCTCGCCGCGTCGGTGGTCATCAACACCGCCGTCTTCGTCCTCGCCTTCCGGATCTCCACGCCCCGCGCGCTGTCGGTGCGTGACGTCGCGCCGGGGGCGGTGGCCGCCGCGGTCGGCTGGCAGCTGCTCCAGAGCTTCGGCGTGGTCTACGTGGCCCGGGTCGTCAAGGGGTCGAGCGACGCCAACGGCGTCTTCGCCCTCGTGCTCGGCCTGCTCGCCTTCCTCTACCTCACCGCCGTCGTCGTCGTCCTGTGCATGGAGATCAACGTCGTGCGCGTCGAGCGGCTCCACCCCCGGTCTCTGCTCACCCCGTTCACCGACGCCGTCGTGCTCACCCCTGCCGACCGACGCGCGTATGCCGGTCAGGCCGGCGCGCAGCGCACCAAGGGCTTCGAGCGGGTCGAGGTCACCTTTGACCAGCACGAGCCGGGCTCGGAGGCCCCTCCCCGCGGCCCCTGACCAGGGTCGGATGGGGGTCATCCCGGGTTGCGCCCCACGGGGCCCGGGTACGACTCTGGGTGAGACAGCGGGCCGGCAGCTCCGGCCCAGCGACCCGAGGAGATCAGATGTCGTTCGGTGACCAGATGAAGCAGAAGGCGGACGAGGTCCACCTGCAGGACAAGGCCAAGGACCTCGGCGACGCCGTGGCCGAGGTCGTCAAGGCCGCCGTCGGGATGGCGTCGACCTTTGCCGCGGAGAACCGACCCAAGGTCGACGGCATGCTCGACAAGGCCGAGGCCAAGATCGGCGAGAAGGCCGGCCCCAAGCACGCGGAGACGATCACCAAGGCCCGCAGCAAGGTCGACCAGGGCCTCGACAAGGTGTCGGAGAAGGCCGCCGAGACCGACGGCCCGACCGCGACCGGCGCGACGGACGTCCCGAAGACCAACCCGTGGGCGACCCCGGCCGACTCGACCGTCCCGCCGGACACCACCTCGGCCTTCGACGAGCAGGGCCCCGCCGGCTCCCCCTCCTGAGGGAGCCCTCCCGAGGCCGGTAGCCCGGCGGCCCCCCTCGGGGGGCCGCTGGGCTACCGCCCGAGCAGGGTGAAGCCCTCGGGTAACCCGTCGACGCTGACGGCGCCGTCAGCGGACACCGTGACCGTGACGGTCGCCTCGCCCACCCGCAGGCCGCCGACCCGCAGCCCGCCGAACGCAGCGACCTTCGGCGGGCTGACGGTGACGGTGCGACCCGGCACGTCCACCGCGAGGCCCAACGCCACCGAGACCAGCGCCATCGCCGACGCGGCCGCCCACGCCTGGGGGCGGCAGGACGCGGGGTAGGGGGCCGGTCTCCCGAGCGGCCCGACGTCGGAGAAGAGCTCGGGGAGGCGGTAGCCGAACTCCTCCCCGGCGTCGAGCAGCCGGGCCGCGACGATCCCCGCCTCGGCGTCGAACCCCGAGCGGGCCAGGCCGAGGGCGCAGATCGCCGTGTCGTGGACCCACACCGAGCCAGTGTGATAGCCGATCGGGTTGTAGCCGCCGTTGTCGGCGGCGAGCGTGCGGATCCCGAACGGCCCGAGCAGTCCCGGTCCGACGAGGCGGGCCGCGACCGCTGATGCGTCGGCCGCGCCGAGGACACCGGTGCCGAGGGCGTGGCCCATGTTGGAGCCCACGCCGTCGACGGCACGGCCGAGGCCGTCGATCGCCATCGCGAGGTAGCGGCCGGCACCCTGACCGACCCAGAAGCGCTCACCCACCCGCAGGCGGAGCGCGTCGGCCCACGCGGTCAACGTCGCGGCGAGGGTGTCGTCACCGTTGCCCTCCCCGTCCGAACCGACCGCGCGCAGCAGGTCGGCGGCACACGCGGCGGCCTCGACGGCATACGCCTGCGCCTCGACCAGCGCAATCGGCGCCGTCGCCACGCTCCCGTCGCGGAAGCGCATCGAGTCGCCCGAGTCCTTCCACCCCTGGTTGACCAGTCCGTGACCGCTCTCGTCGACGTAGCGGATCAACCCGTCCGCGTCCGGCGCGGCGACCTCGAGCAGCCACCGCGCGGCCGACCGGAGCGCCGGCAGGAGGTCGCGCACCTCGGCCTCGGGCAGGCCCCACCGCCAGGCATCGTGGAGCAGGCAGACCCACAGCGCCGTGGCGTCGATGGTCCCGTAGTAGACGGGCGGGAGCGACATGCCGCTCGTCTCGTCGGTGTATGCCGTTCGCCGCAGCTCGTGGGGGATCTTGCCTGGCGCCTCGGCCGTCGCGGGGTCGAAGTGGGTGCCCTGGCGCCGGGCCAGGGCACGCAGGGTGCCTCCGGCGAGCTCGGTGCCGACGGGGAGCATCATCCGCGCGGCCCAGATCGAGTCCCGCCCGAAGAGGGTGAGGTACCACGGGGTCCCCGCGGCGGCGAAGACGTCGGCGGGGGCGTCCGGGTCGCTGAGCAGCAGGCCGCGCAGGTCCTCGAGCGACTGGCTCACGAGGCGGCCGAGGCGCGGATCGTCCGCCACGACCTCGAGGTCCGCGGCCCACACCTCCCTGCCCGAGACCGCGTCCGCCGGGAAGGCGGAGCCCTCGAGACGGGTGGACCGCACCGTGAGCTCGACGGAGCGGCTGCCTCCGGGCGGCACGTCGAGGTCGAAGCACAGCTCGACGCCGTCGGGCCCCACCTGCTTGCTGGAGGGAGCCGGCGTCGCGGTCAGGGTCGTGTCGAGACGGCTCGAACGCCAGGAGGCGAGATCCGTGGGGCCGGAGCCGTCGTCCAGCGAGACGCTCAGGACCGCGCCCGGCGGCGACCCGGCCTTGACCGCGCTGATGTCCGCCCCGTCGGCGCCGGCCGTGACGAGCAGGATGACGTCCAGCACCTCGTCCGCGCGCGACGTGACGACGAGGGTCTCGGTGAGGGTCGGTCCGTCGACGACCCGTCGCCGGGACACCTCGACCGTGGGGTCAGGTCCGGGGTTGCCGAGGTGACGGGCGGATCCGAGGAACTCCGACACGCTGCCGCGGCTCGTGTGCGTCAGGCCGGTCAGGGGGGCACCGCCGAGCCGCAGGTCGAAGGTCGACAGGACCCGTTCGTCGTCGACGAAGAAGCCCTCCGCCCCGCCTCCCATCGAGCCGTCCGCGCCGCTCAGCGCCGTGCCGTTGCCCCCGACGCAGATCGCGAGGTCGTGCAGCCACGGCTGGCTGACGACCGGTGGTGAGCCGGGAGCTGGGCCTTTCGCGAGAGTCGAGCTCGGGGAGGGACGATGCATCAGGGCTCCTGCGGACGACGGGGTCAGGCTCGGGGGGAGGGGGCGCCGGCTGAGCAGCCGGCACCGGGGTGTGGCCCGTCCCGGCCAGTCTGTTGACTCGGCTGGCCGGGACGGCTGTTCAACCCTTGTCTGCGCCGGCGTTGGCGCCTTGGGTGAAGTAGCGCTGGAAGATGATGAAGACCAGCGCCACGGGGATGGTCATCAGGAGGGCGGCGGCCATCGTGATGGGGTACTGGTTACCCGAGCCGAGCCCACCGGAGGTCAGGCCGGCGACTCCGCGGGTGAGGGTGTAGAGCTTCGGGTCGTTGGTGGCGATGATGAAGTACGACAGCTCGTTCCATGATCCTTGAAACGACAGGATCGTCAGCGTGATGAGCGCCGGCCGGGCCATCGGCAGGATGACCGACCAGAAGGTGCGGAACGTGCCCGCGCCGTCCAGGCGGGCTGCCTCCTCCATCGAGGGTGAGATGGACTCGAAGAACTGTTTCATTATGAAGACCCCGGCCGCGTCGACGAGGAGGGGCACGAACAGGGCGGGGTAGGTGTTGTAGATCCCCAGGTAGTTGAGCACGAGGAACTTGGGGATGAGCAGCACGATCCCGGGGACGGCCAGGACGGCCAGGATCGCCGTGAACACCGCGTCGCGCCCGGCGAACTTCAAGCGGGCGAGGGCGTAGCCCGCGAGGGAGTTGAAGAAGACCCGTCCGGCGGTGACCAGCACCGTGACCACGACCGAGTTGGTGAACCACAGCGGGAAGTCCGTCTGGGTGATCCGCTCGAACGCTCCGATGGTCGCTGGGCTGGGGATGAGGCTCAACGGGTTGCTCACCGAGTCGGCGTCGGTCTTGAAGGACGTCGATAGCTGGACGATGAAGGGGTAGATGTAGATCAGGGCGAAGACCACGAGCGCCCCGTAGACCGCGATCTTCTTCCCCCGTCCGCTGCGATGCACGACGTTGCCGTCGTCGCTAGCGGCGGCGAGGCGCTGTCGTGCCTGCGCCGCGCGGGCGCGGCCCTTGCCGCTGACGTTGGTGTCGACCGAGGGGTGGCTCATGCTGTCGCTCCCTTCTTCATGGCGCGGCGCTGGGCCCGTTCGGCCTTCTTCTGTGCTGCCGCATCCTTGTCGCGCAGGACGAACCGTTGCAATGACGTGAGAGCGAAGATGAGGATGAACAGGAGGAAGGCCATCGCGGCGCCCTGACCCCACTGCTGTTGCCGGAAGGCAGCGGTGTAGGACAGGTAGGCAGGGGTGAGGGTCGTCTTCGCGGGGCCACCCTGGGTCATCACATACATCTGGTCGAAGACCTGCCAGGTGCCGATGACGCCGAGGGTGATGACGAGCAGGATGGTGGGCCGCAGGTGGGGGACCGTGACGTTGCGGAAGCGCTGCCAGGTGTTGGCGCCGTCGACCATCGCCGCCTCCTCGACCTCACTGGGTAGGTCCTGGAGCGTCGCGATGAACATCAGCATGAAGGTTCCCGCGGTGGTCCAGATGACTTGGAGCATGATGGCGGACATGGCCACGGACGGGCCGCTGACCCACTCCCAGAGAGACAGGCTCATCACTTGGGTGTTCGCCAGGACGTCCGGGGGGCTGTCGAGGGACCACAGACCGACGGCTCCGCCGACGAGATGAATCAGCCCGCGGGGGTCGGAGAACCACGTGGGTCCGTCAATGCCGAAGAGTGCGAGGAACTTGTTGACCGCTCCTGTCCCGGTGAACAGGTAGAGGAAGACCAGGGAGATCGCGACGGAGGAGACCACCGAGGGGAAGTAGAAGGAGGTCCGGAAGAAGCTCCGCCCCTTGAGGAACTTCTGGTTGACGATGACGGCCAGGCTCAGGGCCAGCAGGGTCTGGAGGGGGACGACCCCGATCACGTAGTAGAAGGTGTTGCGCAGGGAGATCATGAAGTCCTGGCGCGAGAGTCCCTCCTGGGTCAGGAGCGCCGTGTAGTTGTCGACGCCGACGAGGCCCACCCCGGTGAACGGGCTCCCTCGCCCGGTCCAGTTCGTGAAGGACACCCACAAGGCCATGACGATCGGGATGAGGAGGAACAGTCCGAGCACGACGAGCACCGGGGTGACGAACAGCCATCCGGCCACCGTCTGGCGCTGACCTCCTCCACCCCGCCGGCGGCCCCGCGCCGGGGAGGTCCCCGTCGCGGGGTCGGTGTCAACGGCGCTCACTTGCCCAGCGCCGCGCTGGCGTTGGTGTCGAAGCCTTTCAGCACCTGTGGGAGGTTGGCCCCGCCGAAGTTCTCGAGCTTGGAGTTCAGGTCGGACACGACCTGCTCCATGCCGGGAACGTTGATCGGGCCGTGGCCGTAATCGCCACCCGCGATGAAGGCGGCGTCCTCGGGGAACTTCGCCTTGTACTCCTCGGCGGCGGCCTGGCGGCTGGGCATGACGCCGAAGGCGTCCGCGAAGGCCATCTGCTGCTCCACCGTGGTGAGCGACGTGACGAGGTCGATGGCCTGCGCCTGGGCCTTGGAATCCGTCGCGATCCCCCAGCACTGGGTGAAGGACAGAGTGCCCTTGCCCTTCGGACCCTCGGGGAGCTCGACGGTGGTGTACTTGAGCTTGGGGTAGTCGTTCTTGACGGCGCCCTTGATCCAGTTGCCCTCGATGGTCATGGCCGATTTGCCAGTGCCGAAGGCCTCGCCACCCCAGCCGGAGTCGAGTTGGTTCGCGAACTTGAACGAGCCGGCTTTGACGTTGTCCTGGACGTACTTGAGCGCCTCCTGGACCTCGGGACTGGCAGCGGTGGCCTTGGTGCCCTCCTCGTTCAACCACCAGCCGCCGTTCTGGACGACGAAGGCGCCGACCCGGTCGATCCCGGTCCCGAGACCGAGGCCGACCTGACCCTTGGTGGTGAGCTTCTTCGCGACGGCAGCCAGCTCGTCCCAGGTCTTGGGGATGTCGGCGTCCGTCAGGCCGGCCTTGGACCAGGAGTCAGTGTTGATCTCCAGGGCAAGGGTGGAGAAGTCCTTGGGGGCGCAGTACTGCTTGCCGTCGTACGTGAAGGTCTTGCGCAGCGACTCGTAGAAGTCGCCGTTGTCCTTGAGCTGGTCGGCATACGGGAAGAGGCTCCCGTTCTTGGCGTAGTCGGCGAAGCGGCCCGCATCCATGTAGAACACGTCGGCCGGACTGCCGCTGGCGAAGCCCTGAGCGAGCTGTTGGTTCATGTCGCTCGCCACGTTGACCGTGACCGTGTTGCCGCTCTTCTTCGCCCAGGCATCGGCCGCCGCCTTCACCGCGTTGGTCTCGGCGTCCCCCGAGGAGGCGATGAGCATCTTCAGGGCGACCGGTCCGCTCGCGGACGCCGGAGCGCTGGCCCCGGCCCCCTCCGTGAAGCCACCACCTCCGCAGGCTGTAAGCAGAAGCGCGCCGCCGAGGACGGTGGCCAGCGAGGATCGTCGGGTCGTGCGTGTCATGAGTGACTCCTTTGTCAGATGGTGCGTCATGGGCGGTGCGGGTGCGAGGGGTGGTCGGGCGTGGTGCCTCAGCTGCGGGTGGTGCTCCTCCCGGCGACGATGGTGGGGGCGAGGATGGTCCCGGCAGGCGGCCGGGAGGCCCCGGCGAGGGCCTCGTGGACCAAGGTGAGCGTCAAGTCGGCGATCTCGGAGAGGGGCTGGGCGGCGGTGGTCAGGTGGTGCATCCGGGCCGTCTCGGACCCGTCGAACCCGACCACCCCCAGGTCCCGGCCCGGGACGCGTCCGGCGAGCAGGAGGGCCTGGTGCACGCCGAGCGCCAGGACGTCGGAGGCGCACACCACGGCATCGCCGGGGCCGAGACTGGCGATGAGCTCCTGGGCGGCCGAGATGGCCGGGTCAAGGTCCTGCACGCACGACGCCATCGGACCGACGCGCGTCTGCCCCGCTTCCTCACACGCCGCGGCCCACCCGGCGCGACGGTCGTCCCCGACCACGGACCCCTCAGGCCACCCCAGGTAGCCGACGGTGCCGTAACCCTGCGCCAGGCAGTGTTTCGTCGCGGCCCGGGTGCCGGCTGCCCCGTCGACGTCGACCCACCGGGTGAAGGAGGGGTCGTCCCACACTCGCCCGAAGGAAGCGAAGGGGATGTCCCTGGCCTCAAGCCATTCGGGTCGAGGGTCTCCGTGATGGGTGTCCGCGAGGATGAAGGCGTCCACGAGCCGGCGCCGCCACATGTCCTCGTATCCCCGGAGCATCGGTGCTGCCTGAGGGGACCCGAAAGGAAGGACGTGGCAGCCGTGGTCAGCGGCCCGCATTCCCAGCGAACCGAGGAACGGAGCCATGGTCTCGTTGTGCGATCGCGGACCGAGCGTGTTCAGCTCCACCCCTACGGCACCGGCGCGCTGGGATCGGAGCGACTGCGCCGAGAACGAGGGTTGGTAGCGGAGGTGCTGGACGGCTGCGAGAACGCGCTCCAGGGTGTCGGGGGAGACCCTCTGCGGGTGCTTCAGAGCGTTGCTCACCGTCTGGCGAGAGACCCCGGCCCGGTGGGCGACGTCGTGGATCGTCACTCTGACCGGTGAGGTCTCAGTGGAGGCCACGGGTCCCTCCTCGGGGTTTTAACGTTCAAAGACTCCGACTACTTCCATTTGATCGATCAAATGGCCGCCTCCCTACTGTGACGCCACCCGTTATTTCGTGTCAAGGGTCTGCGCGGCCCGACGCCGTGGTGCGTGGCCCTGGGTGGCGTCAGCGGGGGCAGGCCGGCGGCAGCAGGGCCGGGTCGCCGTCGGGCCAGTCGGCCGGGCCGCCGCCGAGGGTGGTGAGCGCCGCGACCTGCAGGCCGCACCACAGTGAGACGGTGCGCTCGCCCGCGAGGACGTCGCGGGAGAAGTCCGCCCACGGGACCCACTCGGTCGAGGCCACCTCGGCCGGGTGGGGGGCCGTGTCCGGGGATCCACCGACCCGGCCGACGAAGACGGGGCAGAGCTCGTTCTCGACGACGCCGTCCATCTCGGCGCGGTAGGCGAACTGCGGCAGCACGAGCCGCAGCTCGTCGCTGCCCACGTCGAGGCCGAGCTCGTCGCGCGCCCGCCGGGCGGCCGCCTCCTCGAGCCGCTCCCCCGGGGCGGGGTGGCCGCAGGCGGTGTTGGTCCAGACGCCCGGGAAGGTCACCTTGTCCAGGGCCCGGCGGGTCACCAGCAGCCGGTCGGCCTCGTCGAAGAGGTAGAGCGAGAAGGCGAGGTGGAGCGGCGTGTGCGCGTCGTGCACGGTGGCCTTGGGCGCGGTGCCGACGGCATGACCGTCGTCCGAGAGCAGCACGACGAGCTCGACGACATCCCCCACGGTGGTCCCGGTCACGCCCCGAGCCTAGGCGTTTCGCCGCCCCACCCTGCCATGCTGGGTGAGTCACCCGTCCCCATCACCGGAGGAACCATGACCCAGCAGCCCGCTCCGAGCGAGATCCCCGCCGGCTGGTACCCGGACCCGGAGGGCAAGCCCGTGTCGCGCTACTGGGACGGTGACGGCTGGACCGACCAGACCGGTCCGATGCTCCCCGCGCCAGCGCCCCCGTCCGCCTTCTCCCCCGTGGCGCTCGACCCCAGCGGGATGCCGGTGAGCGACAAGTCCCGCCTCGCCGCGTCGCTGCTCTGCGCCTTCGTCGGGGTGCTCGGCATCCACCGCTTCTACGTCGGCAAGGTCGGCACGGGGGTGCTGCAGCTCGTGACCTTCGGGGGTTTCGGCATCTGGGCGCTCGTCGACCTCGTGATCATCCTCGTCGGCACGTTCCGCGACAAGGACGAGCGCCTCGTCCTCAACTGGTAGCCGGAGCGTCCGCCCTCGATGGAGCACGTCTGGTATGCCGCGTACGGCTCGAACCTGTCCCGCTCGCGCTTCGTCCACTACCTCTCGGGCGGCCGCCCGCCCGGTGCCAGCCGGACGTATGCCGGAGCGCGCGACCCCCGGGACCCGCTCGGTGACGTGCCGCTGACCCTCGACGGCCAGGTCTACTTCGCGTGGGAGTCACCGACGTGGGGCGGTGGCATCGCCTTCTACGACCC
>JBDSSS010000023.1:0-38166 GCA_039928615.1 Terracoccus sp. | reverse complement strand
GGATCCGACCCCGCCACCACGTGCACGTGCGACAACTGCGCGAGCGGCTGCACCTGCGACAGCTGCCCGTGCGAGGACTGCACCTGCGAGAACTGCAGCCACTCCGCCTGATCCGGCTCGGCGACGTCAGTCGACGACGAGGACGACGTGGAGGGTGCGCGGTCCGTGCACACCCTCCACGCGTTCGAGCTCGATGTCACTCGTCGCGCTCGGCCCGCTGACCCACGTGAGCGGGCGACCGGCCACCACGCTCGCGCGCAGACGCGCCACCGCCTCCGGCACGCCCGTGACGACGGCGTCGGCGTCCACGATGCACACGTGCAGGTCGGGGACGAGAGTGAGCGCCCGGGCACCCTGTCCGGATGAGTGGTCGAGGATGATCGTGCCCGTCGTCGCGATCCCCACTGACGACGTCGTGACGACCCCGTCGAGCGCGTCGAGGGCGGCTGGCCCGGGACGACCGTCGGACTGCACCGTCTCCTCCGTGACGACCGTGACCCCGGCCTCGGCGATCGCCTCCGTCAGGCTCTCGGGCAGCCCCTGCGGCACCACGACGCTGGCCACCGACCGGGACGTGAGGGCTGCGGCGACGGCAGTGTCGAGGTCCGCCCGGGCGGTGCGCTCGAAGCTCGCCCGGTAGTCGACGACCCGCTCCTCGAAGAGGTCGAGGATCTCCGTCCGGCCGGTCGGGGGAGCCAGCCCGCCCGTCGGCTCCGGCCCGTCGGTGCGGGCGTGGTGGGACCCGGGAACGGCGAGGGCGGCGCGCACGCGGGCCAGCACCTCGTCACGGGCGGTCACGGCGCTCATGATCGGCCCACCGCCCGCCACCACTGGCGGAAGGTCTGTTTCGGTGGCGCCGGCGCATCCCGGGCCGTGCTCCAGGACGTCAGCGGCCAGGGGAGGCGACCGAGCGTGGTGCGGCTTCCGAGCAGCCGGCCCGTCGTCGTGGCTGCGTTCTGCGCCTTCTCGAACCGGCCTGCGCCGCTGAAGGTCCACGAGCCGGCCCGCATGGACAGGCCCTCTGCGCTGGGTCGCGAGCGGTGGTCGTCGACGACCTGGGTCCGCAGGTGGACGAGCAGCTCCGGGATCTCGATACGCACCGGGCAGACGTCGAAGCAGGCACCACAGAGGGTCGAGGCGTAGGGCAGCGACTTCTCGACCGCTCCCTGACGCCCTCGCAGCATCGGCCCGAGGACCGCGCCGATCGGGCCGGGGTAGACCGAGCCGTAGGCGTGTCCGCCGACCCGCTCGTAGACCGGGCAGACGTTGAGGCAGGCCGAGCACCGGATGCAGCGCAGGGCCTGGCGCCCGACGACATCGGCCAGCACCGAGGTGCGGCCGTTGTCGACGAGGACGACGTGGACCTCCTGCGGCCCGTCGCCCGGCGTCACACCGGTCCACATCGAGGTGTAGGGGTTCATCCGCTCGCCGGTCGACGAGCGGGGGAGCAGCTCCATGAAGACCGACAGGTCCTCCCACGTCGGGACGAGCTTTTCGATCCCGACGACGGACACGAGCGTCTCAGGCAGCGTGAGGCACATCCGCCCGTTGCCCTCGGACTCGACGACGACGAGCGTGCCGGTCTCTGCAACAGCGAAGTTCGCGCCCGACACGGCCACCTTGGCGCGGAGGAACTTCTCTCGCAGGTGGAGCCGCGCAGCCTCCGCGAGCCGCGCTGGGTCATCGGTGAGGTCGTCGGGGGCGGGCACCCCGACGTGTCCCATCTCGCGGGCGAAGATCTCGCGGACCTCGGAACGGTTGCGGTGGATCGCCGGCACGAGGATGTGGCTCGGCAGGTCGTCCCCGAGCTGGACGATCAGCTCGGCGAGGTCGGTCTCCCAGGCACTGATCCCGGCCGCCTCGAGGGCCTCGTTGAGGCCGATCTCCGCGGTGGCCATCGACTTGACCTTGACGACCTCGTCGACGCCCTTGCTCCGGGCGATCTCGATGACGACGGCGTTGGCCTCGTCGGCGTCGCGGGCCCAGTGGACCGTTGCGCCGGCTTCGACGAGCTTCTCCTCCAGCTGGACGAGGTAGGTGTCGAGCGAGGCGAGGACCCGGTCCTTGGTCGCGGCGCCCTCGACCCGCAGCTGCTCCCAGTCCGCCACCTCGTCGACGACGGCAGCCCGCTTGGCTCGGATCGTCGCCGTGGCGTGTCCGAGGTTGCGGCGCAGCTGGGGGTCGGCGAGCGCGGCCCGAGCGGCGACGGGGAAGGCCGGCATCCCGACGAAGGTGCGGCTCATGCGGGGTGCTCCTGGGTCGAGGCGAGGATCTCGGCGAGGTGCATCGTCCTGACCCCGGATCGCTGTCGGTCGAGAAGGCCACCGATGTGGGCCAGGCACGAGTTGTCGCCCGCGACGACGACCTCGGCGCCGGTCGAGCGGACGTGGCGGGCCTTGTCGGCGCCCATCGCGACCGAGACGTCGGAGTTCTTCATGGCGAAGGTGCCTCCGAAGCCGCAGCACTCCTCGGCGGCGGGCAGCGTGACGAGGTCGATGCCGCGCACCTGCTCGAGCAGGCGCTGCGGTCGGTCGCCGACCCGGATCATCCGCATCGAGTGGCAGGTCGGGTGGTAGGTGACCCGGTGCGGGAAGTAGGCGCCGACGTCGGTGACCCCGAGCACGTCGACGAGGAACTCCGACAGCTCGTGGACGCGCGGCGTGAGGGCGATGACGTCGCGCTCGAGACCGGCGTCACCGACCCGGCGGGCCAGCCCGGCGTGCTGCTCGCGCACCGAGCCGGTGCACGACCCGGACGGCACGACCACGGCGTCGTAGGCGCCGAACACGTCGACGAAGGAGCGGACGAGCGGCACGGCCTCGTCGGCATACCCCGTGTTGGTGAACATCTGGCCGCAGCACGTCTGGGCGCGGGGGAACTCGACCGTGCACCCGAGGCGCTCGAGAAGGCTGACGACGGCCTTCGGGGTCTCGGGCCACATCGTGTCGTTGAAGCACGTGGCGAACAGCGCGACCCTCATGGGCACCAACCTAGGCCCAACCGAGGGCCCGCAGGCCCGCAGCAGTGAGGGCGCCGAGCACCACGACGACGAGGAACGGGGCGCGCAGGAGCAGGGCGACGACCGCGACCCCGACGGCCGCCAGTCGGGCGTCGACGACGACCGTCCCGCCCGGACCCCCGAGGGTCTGCGTGGCGACGAGGGCGGCGAGGAGCGCAACGGGGAGGCCGGCCGTCACCCGTCTCACCCGGGGGTGCTCGAGGTGCCTGGCCGGGACGAGGTGCCCGGCGAGCTTGAGCGCGAACGCGCAGGCGGAGCCGACGATGACCGCCGTCCAGAGACTCACGTCGCCCCCCGAGAGCGCCGCAGCGCGATGAGGGCCGCGCCGGACGCGAGAACGACCGGTATGCCGGCCGGCAGCGTCGGCATCGACGCGACGGCGACGACCGCCCCGACCACCGCGATCGCGACGGCGTCGCGGCTGCGCAGCCGTGGCCACAGCAGGGCGGTGAAGGCGGCGACGGCGGCCGCGTCGAGACCGTAGGTGCGGGGGTCGCCGATCGCGTTGCCGAGGAGGGCCCCAGCCAGGGTCATGAGGTTCCACAGCCCGAAGACGCTCAGGCCGGCGACCCAGAAACCGAGGCGAGCGGCTCGCGGATCCGCTTGTGCCACAGCGACGGCGGTGGACTCGTCGATGGTCAGCTGGGCCGCCGCGATCCGGCGCGGGCCGCGGACAGCGAGCAGCTGGGTCAGCTCGAGGGCGTAGAGGCCGTTGCGGATCCCGAGCATGGACCCGGCGACGATCGCCGCGGGTGCTCCCGCGATGCCCCCGGCGCCGATGATCCCGACGAAGGCGAACTGCGAGCCACCGGTGAACATGAGCAGGGAGAGGGCGCACGCCTGCCACACGTCGAGACCGGCGGCGACGGCGAGCGCGCCGAAGCTGATGCCGTAGGCCCCGGTGGCGACCCCGACCGAGACCCCCTGCCGCACGACGCGGCGCCGGAGGGAGTCCTCGAGGGGCGGGGGCGCGCTCTCGTCCTCCGGCATGCCGGGACTCAGGGCCCGGCGACGACGGCGCTCAGCCGCACCTCGCGGGCCGTCGCGCCGTCGGGGGAGACGACCCGCTCACGGTGGGCGCCGTCGACGCCCATGCCGGCGGACTCGAGGAAGGCGCGGGTCTCCTCGTCGGCGGCGAGCAGCCACGCCGCCAGCTCGGCTCGCCCCCGGCCGCGCGCGGTGTCGACCGCGGCGTTGAGCAGCCGCGAGCCGTGCCCCTGGCGCCGGGCCTCGGGGTGGACGGCGAGGACGAGCAGCTCGGCCGCGCCCGCGCCGTCGGGGTCCTCCGACGGCCCGACCGCGGCGAAGCCGACGACCTGCTCGCCGGCGCAGGCCACGAGGAGCAGGTGGTCGGGCGTCGGCGCCTGGGCCAGCGACTCCCGCCAGGCGATGGTGAAGGCCCGGGGCTCGAACTGGTCGAGCACCTCGGGAGCGAGGTGGGCGGCATACGCCTCCCGGTAGACGATCGCCTGGACGAGCCCGACGGCCGGGGCGTCGGACGCCCGCGCCACGCGGACGCTCGCGTCGGCGACCGGGCCGCGGTCACCGGTCCCGCCGTGGTCGTGGTCGTGCGGGTGGTCGTGGCCGTGCTCGTGCGGCTGGTCGGGTGCTGCGCTGGCGTCTGGAAGTCCCGGAGTGTCCACCCCGGCATCCTCTCAGGCGCGCCGACGGACACCACCTTTGCCCGGTCCGGCGGTCATCTCGCATACTGGACTCATGTATGGCAACGACGTCATCGACCCGAACGCCCCGCTCAACGCCTCTGAGACGGAGGACTACGAGCAGGATCGGGCGCGCGACGAGCCGCCTCGCGCCGACCTCACGGCCGCGGGCGACTTCGACGCGCTCATCGCCGCGGACCAGCGGATCGAGCCGCGGGACGCGATGCCGGACACCTACCGCGACACGCTCGTGCGCCAGATCGCCCAGCACGCCCACTCCGAGATCATCGGGATGCAGCCGGAGGGCAACTGGATCAGTCGCGCGCCGTCGCTGCGCCGCAAGGCGATCCTCATCGCCAAGGTCCAGGACGAGGCCGGGCACGGGCTCTACCTCTACTCCGCGGCCGAGACGCTCGGGGTCGACCGCCAGGAGCTGCTCGACCGGCTCCACGACGGCAAGCAGAAGTACTCCTCGATCTTCAACTACCCGACCCTCACGTGGGCCGACTGCGGTGCCATCGGCTGGCTCGTCGACGGTGCGGCGATCATGAACCAGGTGCCGCTCTGCCGCTGCTCATACGGCCCGTACGCCCGCGCGATGATCCGGGTCTGCAAGGAGGAGAGCTTCCACCAGCGCCAGGGCTTCGAGATCCTCTGGAACCTGATGCGCGGCACCGAGGCACAGCAGGCGATGGCCCAGGACGCCGCTGATCGCTGGTGGTGGCCGGCGCTGGCCATGTTCGGCCCGCCCGACACGGGGGAGGCCGCGGCCAAGGGCGGTCACACCGAGCAGTCGATGGCGTGGGGCATCAAGCGGTTCGCGAACGACGACCTGCGCCAGAAGTTCGTCGACATGATGGTGCCGCAGGCGCAGAAGCTCGGCCTGACCCTGCCCGACCCCGACCTGCGCTGGAACGAGGAGCGTGGCCACTGGGACTTCGGACCGATCGACTGGGACGAGTTCTGGCGGGTGCTGCGCGGCGACGGGCCGTGCAACGCGGAGCGGATCAGCCACCGGCGGGCCGCGCACGAGGACGGCGCCTGGGTGCGCGAGGCGGCGACGGCGTATGCCGCCAAGCAGGCCGAGCGGTCCGCGACGAGTGCCGCGTGAGCGCGCACCACATCGAGGCCAGCTGGCCGCTCTACGAGGTCTTCGTCCGCGGCAAGCGGGGTCTGTCCCACGTCCACGTCGGCTCGCTCCACGCGCCCGACGCGACGATGGCGCTGCGCAACGCGCGTGACGTCTACACCAGACGCCAGGAGGGGGTGTCGCTCTGGGTGGTCGCGGCCGACGACATCACCGCGAGCAGCCCGGAGGAGAAGGACACCTTCTTCGACCCGGCCGCCGACAAGGTCTACCGGCACCCGACCTTCTACGACGTGCCCGAGGATGTCGAGTACCTGTGATCGCCGGAGAGCCCACGACCACCGCCCCGGGGGCCGAGCCCGACCCGTCCGCGGCCTACCTGCTCGCCATCGCCGACGACGCCCTCGTCTACGCCCAGCGGCTCGCCGAGTGGATGACGAACGCGCCCCAGATCGAGGAGGACATGGCCCTGGGCAACATCGCGCTCGACCTGCTCGGCCAGGCGCGCGGTCTCTTCCCCTACGTCGGGTCGCTCGACGGGACCGGACGCGGCGAGGACGCCTACGCGATGGAGCGCGACGAGCGGGCCTTCCGCAACGTCCACCTCGTGGAGCAGCCACGCGGGGACTTCGCGGACGAGATGGCGCGGCTGCTGTGGTTCTCCGCCTGGCAGTGCGAGCTGCACGGGAGGCTGGCCGTCGGGTCGGACGAGATGCTCGCGGCGATCGCGGCGAAGTCGCTCAAGGAGGTGCGCTACCACCTCGACCACGCGAGCCTCTGGGTCGTGCGTCTCGGGGACGGCACCCCGGAGTCGCACCGCCGGATGCAGGAGGCGCTCGTGCGGGTGGCCCCCTACGTCGAGGAGCTCTTCGACGACGATGCGACAGCGCTGGCGGCAGTCGCGTCGGGCGCCCTCGTGGCGCCCCCGAGCGCGGCCCGGTCGGCTGCCGGCCGCGTCGTCGAGCAGGTCGTCGACCAGGCGACCCTGACGATGCCGGAGGCACCCCGGTGGCGCTCCCGCGGCGGCCGCGACGGCGTGCACTCCCGTCCGATGGGGTCGTTGCTGGCCGAGATGCAGCACATCGCGCGGTCCCACCCCGGGGCGACCTGGTGAGCGGCACGGGCACCCTTGCTCTCGACTCCGCTGTGGCACAGTCGATCTCGCGCATCCCGGACCCGGAGGTGCCGGTCATCTCGATCGCCGACCTCGGCATCCTGCGGGGGATCGAGGTCGACGAGGATGCGCGGACCGTCGTCGTGACGATCACCCCGACCTACTCGGGGTGCCCGGCGATGGAGGCGATCGCCGACCGGATCCGCTTCGAGGCCGGAGCACTGTCCTATGCCGCGGAGATCCGCACGCGGCTGGCGCCGGCGTGGACGACCGACTGGATGACGCAGGAGGGCCGGGAGGCGCTGCGCCGCTTCGGGATCGCGCCGCCCGGGGCCGTGCCGGACCACGCAGCCGGACCCGTGCCGGTGCGGCTCTCGGTGCACGTCGTGGCCTGCCCGCGCTGCGGCTCGACCGAGACGACCGAGCTGGCCCGCTTCGGCTCGACGGCGTGCAAGGCGCTGCGACGCTGCGACGTGTGCCGTGAGCCCTTCGACGAGTTCAAGGCGATCTAGGACCCTCATGACCGATCCGACCCCCCGCGCCCGGCGCCGGGCGCAGTTCCACCCGCTCGAGGTGGCCTCCGTCGAGCGACTCACCGACGACGCGGTCGCGGTGACCTTCGACGTGCCGCCCGAGCTCGAGGACGAGTTCGCCTTCGAGGCCGGTCAGCACCTCACCGTGCGTGCCACCATCGGCGGGGAGGACGTGCGCCAGTCCTACTCGATCTGCCAGTCGCGCAACGCCGTCGGCCAGCGCCTGCGTCGCCGCGTGGCCGTCGCGCGCGTGCCGGAGGGGCGGATGTCGACGTGGTTCAACGGTCACGTGGCGGCGGGGGACGTCGTCGACGTGATGACGCCGCTCGGGTCGTTCACCTGCGCGACCGAGCCCAGCGGCATACGTCATCACGTCGGCGTCGCAGCCGGGTCGGGCATCACGCCCGTCCTCGCTCTGCTCACGACGGCCCTCGAGGAGGAGCCGGGCTCGCGGGCGACGCTGCTGCTCGGCAACCGGCGGACGAGCTCGATCATGTTCCTCGAGGAGCTCGAGGACCTGAAGAACCGCTTCCCCGGGCGGTTCCACCTCGTCCACGTCCTGTCGCGGGAGGTCCAGGACGTCGACCTCTTCCACGGCCGCCTCGACCGGGACCGGCTCGAGCGGATCTTCGCGACCCTCGTGCCGGTCGACCGGGTCGACGAGTGGTACCTCTGTGGTCCCCACGCGATGGTGACCGGCGCCCAGGAGCTGCTCGGCGAGCGCGGCGTCGACACCGCCCACGTCCACCACGAGATCTTCCACGTCGACGACGGGACGGCGCCTGCGCGCCGTGTCGTCGTTGACGAGACCGCGCCGCCCGAGGCGACCGTCACCGTCAACCTCGACGGGCGCACCACAGTCATCCCGATGCCGTCCCGCGACGAGACGGTGCTGGCCGCGACGCTGCGGGCCCGTCCCGACGCGCCCTACTCGTGCACCGGTGGGGTGTGCGGGACGTGCCGGGCGAGGGTCGTCGCCGGTGAGGTGCGGATGGATCGCAACTACGCGCTCGAGCCGGAGGAGGTGGCCGCGGGGATCGTGCTGGCGTGCCAGAGCCACCCGGTGACCGACGAGGTCACGCTCGACTACGACGCCTGAGCACGCGGTGCACGGGGCCGCCGGGGGGCGGGGATAGGCTTCGGGCGTGCGGCAGTATCTCGACCTCCTCGACCACGTCCTGACCCACGGTGCGGAGAAGTCCGACCGGACCGGCACCGGCACGCTCAGTGTCTTCGGACACCAGATGCGCTTCGACCTCGCCGACGGCTTCCCCGTCGTCACGACGAAGAAGCTCCACCTGCGCTCGATCATCGGCGAGCTGCTGTGGTTCCTGCGGGGAGACACCAACGTCGCCTGGCTCAACGAGCGCGGCATC
The DNA here is from genome assembly GCA_039928615.1 of Terracoccus sp. GTDB lineage: Bacteria > Actinomycetota > Actinomycetes > Actinomycetales > Dermatophilaceae > JBDSSS01. The sequence continues at coordinate 29,376 of JBDSSS010000023.1, read as the reverse complement.
TCGATCTGGGACGAGTGGGCCGGACCCGACGGCGACCTCGGCCCGGTCTACGGCTACCAGTGGCGCTCCTGGCCGACGCCCGACGGGCGCCGCGTCGACCAGATCGCCAAGGTCATCGAGCAGATCCGCACCAACCCCGACTCGCGACGGCTCATCGTCTCGGCGTGGAACGTCGCCGACGTCGACGACATGGCCCTTCCGCCGTGCCACACGATGTTCCAGTTCTACGTCAGCCCTCCCGGGCCGAGCGGCCGCCGTCGGCTCTCCTGCCAGCTCTACCAGCGCAGCGCCGACATCTTCCTCGGCGTGCCCTTCAACATCGCGTCCTACGCCCTGCTCACCCAGATGATCGCCGCGCTGACCGACCTCGAGCCGGGGGAGTTCGTCCACACCCTCGGCGACGCGCACCTCTACCTCAACCACCTCGACCAGGCCCGGCTCCAGCTCACGCGCACGCCCCACCCGCTGCCGACGATGCGGATCACCCCCGGCAAGACGACGATCGACGCCTTCGACCTCGACGACTTCGAGCTCGTCGACTACGTGAGCGACCCGGGCATCCGTGCCCCGATCGCCGTCTGAGGGCCATCCGCACCCGTGACCGAGATCGTGCTCATCGCCGCCGTGGCCCGCAACGGCGTCATCGGTGACGGCTCGGGGATGCCCTGGCACCTGCCCGAGGACCTGCGGTACTTCAAGCGCACGACGATGGGTCACCCGATGGTCATGGGCCGGCGCACCTTCGAGAGCATGGGGGCGCTGCCGGGCCGCCGCAGCATCGTCGTCACCCGCCAGCCGGACTGGGCTCACCCCCGGGTCGAGGCCGCGCGCTCGCTCGAGGAGGCACTCGCACTCGTCGCCCGTGACGATCTGGCGTTCGTCGTCGGCGGCGGCGAGGTCTACCGGGAGGCGATGCCGTATGCCGCCCGCCTCCTGCTCACCGAGGTCGACCTCGCGCCGGAGGGGGCCGTCACCTTCCCGGAGATCGACGGCTCGGCGTGGGAACGGACCCTCGCCGTCCCCGGTGAGGGCCTGGTCTGGACCACCTGGGAGCGGCGCGACCGAGCGGGCGCAGCCCTCGAGAACCCTCGGGCCGGTGCGCTGTAACGACCTCGTCGGATGGCCGATGGAGGGGGTGGCGAGGCGCCACCCGGACCCCCGAGCGGGTGGCGTCTCGTCCTTTGCGTCCTCGGGCAGGTCGTGTCCGACGGGGTCGGTCCACCCGGCGAGTGCGGGGCGGCGACCGGACGCTGCGGCGCTAATCTTTCCCCCATGGCAGACGCACCCCCGCTCGGTCGGGTCCTCTCGGCGATGGTCACGCCGATGCACCCGGACGGCGCCCTCGACCTCGACGCCGCCCAGCGGGTCGCCAGCCACCTCGTCGACGCCGGGCACGACGGCCTCGTGGTCTCCGGCACGACCGGTGAGTCACCGACGACGACCGACGCGGAGAAGGTGCAGGTGCTCCGGGCCGTCGTCGAGGCCGTGGGGGACCGTGCCGTCGTCATCGCCGGGGTGGGCACCAACGCCACGGCGCACACGGTCGAGCTCGCACGGCAGGCGGAGCGGGCCGGCGCCCACGCGCTGCTCGTCGTCACCCCGTACTACAACAAGCCGCCCCAGGCCGGGCTCGTCGCCCACTTCACCGCCGCCGCCGACGCGACCGGTCTGCCCGTCATGGTCTACGACATCCCCGGCCGCTCCGGCATCGCGATCGCCCGGGAGACCTACCTCGCCATCGCCGAGCACGACCGGATCGTCGCCGTCAAGGACGCCCGCGCCGACCTCTGGCTCGCCGGCGAGCTGATGGGGTGCACCGACCTCCAGTGGTACTCCGGGGACGACGCCGCCAACCTGACCCACTACGCCAACGGCGCCGTCGGCTTCGTCGGCGTCACCTCCCAGGTGAGCCCAGCGGCATACCGCGCGATGGCCGACGCGGTCCTCGACGGTCGCTGGGACGACGCCCGCGCGATCCACCGGGCCCTCGCGCCCGCCGTCGAGGCGGTCATGAACGTCACCCAGGGCGCGATCATGGCCAAGGCGGCCCTCGTCCACCAGGGCGTCATCGTGTCAGCGGCCGTGCGCCTCCCGCTCGTGCCGGCGACCGAGGAGCAGACGGCGCTGGTGCGCGCCGCGCTCGACGACCCCAGCGCCGTCCCCAGCTCCGTCCCCACCGACTGACAGGACCTCCGTGAGCCACCCTCACCCCGAGCTGACCGCACCACCGATCCTGCCCGACAACGCCCTTCGCGTCGTCGCGCTCGGCGGCCTGGGGGAGGTCGGCCGCAACATGGCCGTCCTCGAGACGAAGGGGCGGCTGCTCGTCATCGACTGCGGGGTGCTCTTCCCCGAGGACAACCACCCCGGCGTCGACCTCATCCTCCCCGACTTCTCCTCGATCGCCGACCGGCTCGACGACATCGAGGCGATCGTGCTGACCCACGGACACGAGGACCACATCGGAGCGGTGCCCTACCTGCTCAGGCTCAAGGGCGACATCCCGCTCATCGGCTCGACCCTCACCCTGGCCCTCGTCGAGGCCAAGCTGAAGGAGCACCGGATCCGGCCGTTCACGATGACGGTGCGCGAGGGGCAGCGCGAGCAGCTCGGCGTCTTCGACCTCGAGTTCGTCGCGGTCAACCACTCGATTCCTGATGCGCTCGCCGTCTTCGTGCGCACCGAGGCGGGCACGCTGCTGCACACCGGCGACTTCAAGATGGACCAGCTGCCGCTCGACGGGCGGCTCACCGACCTGCGCGCCTTCGCCCGGCTCGGCGAGGAGGGGGTCGACCTCTTCCTCACCGACTCGACCAACGCCGACGTCCCGGGCTTCACCACGCCCGAGCTCGAGATCGCGCCCGCCATCGACACCGTCTTCCGGAATGCGCAGAGGCGGGTCATCGTGGCCTGCTTCAGCAGCCACGTGCACCGGGTCCAGCAGGTGCTCGACGCCGCCGAGAAGGCCGGGCGAAAGGTCGCGATGGTCGGCCGGTCGATGGTGCGCAACATGGGGATCGCTGCCGAGCTCGGCTACCTCCGCATCCCCGACGGCATCCTCGTCGACCTCAAGCGCCTCGACGGGCTGCGCGACGACGAGATCGTGCTCGTCTGCACCGGGTCGCAGGGCGAGCCGATGGCGGCCCTGTCGCGGATGGCCAACCGGGAGCACCGGATCGACGTCGGACCGGGTGACACGGTGCTGCTCGCGAGCAGCCTCATCCCCGGCAACGAGAACGCCGTCTACCGCGTCATCAACGGCCTGATGCGTCTCGGCGCCGACGTCGTGCACAAGGGCAACGCGAAGGTGCACGTCTCCGGCCATGCGAGCGCGGGCGAGCTGCTCTACTGCTACAACATCGTCCGGCCGCGCAACGTGCTGCCCGTGCACGGTGAGTGGCGCCACCTCTACGCCAACTCCCGGCTCGCGGTCCTCAGCGGGGTGCCGGAGGAGCGGGTGCTCCTCGCCGAGGACGGCGTCGTCGTCGACCTCGTCGACGGGGTGGCCTCCGTCGTTGGCGTCATCGAGTGCGGCTACACCTACGTGGACGGCAGCAACATCGGGGGCACCGACGAGGAGCTGCTCAAGGACCGGCGGATCCTGCGCGACGAGGGCTTCATCACCTGCATCGTCGTGCTCGACGCCGCAACGGGCACGATCGCGTCCGGACCCGAGATCACGGCGCGCGGCTTCGTCGAGGACGCGGTGGTCTTCGACGAGGTCATCCCACGCGTCGCCACGGCGATCGAGGAGGCCGTCGCGAACGGGGTGCGCGACGACCACCAGCTCCAGCAGGTGATCCGCCGCACCGTGGGGTCGTGGGTCGGCGGCAAGATCCGGCGCCGCCCGATGATCATCCCGGTCGTCCTGCAGGCCTGAGGATGCGTCGACTGATCGACCTCGCCATCGCGGCTGCCCTCGTCGGGCTCGGCCTCGTCGCGGGCCTGTCCCTGCTCGACGTGACGAGCCGGCCGGTCGTCGTGCTCCAGACGGCGGGCCCCTTCGTCGTGCTGGCGCTGCTGCTGGTCCTGCTCGCGACGCTGCTGCTGCGCCGGTGGTGGATGCTCGTGCCGGTCGGGCTCGCGCTCGTCGTCGCCGGTGTCGTCGCGGTGCCCGCCTTCATCGCCCACACGACGCCGGGCGCGGACCGCGACCTCACCGTGATGGCCGCCAACCTCAAGATCGGGCAGGCCGACCCCGAGCAGCTGATGACGGCGGTGCGCGACCACGCGGTCGACGTGCTCGTCCTCACCGAGGTGACCCCGGCCGAGGTGCAGCGGCTCGATGCGGCGGGCGCCGACACCTACTTCACGGCGCGCGAGGGCCAGTCCGTGGCGAACTCGCCCACCGGGAGCCTGGTCTGGTCGCGCTACCCCCTCAGCCTCGTCAGCCCCGGCGACGACGGGTCGCTCGAGCACACCCCGAACCGGCAGCCCGAGGTCTCGGTGTCGGTCAACGGCGCGCGGGTCCGGCTCAAAGCGGTCCACACGATGGCGCCGCTGCCGACCCTGATGGGGGACTGGCGGGCCAGCCTCCTCGCGCTTCAACAGTGGCGGCAGCGCCAGCCCGCGGGCGAGCCGTTCCTGATGGCCGGGGACTTCAACTCCTCGGCCGGACACCCCGGGTTCCGGGCCGTCGCCGACGGGACCGTCGACGCGCAGCGGGCAGCCGGGCAGGGCTGGGTCCGCACGTGGCCGTTCGCGGGCCAGCGGCTGCCGGCATACGTCCAGCTCGACCACCTGCTGAGCCGCGGCCTCGTGCTCGTCGAGGCCGGCCAGGTGGCGATGCACGGCACGGACCACGCGGCGGTGTGGGCGGCATACGCCCTCGACTGACCTCCGCTTTCGCCGCCCGGGCTACCGAACGTGCGGGCAAAAGGCGGTTAGGCCGCGCGTTTCGTAGCCCGGGCGACGGAAAGTGCGGCCGGGCTGGGGTGGTTCACCAGGGGCGGACGGCCTCGGTGTCGCGGGGGTCGTCGCCCTCGATGACCCAGCCGCGCGGGCCTCGGGTCCAGGTTGCCGTGGTGCCGTGGGCCACGAGGGCACGGATGCCGTTCACGAGCCTCTCGACGCCCTCCGCGGTCGAGCCGAGGCCGAGGCTCGCCCGCACCGCGGTGCCGGAACGCTCCCCGAAGGGCTCGGCGGCCAAGTCGTCGAGCAGCTCGTCGACGAGGACGTGGGCGCAGAAGCGGCCGTCGCGCACGCCGATGCCGTGCTCGACGGAGAGCACCTGGGACACGAGGGAGGAGTCCCAGCCGGCGACGGTGAAGGCGACGACGCCGACGCGGTCGTGGGCGTCACCGAAGATCGAGAGCACCTCGACGCCCTCGACCTGCGCGAGCCCGGACCGCAGCGCCTCGAGCAGGTCCGCCTCGTGGCGCTCGATCTGCGCGCGGTGGGCGCTGATGGTGGAGCAGGCCGCCGCGAGGGCGACGGCGCCGACGACGTTGGGGCTGCCGCCCTCGTGCCGGGCCGCTCCCGTCGCCCACGTCGTCGTGTCGGCGGTGACGTTCGTCGTCGCGCCGCCACCGGCGAGGTAGGGGGTGCCCGCGTCGAGCCAGTCGGCGCGTCCCGCGAGCACCCCGGCGCCGTAGGGCGCGTACGTCTTGTGACCGGAGAAGGCGACGTAGTCGGCGTCCCAGCCGGCGAGGTCGATCGGTCGGTGAGCCGACAGCTGCGCGGCGTCGACGGCGATCCGGGCGCCGTGCCGGTGCGCCAGGGCGGTGAGCCGCGCGACGGGCCACACCTCGCCGGTGACGTTGGAGGCGGCGGTGACGACGACGAGCCGGTGCGGGGCCGGGTGGGTGGCAAGGGCCTCGTCGAGCAGGTCGACCGCCTCCGCCACGGTGCGGGGCACGGGCAGGCGGACCGTGCGGGAGCGGCCCCAGGGCAGCAGGGTCGAGTGGTGCTCGGTGCCGAAGACGAAGACGGTCGTCGCGTCCGGCAGCGCCTTGGCCAGAAGCGACCACGAGTCGGTCGTCGAGCGGGTGAACACGACGGTGTCCTCGGCCCGTGCCCCGACGAACCGGGCGACCTCGGCACGGGCCTGCTCGTACCACCCGCTCGTCAGGCGCGACGCGTACCCGGCGCCCCGGTGCACTGAAGAATAGGTCTCGAGGGCGCGGTCCACGGCGTCGCGAACGACGCTCAGGGCGGGGGTCGACGCGGCGTGGTCGAGGTTGGCGTACGGGGTCGGACCGGCGAGGGTCGGCACGACGAGCCCGGCGCCGACGACGGTCGGCAGGCCGGTGGCAGCGGCATCCGCTGGGGTGGCGACGTGCAGGGACCGGGTCCGCAGGGCAGCGGGGGCTGCCGCGCAGCGGGAGGAGGTGACGGGGTGGACCGGGTGGACGGACATGAGGGTGCTCCAGAGGTCAGGGACCCACCGGATGCAGGTCCGCGCTTGCCGTTCCCCACGCGAGTGCGTCAGGGGACGACCGGGTCGTCACCCGGAGCACCCCACCGCGGAGGAGGGTTGCTGACCAGCGAGCCGGGGCTTGTCACTGGCACTCATGACCTGCGCCGACGATAGGGTCCCGTCGCCGCCGCTGTCCACACTCCGGAGACGGCGCCCGGGATGTGAGATGGGCTGCGTGCCCACCGACCGCCGCGGCCGCGGCAGGGCGCCCCAACCGGAGGCCGCTGTTGCGCGTGTGACGCGTGAGTTCACCGGGACGGTCAACTACGGTGCAACCATGGCGACTCGTCCGTCCAACAGCCCACGCTCCGGCTCGACCGCACCAGGTCGGGCCAAGGCGTCATCGGCCGGTGCCGCCTCGCGTCCCGCCGCTGCCCGTCCTGCCGCTGCCCGCCCGGCCGCGGCCCGGGCCAGCCGACCCGCTCCGCGCAAGCCCGCGGCCCGCAGTGCAGCCCCGAAGACCGGCAAGACCCCGGCCACGAGCAGGGCGCGTGGGGGCGGCCTCCCGCTGCCGCTCCGCGCCGTGCGCAACACGTGGATGGGCGTCTCGCACGTCGCGGGCGGCGCCGTCCGCCGCGTCGGCAGCAGCGCCATGGACCTCGAGCCGGAGCACCGCCGCGACGGACTGGCCTTCTCGCTGCTCGCGCTCGCCGTCATCATCGCCGCGCGGGAGTGGTGGGGGGTCGCGGGGACTTTCGGTGACGTCGTCCACGCCGTCGTCGCGGGCACCTTCGGCCGGGTCGCGTATGCCGTGCCGCTCGTCCTGCTCGCCCTCGGGCTGCGCCTGATGCGCGCCCCCCAGGACGACGGCACGACCAACCGCGTCGTCATCGGGCTCGTCGCCCTCACCTTCTCCGCCTGCGGTCTGGCCCACCTCGACGCCGGCATCCCCAACCCGCCCGACGGCGCCGGCCCGATGCGTGCCGCCGGCGGCATCCTCGGTTTCCTCGCCTCGAGCCCCCTCGCCGCGGCGATCTCGACCTACGGCGCCCTCGCGCTGCTCCTCCTGCTCGGTGTCTTCGGCCTGCTCGTGCTCACCGCGACCCCGGTGACGATGATCCCCGAGCGGCTGCGCCAGCTGCGCTCGCTCGTGCTCCGGCACGACGCCGGTGGCGAGGACGACCAGGACGACGCGGAGTTCGAGCCCGAGCGCCCAGCAGGCAAGCCCGCCAAGCGCGCCCGGCGCGAGGCCGTCGACCTCTCCGAGCGGGACGGTGACGAGGCGTTCCGTCAGGCCGCCCAGGTCCGTGCCGACGCCGAGGCCGCCGAGGCGGCTGCCGCCGCGGGCACCTCGTCGAGTGGGCCCCGCCCGGGGGAGAAGCGCCCCACCGACCCGGGGGTCCTCGCCCCCCGTCCCGGCGGTCGCAAGGGCGTCGACGCCACCGACCCGAAGACGCACGGCGCGCCCCCGGTGCGGACCATCGGTCCGAAGGCCGAGCTCGTCCCGCCGCCGATGACCGATCTCCCGGCCCGGGTGGAGCAGCTCTCCCTCGCGGGTGACGTCACCTACCACCTGCCCGACCACGCGATGCTCACGCCGGGGCCGGCGCACAAGACCCGGAGCGAGACCAACGACCGCGTCGTCGAGTCGCTCACGGGGGTCTTCGACCAGTTCGACATCGACGCTGCCGTGACGGGCTTCACGCGGGGGCCGACGGTCACCCGCTACGAGGTGGAGCTCGGCTCGGGAACGAAGGTCGAGCGGGTCACTGCGCTGTCGAAGAACATCGCGTATGCCGTCGCCTCCGCCGACGTCCGCATCCTCAGCCCGATCCCGGGCAAGTCGGCCATCGGCATCGAGATCCCCAACCTCGACCGCGAGAACGTCTCCCTCGGGGACGTCCTGCGCAGCCAGACCGCTCGGGGCAACGAGCACCCGATGGTGATGGGGGTCGGCAAGGACGTCGAGGGCGCCTACGTCATCGCCAACCTCGCGAAGATGCCGCACCTGCTCGTCGCGGGCGCGACCGGGTCGGGCAAGAGCTCCTTCGTCAACTCGATGATCACCTCGATCCTCATGCGGTCCACGCCCGAAGAGGTGCGGATGATCCTCGTGGACCCCAAGCGCGTCGAGCTGACGGCATACGAGGGCATCCCGCACCTCATCACCCCGATCATCACGAACCCGAAGAAGGCCGCCGAGGCCCTCGCCTGGGTCGTCAAGGAGATGGACCAGCGCTACGACGACCTGGCCGCCTTCGGCTTCAAGCACGTCGACGACTTCAACAAGGCGGTCCGCGCCGGCAAGGTCAAGCCGCTGCCGGGCTCGGAGCGCCAGCTGACGACCTACCCCTACCTGCTCGTCGTCGTCGACGAGCTCGCCGACCTGATGATGGTGGCGCCGCGCGACGTCGAGGAGTCGGTCGTCCGGATCACCCAGCTCGCGCGCGCCGCCGGCATCCACCTCGTGCTCGCCACCCAGCGCCCGTCGGTCGACGTCGTCACGGGTCTCATCAAGGCCAACGTGCCCTCCCGGATGGCGTTCGCGACGAGCTCGCTCGCCGACTCCCGGGTCGTGCTCGACCAGCCCGGTGCCGAGAAGCTCATCGGCCAGGGTGACGCGCTCTTCCTGCCGATGGGCGCGAGCAAGCCGATGCGCGTGCAGGGCGCCTGGGTCAACGAGTCGGAGATCCACGAGGTCGTCAAGTTCGTCACGACCCAGCTCAAGCCCAACTACGTCGAGGACGTCACCGTCGCGGCGCCGAAGAAGCAGATGGACGACGACATCGGTGACGACCTCGACGTGCTGCTCCAGGCGACCGAGCTCGTCGTGACGACCCAGTTCGGGTCGACCTCGATGCTCCAGCGCAAGCTGCGGGTCGGCTTCGCCAAGGCGGGCCGGCTGATGGACCTGCTCGAGTCGCGCGGCATCGTCGGTCCGAGCGAGGGCAGCAAGGCCCGCGACGTGCTGGTGCGTCCGGACGACCTCGACCAGACCCTCGCACTGCTGCGTGGGGACGACGTCGCCCACCCCAACGACCCGTCCGACGAGGAGCTGGGCCTCACGGTCCCGGCCCCCTACGAGAACGAGGTCGTGGACGTCGGGGAGGAGCCCCTGCCGGCCGAGCCCCTGCCGACCGGGCCCGACGACGAGCCGCGCCAGCGCACCGCCTCCCTGGTGGCCGAGCGCAGCGAACGCCGGGGCGACGAGACCGCTCACGTTCCCGTCGCCGCATGGACACCGGGGGTCATCGAGCCCCGGGTCGAGGAGGACGACGAGGAGTCCGAGGACGCCTGGAGCCTCACCGACCGTGGCGCCCGGGGCTATCGCGAGCGCGACTGACGCCGCCCGACCGAACGGTCGGCCAACCGGTCAGGGGTTGAACCGGTAACCGAGCCCGGGCTCGGTGACGAGGTGGCGGGGCGCGGCCGGGTCGACCTCGAGCTTGCGGCGCAGCTGGTTGGCGTAGACGCGCAGGTAGTTGGACTCACGGCCGTAGGCGGGACCCCAGACCTCGCGGAGCAGGTCCTGGCGGGAGACGAGGTGCCCCGGCTCGCGGCAGAGGGCCTCGAGCAGGCGCCACTCGGTGGGCGTGAGGCGGACAACCTCCCCGGCGACGACCGCCCGGCGCTCGGCGAAGTCGAGCGTGAAGTGGTCGGTCTCGAGGACGTCGAGGTGGCGGCCGACGTCGCCGCCGCGCCGCACGGCCGCGCGCACCCGGGCGAGCAGCTCCTCGACCCCGAAGGGCTTGGTCACGTAGTCGTCGGCCCCGAGGTCGAGGGCCTCGATCTTGTCGTCGGGCTCGTGCCGGGCCGACAGCACGATGACGGGGACGACGGATGCTGCCCGGATCCGGCGCAGCACCTTGGTGCCGTCGAGGTCGGGCAGCCCGAGATCGAGGATGACGACGTCGGGCGAGTCCTCGAGCACCGACTGCACCGCAGTGCGACCGTCGGCCGCGGTGACGACCTCGTTGCCGTGCGCACGCAGCGCGATGGCGAGGGTGCGCTGGAGGCGTGGGTCGTCGTCGACGACGAGCACCCGTGTCACGGGTGATCCTCCCTGGCAGGACCGCCCGGTGCGACGGGCAGCTCCACCACCATCGTCAGTCCACCGCCCGGGGTGTCCTCGGGCAGCAGCCGGCCGTCCATCACCGTCATCAGACCGCGCGCGACGGCGAGCCCGAGTCCGAGCCCGTCGCCGTTCGGGGTGTCGCCGACCCGCTGGAAGGCCGCGAAGATCCGGTCCTTGTCGGCGTCGTCGACCCCCGGCCCGCGGTCGACGACCCGCACCTGCACCGCGTCGGCGACGCGCCCGGCGGTCAGGCGCACGTCCGCTGAGCCGCTGTGCCTCAGCGCGTTCTCGACGACGTTGGCGATGACCCGGTCGAGCAGCCCGAGGTCGGCGCGGACGAGGGGCAGGTCCGGCTCGAGGTCGACCGTCACCCGCGACGGTGCCGACAGGGTGCGCACCGTGCCGACGACCGCGTCGAGCAGGTCGATCGAGTGACTGTGCGGCCTGACGGTGCCCGTCTCCAGGCGCGAGAGGTCGAGCAGGTTGCCGATGAGGTCGTCGAGCCGGTCGGCCGAGTCCTCGATCGACTCGAGCAGCTCCGCCTCGTCCTCGGGCGGCAGCACGAGGGCGGCCTGGCGCAGCGTCGAGACCCCGGCCTTGATGCTCGCCAGGGGAGTGCGCAGGTCGTGGGAGACGGCGGCGAGCAGGGTGGTCCGGGCGGCGTTGTCGCGCGCCAGACCTGCGGCCCGACGGGCGGCCCGCACGAGCTGCTCGCGGCCGTGCAGGATCGCGGCGTGGGCGGCATACGCGTTGATGACCCGCTGGTCCTCGGCCGCGACCGGCGGACCGTCGAGCAGCAGGTGGACGCCGTCGTCGACGGTGACGTCGACCGCCCAGGTCCGGCCGGCCGGGACGTCGGCGCCCTCGGCGAGCTCCGCGTCGGTCGACGCGACGACGGTGGCCGGCGCCGAGTCGTGCAGCTCGGCGAGCACGGCCGAGCGCATGCCCAGGGCCCGGCAGGCCTTGTCGAGCAGCGCGGGCAGGGGCTGGGGCTCGGCGAGCAGGTCGCGGCTCATCGCGGCGAGGGCCGACGCCTCCCGCTCGGCCGAGACCGCCTGCTCGGTGCGTCGGGCGGCGACGTTGACGACGGAGGAGACGGCGATCGCGACGAGGATGAAGACGGCCAGCGCGAGCGCGTTAGGCGGGTCGCTGATCGTCAGGGTGCCCTGCGGCTCGGTGAAGAACCAGTTGACGACGAGCGACCCCACCACGGCGCACCCGATCGCGGGCCAGATCCCTCCGAGGAGGGCGCACGCGACGGTGAGCGCGAGGTAGAGCAGCAGGTCGAGGGAGAGGGTGTGGCCCTCCCGCGTCGCCACGAGCACCGCGGTGAGCACGACCAGTGAGATGGCGGCGAAGACGAGCCCGGCGACCACGCGCCGTGCGGGCAGCCCCGCTCCCCGAGAGCCGCGCTGGCTCACCTTCGACCCCTCGTGCGAGACGAGGTGCACGTCGATGTCACCCGACCGGTCGGCCACCTCGGACGCGATGCTCGGTCGCAGGGTCTGCTGCCAGCGGCTGCGCCGGCTCACCCCGACGACGACCTGGGTCGCGTTGACCCCGCGGGCGTGGTCGAGGACGGCCTCGGCGACGTCCTGACCGACCACCTCGTGGAACTCCGCCCCGAGGTCGCGGGCAAGCCGACGCAGCCGGGCGATGACGGCGGGGTCGGACGAGGTGAGGCCCTCCGCCGACCGGACGTGGCAGGCAATGAGGTCCCCGCCGGACGCCCGCGTCGCGATCCGGGCACCGCGGCGCAGCAGGGTCTCGCTCCCGGCGCCCCCGGTGAGGGCGACCACGACACGCTCGCGCGCCGGCCACGGTGCCTGGATGCCCTGGTCCGCGCGGTAGCGCTCGAGCGCCTCGTCGACCCGGTCCGCGAGCCACAGCAGCGCGATCTCGCGCAGGGCGGCGAGGTTGCCGACGCGGAAGTAGTTGGCGAGCGCGGCGTCGACCCGCTCGGCCGGGTAGACGTTGCCGTGGGCCATCCGGCGACGCAGCGCGTCCGGGTCCATGTCGACGAGCTGGACCTGGCCGGCGCGTCGCAGGACGTCGTCGGGAACCGTCTCGCGCTGGCGCACCCCGGTGATGGCGGCCACGACGTCGTTGAGCGACTCGACGTGCTGGATGTTGACCGTCGAGAGCACGTCGATCCCGGCGGCGAGGATCTCCTCCACGTCCTGCCACCGCTTCTCGTGCTCGCCCCCCGGTGCGTTGGTGTGGGCGAGCTCGTCGACGAGCACCACGTCGGGTCTGCGGGCGAGGACGGCGGCCGTGTCGAGCTCGGGCAGGGTGGCGCCGCGGTGCACGACCGCGAGGCGGGGGAGCACCTCGAGGCCGTCGACGAGGGCCCGGGTGTGCGCCCGGCCGTGGGTCTCGACATAGCCGACGATGACGTCCGTGCCCCGCTCGAGCCGCCGGTGGGCCTCGTCGAGCATCGCGACGGTCTTGCCCACCCCGGGAGCCGCCCCGAGGTAGATCCGTAGCTGACCGCGTGTCATGGGATCGATCCTGTCAGCCCCGACCGACCCGGGTGGCGGCGAGTCGGTCGAGCGCGAGGTTGAGGGCGAGGACGTCCACCCGGGGCTCGCCGAGGAACCCGCCGGCTCGCCCCTGCGTCGCGGAGTCGACCAGCGCCGCGACCCTCGTCGTGTCGAGCCCGCGGGCGGCCGCGACACGCTCGACCTGGAGGGCGGCATACTCCGGGGAGATGTGCGGGTCGAGGCCGCTCGCCGAGGCCGTGAGGGCGTCCGGGGGAGCGGTGGTCACGTCGAGACCCACGGCCCGGGCCCTCGTGGTGACCTCGGCGTCGAGAGCCGCGCCCGGGCCGAGGTTGGTGCCGCCGCTCGTCTCCCCGGAAGCATCGCTCGCGGACGGTCGCGAGTGGAACCACTCCTCGCCCTGCCACTGCTGCCCGAGGAGGCTCGACCCGACGACCCTCCCGCCGACGGTGACGAGGGACCCAGCGGCCTGGTCGCGAGCGACGACCTGGCCGGCACCCCAGACTAGGGCCGGGTAGAGCACCCCGAGCAGGACGGTGAGGACGAGGATGACCCGGAGGCCGGCGACGGACTGCCTGATGACGTTGTGCACGGGGTTCACACCATTCCTGGGAGGTGACTCACGACGAGGTCGATGAGCTTGATGCCGACGAAGGGGGCGATCACGCCGCCCACCCCGTAGAGCAGGATGTTGCGTCGCAAGAGGGCCGTGCTGCCGACGGGACGGTAGCGAACCCCTCTCAGCGACAGGGGAATCAGCGCGATGATGATGAGCGCGTTGAAGATGACGGCCGACAGCATCGCGGACTTCGGCGTCACCAGACCCATCACGTTGAGGGCGTCGAGGCCGGGGAAGAGGACGACGAACATCGCCGGGATGATCGCGAAGTACTTCGCGATGTCGTTGGCGATCGAGAAGGTCGTCAGGGCGCCGCGGGTGATGAGCAGCTGCTTGCCGATCGCGACGATGTCGATGAGCTTGGTCGGGTCCGAGTCGAGGTCGACCATGTTGGCCGCCTCCTTGGCTGCCGACGTGCCGGTGTTCATCGCGACCCCGACGTCGGACTGTGCCAGCGCCGGCGCGTCGTTGGTCCCGTCGCCGGTCATCGCGACGAGCCGACCACCCTCCTGCTCCCGTTTGATGAGGGCCATCTTGTCCTCGGGCGTCGCCTCGGCGAGGAAGTCGTCGACTCCCGCCTCGGCCGCGATCGACCTCGCCGTGAGCGGGTTGTCTCCCGTGATCATCACCGTGCGGATCCCCATCGCCCGCAGCTGGGCGAAGCGCTCGGTCATCCCGGGCTTGACGACGTCCTTGAGGTGCACGACCCCGAGCACGCGTGGCGGCTCCCCGGGTGACGACCTGGCGACGACGAGGGGGGTGCCGCCGCTCCGGGCAATGGCGTCGACGACGGTGCGCACCGCCTCGGCGACGTCGCCGCCCTGGTCGGTCACCCACCGGGCGACGGAGTCAGACGCCCCCTTGCGGACCGCCGTGGCGTCGGGGAGGTCGAGGCCCGACATCCGGGTCTGCGCGGAGAACGGCACGAAGGTCGCCCCCTCGCCGCGGAGGGCGTCGAGGCGGGCGCGGGTCTCGCCCGGCAGCGCGGCTGCCGCGAGCTCGACGATCGAGCGTCCCTCGGGCGTCTCGTCGGCCAGCGACGAGAGGTATGCCGCCTCGGTGATCTCAGCCGTGCCGGCGGCGCCGGTGCCCGGGGCGGCGACCAGGTCCGTGGCGCGCCGGTTGCCGAAGGTGATCGTCCCGGTCTTGTCGAGGAGCAGGGTCGACACGTCGCCGGCCGCCTCGACGGCGCGACCCGACATGGCGAGCACGTTGTGCTGCACGAGTCGGTCCATGCCGGCGATGCCGATGGCCGACAGCAGCGCCCCGATCGTCGTCGGGATGAGGCAGACGAGCAGCGCGACGAGCACGACGACCGACTGCCCCTGACCGGAGTAGGCGGCGAGCGGCTGGATCGCCAGGACGGCGAGCAGGAAGATGATCGTCAGCGTCGTGAGCAGGATCGTCAGGGCGACCTCGTTGGGCGTCTTCTGCCGGGCGGCGCCCTCGACGAGGGCGATCATCCGGTCGATGAAGGTCTCGCCGGGCCTCGTCGTGATCCGCACGGTGATGCCGTCCGACAGCACGGTCGTGCCTCCCGTGACCGCGGACCGGTCGCCACCCGACTCACGCACGACGGGAGCCGACTCCCCGGTGATCGCGGACTCGTCGATTGTCGCCATGCCCTCGACGACGTCTCCGTCGCCGGGGACGACCTCACCCGGCCGGACGACGACGAGGTCGCCGATCGACAGGTCCGAGGCGGCCACGGTCTCGAGAGCGCCGTCGCCGCCGCGCCGCTGCGCGGTCGTCGTGGTCCGGCTGGCGCGCATCGTGGCGGCCTGGGCCTTGCCGCGGCCCCCGGCCACGGCCTCCGCCATGTTGGCGAACAGGACCGTCGCCCAGAGCCACACCGTGATGCTCCACGCGAACCACGACGGGTCGGCGACGGCGACGACGGTCGTCAGCAGCGACCCGACCCAGACGACGAAGACGACCGGGCTGCGCCACACGTGTCGGGGGTCGAGCTTGCGCACCGCCTCGGGAAGGGTCGCGACGAGCTGGCGCGCGAGGGCGCCGAGAGAGGTGGCCGAAAGGTTCATGAGAGTGCCTCCGCGAGAGGTCCGAGAGCAAGCGCCGGGAAGAACGTGAGTCCGGTGACGATGAGCGCCACCCCGACGAAGAGGCCCGTGAACGTGGGGGTGTGGGTGGGCAGGGTGCCGGCGTTGACCGGCCGACGGCGCTGGGCCGCAAGGGAGCCGGCGAGGGCGAGGACGAGCACGATCGGCACGAAGCGCCCGAGGAACATACACAGGGCGAGCGTGAGGTTGGGGTAGGGCGCATCCGCCGAGAAGCCGGCGAAGGCGCTGCCGTTGTTGTTGGCGGCGGAGGCGTAGGCGTACATCACCTCGGTGAGCCCGTGCGGCCCGGAGGCCAGCACCTGGGACGACACGAGCGGCGTGACCATGCCGACGCCGGTGAAGACGAGCACGAGGGCCGGCATGACGAGCAGGGCGAGCGCGGTGAGGGTGATCTCCCGACGGCCCACCTGCTTGCCGAGCAGCTCGGGAGTGCGGCCGACCATGAGGCCGGAGACGAACACGGTGAGGACGGCGAGCAGCAGCGCGCCGTAGAGTCCCGACCCCACGCCGCCCGGGGACACCTCGCCGAGCAGCATCGAGAAGAGCAGGCCACCGCCGCCGAGCGGGCTGAGGCTCTCGTGCATCGAGTTCACCGCGCCGGTCGAGGTGCCGGTCGTGCTCGCCGCGAAGAGGGCCGACGCCCACGTGCCGAAGCGCAGCTCCTTGCCCTCGAGACCGCCGAGCGGGCCGGACGCCGCGCTCACCTCGGCCCACGTCACCGCCGCGACCATCAGGCCCCACAGGGTTGCCATGAAGGCGAGGACCGTCCAGCCCTGGCGGCGGTCGCCGACGAGCAGGCCATAGGTGCGGGGGAGGGAGAACGGGATGACGAGCAGGAGGAAGATCTCGACGAGGTCGGTGACCGCGTTCGGGTTCTCGAAAGGATGCGCGGAGTTGGCATTGAAGTAGCCGCCGCCGTTGGTCCCGAGCTCCTTGATCGCCTCCTGCGAGGCGACGAGCCCGCCCTGGACCACCTGCGACCCTCCGGAGAGGGTCGTGACGGTCGTCGGCGCCGTGAGGTTCTGGATGACGCCGCCGAGCAGCAGCACGACCGCCGCGACGAGGGCCAGGGGGAGCAGGACCCGGACGATGCCGCGCACGAGGTCGACCCAGAAGTTGCCGATCTCGAGAGCTGCCGACCGGGCGAGGCCGCGCACGAGTGCGACCGCCACGGCGAGGCCCACCGCGGGCGAGACGAAGTTCTGGACCGTCAGGCCGAGGGTCTGCACGAGGGGCGAGACCCCCGACTCACCGGCATACGACTGCCAGTTCGTGTTGGTCACGAACGAGACGGCGGTGTTGAGGGCGGTGTCGGGGTGCATCGTGGCCCCCCGCGAGAGCGGGAGCACGCCCTGGAGGCTGACCAGCCCGAAGAGCAGCACGATCCCGACGACCGAGAGCCCCAGCACCGCGACGGCATAGGTCGTCCAGCGCTGGCCCGACGAGGGGTCGATGCGGCAGACGCGGTAGACGAGCCGCTCGACGCGCCAGTGGCCGGTGTCGGTGAAGACCCGGGCCAGCCAGCCGCCGAGGGGGAGGTGGGCCGCGGCGAGGGCGGCGACGAGCACGCCGATCGTGAGCGCGCCGCTCAGGGCGTCGCCCATCAGAACCGGTCCGGGTGGAGCAGGACGTGGACGAGGTAGCCGAGCAGGGCGAGCCCGGCGACGTAGAGGACGATGTATGCGGCCATGGGACGTTCCTACGGCGGCCGCGGCCGGCGTCGGCGACCGTTGACGGCCTCCTCACGCGCCTTGATGACTTCTTGACGCTCATCGGGCTAGAGTCCGGCGGGTGAGCGCCTCCCTCGAGCTGTGGCCGTCGATGCCGCGTCGGGTCGGCCCGCCGAACCGGTGGGACCGCTTCCGCCGCAAGGTCCGTGAGACGCCGTGCGCCCTGCTGCTCATCGTGCAGCTCGTCGGGATCGTGGCCTACCCGTACTTCGACACCTCGGTCGTCGGGCCCTACCGGCTCTACGCCCGGGCGCTCTTCGGGATCTTCGGGCTGCTCGTGCTCTTCCTCGCCGTCCGCGCCGCCCGGGCCACCCCGGCGCTGACGTGGGTGGCGATCGGACTGGGCATCCCCGTCGTGGTGCTCACCGTCCTCGAAGCCGTCTACGCGGACAACGCGACCCTCATCTTCGCGTCGGCGATCCTGCACACGCTCTTCTACTTCTACACGGCGTACGGGCTGCTCCGGTACATGTTCGCCGACAACTGGGTGACCCGCGACGAGCTCTACGCGACCGGGGCGACCTTCACCGTCGTGGCCTGGGGCTATGCCTACCTCTACCTCGCCCTGCAGTTCATCTGGCCGAACTCGTTCACCATCCACGGCGAGGCGGGTGGCGGCGAGCGGACGTGGTTCGAGCTGCTCTACCTCTCGATCGCGAACATGACCGGCACGGGCCTGTCCGACATCTACGCGATCACCCCGCACGTGCGGTCCTTCGTGCTCCTCCAGCAGATCATGGGGATGCTCTACGTGGCCCTCGTCGTGGCCCGGCTCGTGGGCCTCACCATCGCGCGCTTCCGCTCGCAGGCCTGAGCCGGGGCCGCGGCGGTGGGCCTCAGCCGTCGAGCTGCCCGATCGTGGCGACGCTGGGCTGCCTCGTCGCCTGCAGCTCGCGCGCGACGGCCTCGACCTCGCGCATGACGCGCAGCGTGTTGCCGCGGACGAGCCGGCCGAGGTCGTCGTCGGACCAGCCGCGCTCCGCGAGGGCCGCGACGAGACGCGGGTAGCCCGAGACGTCCTCGAGGCCGACCGGGAAGGTGTCGGTGCCGTCGTAGTCGCCCCCGAGACCGATGTGGTCGATGCCGGCGACGTCACGGACGTGCTCGACGTGCGCGACCACCTGAGCGATCGTCGCGTCCGGCTTGGGGTGCTCGCGCTGCCACCCGGTCGAGAAGTCGAGGAAGGCGACGAAGTCGCTGCCGCTGACGCCGGCCCGCTCGGCAGCCACCACGGCCTCCTCGCGCCAGCGAGCCGTCTCGGGTGAGACGAACTCCGGAACGAAGGTCACCATGACGACGCCGCCGTTGCCGGGGAGGGTCGCGAGCACGTCGTCGGGCACGTTGCGGGGCACGTCGCACAGGGCGCGGGCCGAGGAGTGGCTGAAGATGACCGGAGCCGCGCTCGTCTCGAGGGCGTCACGCATCGTCGAGGCGGCGACGTGGCTGAGGTCGACCATCATGCCCAGCCGGTTCATCTCCCGGACGACCTCGCGCCCGAATGCCGTCAGCCCCCCGGCCCGCGCGACGTCGGTCGCCGAGTCAGACCACGGCGTGTTGTCGTTGTGGGTCAGCGTCAGGTAGCGGACCCCGAGGGCGTGCAGCTGGCGGAGCACCGCGAGCGAGGAGCCGATCGAGTGACCGCCCTCGGCGCCGAGGAGGGAGGCGATCCGGCCCGAGGCGTTGGCGGCCTCCACCTCGTCCGCGGTGGTCGCGAGGGCGAGGTCGGCGGCATACGTCTGCACCATCCGGTGGACGCCGTCCACCTGCTCGAGGGTGGCGGCGACCGCGTCACCCTCGGGGAGCGTGCTCGGGACGAAGACCGACCAGAACTGCGCCCCGACCCCGCCGGCCCGCAGCCGCGGGAGGTCGGTGTGCGTCGTCGCGACCGGGCCGGAGATGTCGAGGCGGTCGAAGTCGTAGGCCGTCTGGGCGCGCGCCTCCCAGAGCAGGTCGTTGTGACCGTCCACGAGCGGGTGACGGGCCAGGACGGCGTGGGCACGCTCGAGGTGTGGGGTGCTGTCGGGCATGTCGGCCATTGAACACCCGACCTCTAGAGTGGGCGCATGACCCCGCCGGACAAGAGTGTCGCCCTCGTCACCCTCGGGTGCACCCGGAACGAGGTCGACTCGGAGGAGCTCGCGGGCCGGTTGCTCGCCGAGGGCTGGCGGCTCGTCGACGACGCGGCCGAGGCCGACGTCGCGGTCATCAACACGTGCGGCTTCGTCGAGCAGGCCAAGAAGGACTCCATCGACGCGCTCCTCGAGGCCTCCGACCTCAAGGGCGGCACCGGCCGCACCCAGAAGGTCGTCGCCGTCGGGTGCCTCGCCGAGCGGTACGGCGAGCAGCTCGCCGACCAGCTGCCCGAGGCCGACGCGGTGCTCGGCTTCGACTCCTACCGCGACATGTCGACCCACCTGCAGACGATCCTCGCCGGTGGCCACGTCGCGAGCCACACGCCGGGCGACCGTCGCCGGCTGCTCCCGCTCACGCCTGCCGCCCGCCAGGAGGAGGCGACCCGCGTCGCCGTCCCCGGCCACGGTGACAGCCTCGCCGACGCCGTCGACGAGGGGGTCCCCGTGCCGGCGACCGGCCCCCGCGTCGTCCGGGCGCGTCTCGACGGGCGGCCGTGGGCGCCGCTCAAGATCGCCTCGGGCTGTGACCGACGCTGTTCCTTCTGCGCGATCCCGATGTTCCGCGGTGCGTTCGTGTCCCGGCGTCCGACCGACGTCGTCGCGGAGGCGCGCTGGCTCGCCGAGCGCGGCGTCAAGGAGCTGTTCCTCGTCTCGGAGAACTCCACCTCCTACGGCAAGGACCTCGGCGACCTCGGCCTGCTCGAGAAGCTGCTGCCCGAGCTGACCGCCATCGAGGGCATCGAGTGGGTGCGCGTCTCCTACCTCCAGCCCGCCGAGATCCGCCCCGGCCTGCTCACGGCGATGGCGCAGACGCCCGGCGTCGTGCCCTACTACGACATCTCCTTCCAGCACGCCTCCGAGCCGCTGCTCCGCTCGATGCGCCGCTTCGGCTCCCGAGCGGCCTTCCTCGACCTGCTCGCCCGGGTGCGCGCGTCCTCCCCGGAGGCCGGGATCCGGTGCAACGTCATCGTCGGCTTCCCGGGGGAGACCGAGGACGACGTCGACGAGCTCGAGGCCTTCCTCACCGAGGCGCGTCTCGACGTCGTCGGCGTCTTCGGCTACTCCGACGAGGACGGCACCGAGGCGGAGACGTATGCCGCCAAGCTCCCTCCCGAGGTCATCGACGAGCGCGTCGACCGGATGACCCGCCTCGTCGAGGAGCTCACCGCGCAACGTGCGGAGGAGCGGGTCGGCGAGCTCGTCGAGGTCCTCGTCGAGGAGATCGACGACGACGGCACCGTCACCGGCCGCACCCCCTTCCAGGGACCGGACGTCGACGGCTCGACGATCATCCGGGTGCCCGCGGGCAGCCCGGTCCCCGCCGTCGGCGACATCGTCAGCGTCCTCGTCGTCGACACCGAGGGAATCGACCTCGTCGCGGAGCCGCGATGAGCCCGCACGCGGGAGAGGGCCCGGCGCCGCGGCCGACCGCGTGGAACGTGCCGAACGCCCTCACCGTGCTGCGGATCCTGCTCGTCCCCGTCTACGGGGCCCTGCTGCTCCACGACGACGGGGCGCAGCCGTGGTGGCGGACCGCGGCGTGGGCCGTCTTCGTCATCGCGGCCGTCACCGACGGTCTCGACGGCAAGCTGGCCCGCAGCCGCGGCCAGATCACGAACTTCGGCAAGGTCGCCGACCCGATCGCCGACAAGGCCCTCACCGGCATGGCCTTCATCGGCCTGTCACTGCTCGGGTCGATCTGGTGGTGGGTCACGGTCGTGATCCTCGTGCGCGAGTTCGGGATCACCCTGCTGCGCTTCCTCGTCATCCGGCACGGTGTCATGCCGGCCGGGCGGGGCGGCAAGCTCAAGACGATGCTCCAGACCGTGTCGCTGGCCGCCCTCACCTTCCCGCTCTGGGTGCTGCCGCTCGCCGACGTCTGGCGTTGGGCCGCGTATGCCGTGCTCGCCGCGGCCTTCGTCGCGACCGTCGCCAGCGGGGTCGACTACGTCTTCAAGGCCGTGCGCCTTCGCCAGACGAGCGAGCGCACCCAGCGGCGTCGGGCGGCCCGCCGCACCGCGACCCGGGACTGACCGTGGCCGCCCCGGGTGACGACGTGGCGGCGCTCGTCACCGAGCTCACCGCGGCCGGCGAGACCCTCACCTGCGCGGAGTCCCTCACCGCCGGCCTCCTGGCGGCGACGATCGCCGACGTGCCGGGCGCCTCGCTCGTCCTGCGCGGCGGTGTCGTGTCGTATGCCGCCGACCTCAAGGTGACACTGCTCGGCGTCCCCGCCGACCTCATCGCGCAGTGCGGCACCGTCGACCCGCGGGTGGCCGCGGCGATGGCCGAGGGCGTGCGCGACCGGCTCGGCAGCACGTGGGGTCTTGCGACGACCGGGGTCGCCGGGCCGGGGCCCTCGGAGGGGAAGCCCGCCGGGACCGTGCACGTGGCGGTGGCGGGTCCGGTGGGAACACGGACCGCCGACCTGCGGTTGACGGGAGGGCGGGGTGAGGTGCGCACGGCGACGGTGGCCGCCCTCGTGGCTCTCGCCCTGGAGCAGACCCGCCGGGAGCACCAAACCCCCGCCGCCCCGACGGTGCTGGGGGGTACGGTGGGGACCGACGCACCACGCTGAGCCCGACCCGGCTCATGAGCACGGATGGAGGAGGACGGCATGACCCTGTTGCGACGTGAGCTCGGCGACGTCCTTCGCGAGCGGCGACGCGCCCAGGGCCGGACGCTGCGCGAGGTGTCCGCCACGGCCTCGGTCTCCCTCGGCTACCTCAGTGAGGTCGAGCGCGGCGAGAAGGAGGCCTCGTCCGAGCTGTTGGCCTCGATCTGCGGGGCCCTCGAGCTTCCGTTGTCCCAGGTCCTCATCGACGTCTCGAACCGGATGGCCGAGTCCGAGGGGCTCACCGCCCCGGTCCCGCTGCGCGTCCGGACGGCCGACGCCGTCGCCGCCGCCTGACCCGGCCCCACCCGTCGCGACGGACCGGCGCCGATACGCTCCTGCGGTGCCCTCCATCACGCTCGACGCCTCCCTGCTCGATGCCCTCCGAGACCGTCTCGACGCGCTCTGCCGACACAGATCCGGCGGGGATGGCGATCGGGGCGCAGTGGTGTCGGTCTGGTGGGGAGACCTCGAGGGCAGGGTCCTCTTCGAGCGCGACGCCCACCGCGGGCACTACGCCGCCTCGACGATGAAGCTGCCGCTCGTGCTGGCCGCGCAACGCCTGGTGGTGCGCGGCGAGCTCGACCCGGCCGCCGCCGTCGAGGTGCACAACCGCTTCGCGTCGGTGGCCGACGGGTCCAGCTTCGCCATGGACGAGGACGACGACCAGGACCCCGAGACGTGGGCGGCGCTCGGTGGGACGCGGACCGTCGCGCAGCTCGTCGAGCACGCGATCACCCGCTCGGGCAACCTCGCGACGAACCTGCTGCTCGACCGGGTCGGACTCCCCGAGGTGGCGGCGGTGCTCGCTGCGGCCGGTTGCTCGCCCCGGACCGTGGTCGGGCGCGGCATCGAGGACGCCGTCGCGCGGGAGGCGGGCGTCACCAACACGGTGACGGCCGGCGACCTCGGCATCCTCATGGCGGCGGTGGGCCGGCGGGACCCCGCCCTGGGCGGTGCGGCGGTCTGTGACCCCGTCGAGCAGGTGCTGGCGCGGCAGCTGCACCGCGACCAGGTCCCGGCCGGCCTGCCGGACGGGACGCCGACGGCAAGCAAGTCCGGCTGGGTCACCGGGGTCTCCCACGACGTCTGCCTCGTGCGGCCGGTCGGCGAGCCACCGTCGGTCATCTCGGTCTGCACGACGATCGACCTCGCAGAGGAGGAGGCGGCGGCGCTCGTCGCCTCCGTCGCCCGCGAGCTCTGGTCGGCCCGGACGGGGGAGTCCGCGTGACGCGGGTCGAGGCGGTCCGCACGACGACGTCGTCGGTGCCGCTGCACACCCCGTTCGTCACGGCGCTGCGGCGCACCACGACGGTCGACACCGTCGTCGTGACGGTCCTCGACAGCGATGGGCGCACCGGCTGGGGGGAGGCCCCGCAGGTCTGGCAGGTGACGGGGGAGTCCCTGGCCGGGGCGACGGCCTGCGTCGAGACGATGCTCGCCCCCCTGCTGGTCGGGCACCTCCTCGACGACCGGGACGACCTCGCTGCCGCCGCCGGGCTCGTCCAGCGCGCGGTGGCCCGCAACTTCGGCGCCAAGGCCGCCCTCGACGCGGCCCTGCACGACCTGCTCGCGCAGGCGGAGGGCACGTCGGTGGCGGCGCTGCTCGGGGCGGGGGAGAGCGGCATACCGACGACGCTGACGACGGACGTCACGCTCTCGGCCGGTGATGTCGAGGCCCTTGCGCGGACCGCGCGCGATCGGGTCGACGACGGCTTCACCACCCTGAAGATGAAGGTCGGCACCGACGCCGGCACCGACGTCGCGCGCGTGGCGGGCGTGCGGGCTGCGGTCGGACCGGACGTGACGATCCGCCTCGATGCCAACCAGGGCTGGACCCGGGAGCAGGCCGTCACGGTGATCCGGGCCCTCGAGGACGGTGACCTCGGCGTGGAGTTCGTCGAGCAGCCGCTCGTCGCCGAGGACGTCGAGGGGATGGCGTGGGTCCGCGAGCGGGTCGGCCTGCCGATCATGGCCGACGAGAGCTGTTACGGCCGACACGACCTCGAGCGGATCATCCGGCTCGGCGCGGCCGACCTCGTCAACGTCAAGCTCGCGAAGTGCGGCTCGCTGACGCTGGGGCGCGACCTGCTCCGTCGGGCGCACGACGAGGGACTCGGGACGATCGTCGGGTCGATGATGGAGAGTCATGTCGGGGTCGGCGCCGCGGCTGCGCTCGTCGCGGCCGTGCCGACGACCCGGGTGAGCGATCTCGACGCCGCGTGGTGGTCGACCACCACACCAGTGACCGGGGGAGTCTCCTACGAGCGCAACGAGATCCACTTGCCCGCAGGGGATGGCTTGGGCATCACCGGGTGGTCGGCCACGCGCTGACGGCCCTCAGTCGGCGACGAGACGGACCGAGAAGGCGGCCTCGCCGGCGCCGGTGACGCCCACGTTGACCCCGAGCGCCCGCATCGCACGCAGAGCCGTGCGCGCCCCGCCCTGGGTGTCGTCGAGGTAGAGCGGCTCGAGGCGGTCGAGGTCGAGGTAGAGCCCGAAGGAGGACCTCGACACGTCGCCCATGGCGGCACGGAAGGCATCGCCGTCGCCGAGGTGGCCGCCCGCGAGCAGGTCCGCGGCGTAGTCGGGCGAGGTGGCGACGTAGAGGTGGTCGCCGTCGAGGCGGTGGGTCAGCAGCCCGGTCGCGCCGGCCGTGTCCTCCACCCGGGAGATGACCGTGTCGGCCCGCGCCGCGTCGCTCGAGACGATCGTGACGCCGACGACCGGCTGGTCGGCGCCGATGTCCTGCCCGGGCAGCGAGAGGGTGAGGCTGTGGCCGAGGAGCGCCACGAGGTCGTCGGGGAAGGAGAGGTCGAGCTCCTCCTCGAGCGCGGCGATCGGGTCGTCCACTCCGGTGCCGGCGGCGAGGTCCTGGATCTGCCGCTCGAGCTCGGGCCAGGCGGAGTCCACGACGGCGTCCGCTCCCGAGACGTGCAGGGCTGCCATCGTGTCTGCCGGGAGGCGTGCCAACTGGGTGCCGTCGCCGGGCCCGGGGGCGGCCGCGGTGAAGCCGCGCGTGATCCCTGCCAGCTCGACGTAGGAGGGGTCGAAGCGAAGCGCGGCTGCGACCCGGCCCTGCACGCCGGCGGGGGACGGCGAGGTCAGGGGCGACGATGCCAGCGACTCGCCGAGCAGGCCGGTGAGGTCGAGGCCCCTGCCCTCGGAGAGCGCCGGGCCGGCGTCGACCCACATCGACGCGACGCCCTGCTCGCCGAGGGCGGTCATGTCGCCGCTGAAGGTCGGGTCGTCCGCGAGGGCGCCGGCGTCGACGGCGGCGAGGGTGGCGTCGCCCTGCCCGCGTGTCGTCACGATCGCGTAGCCGTCCCGCATCCGCAGGTCCGGGTGCCCGCTGCCCGAGCAGCTGAGCAGCCGCGTCAGGGTGGTGCGGGCCCGGTCCTCGTCGGTGACCTGCAGGGCGAGGGCGACGTTCGGCTCCGTCGCCGTGCCACCGGGCCGGACCGCGATACCGGCCCGTTCCCCGAGCCAGGGCGCGATGTCGGCGTCGTAGGACAGCGTCGTGACGCAGGCGTCGTCGGTGTCGGCCACGATGGCCTTCCAGAGGGCGCGGCGCGGGTCGTCGCCGGTCAGCGCGTCCTTCACCTCGGGGACGGCCCCGAGGAAGCGGACGGCGGCGACCTTCTGACCGGCGGCCGGGTCGATGTCGAGACGGAGGTAGGCGAAGGCGTCGGCGGGCAGCACCGCGGCCGGCTGGGAGCCGCCCCCGCTGAGCAGCGAGGTCGCGACGGCGGCTCCCCCCGCGAGGGCGAGGACCGTCACCACCCCGCCGACGACGAGCGCTGTGCGGCCGCGGCGCTTCCGGGTCCCCGGGGCGGCCGATGGTTCGGAGGGGGGAGAGAGCGTGACTCCCGGTCCTGCCCCGTCGGGCCTGGCTCGCGGCGGTATCCCCGGGGACCTCGGGTAGTCGTACGGGACGGCTGGGTTCCCATCGGTCGGCTCGTTCATCGTTCTCCCCCTGACTGGCCCGCCCCTCGGCGCGGGTGTGCTCGCTCCCGATGGCACGGTCGCGTCCCCCGAGGGTGGCAGACTGCGACGGTGCGCATGAGTCATTTCTGGGTGTTGATGGACGACGAGTTCGGGGCGGCGTATGCCGGTTCGCTCGCTCGAGACCACGTGCTCGGTGAGCTGGGCAACCGGACCGTCCTCGAAGCGCTCGACGCGGGCGAACCGCCCCGGGCCGTCTGGGAGGCGGTCTGTCTCGACCTGGCCGTGCCCCGTGACCGGTGGCTGGGCCGCAACACCCGGGTCGCCCGCGGCGCCCAGGGTGGGCAGGCCGGCCAGGCCGGCCGGGGCTGAGGGTTTCTCTGATGAGACGCACACGGGCGGCGGACGTCTCGGTGCACCGGGGTGACCTGACCCGAGACGACGAGGCCGACGCCATCGTCAACGCCGCCAACTCATCCCTCCTCGGCGGGGGCGGGGTCGACGGCGCCATCCACCGCGCCGCGGGGCCCACCCTGCTCGAGGAGTGTCGGGCGATCGGGGGCTGCGCCACCGGGGACGCGGTGATCACCGGCGCGGGACGGCTACCGGTCGCGCACGTCATCCACACCGTCGGTCCGGTGTGGCGCGGCGGCTCGGCGGGGGAGCCCGAGCTGCTCGCCTCCTGCTACCGACGGAGCATCGAGCTCGCGCAGGCCCACGGCGTCCGGGTGCTCTCGTTCCCCGCGATCTCGTGCGGTGTCTACGGCTACCCGGTCACCGGGGCGGCCGCGGTCGCGATGGCGGCAGTCGTCTCTGCCCTGGAGGACAACCCGGGGGTCGAGCGGGTTCGCTTCTGGGTGTTCTCCGACGAGGCCGAGGAGGCCTTCACCCGCGCCCTCTCCGACCTGCGCTGAGGCCCGGTGTCGCGGGTCGCGGCGCGTCGCGGCGTGTCGGTGCTGGCGTCGAACATCTGTTCGGTACGCTCATCCACAGGTGGGGCCCGGGCATACACCGTCCACAGGCCGTCTCGTGGTGACAAGCCGGTGTCGGTGCCCCCGCCTAACGTCTGACCCGACAGCAGAGCCCGGCACGAGCCGTGCCGCTGGCGGGTCGCAGAGAGACGACCGCAGCGCAGACGGCAGACAGGTGGTGGATCGATGGCATCCATGCAGACGAAGGACAAGGACAAGGCACTCGCCTCGGTGATGGGCCTGATCGAGAAGGCCCACGGCAAGGGTGCGGTGATGCGCCTCGGTGACGACATCCGCCCGCCGATCGAGGTGATCCCCACCGGTTCGATCGCCCTCGACGTCGCGCTCGGCATCGGGGGTCTGCCCCGCGGGCGCATCGTGGAGATCTACGGCCCGGAGTCCTCCGGTAAGACGACGGTCGCGCTCCACGCCGTCGCCAACGCGCAGAAGGCCGGCGGCATCGCGGCCTTCATCGACGCCGAGCACGCCCTTGACCCCGACTACGCCAAGGCCCTCGGTGTCGACACCGACGCCCTGCTCGTCTCCCAGCCCGACACGGGTGAGCAGGCCCTCGAGATCGCCGACATGCTGATCCGCTCCGGCGCGATCGACGTCATCGTCATCGACTCGGTGGCCGCGCTCGTGCCCCGCGCCGAGATCGAGGGTGAGATGGGCGACAGCCACGTGGGTCTGCAGGCCCGCCTGATGTCCCAGGCCCTGCGCAAGCTCACCGGCGCGATCAACAACACCAACACCACCGCGATCTTCATCAACCAGCTCCGCGAGAAGATCGGCGTCATGTTCGGCTCGCCCGAGACGACGACGGGTGGCAAGGCGCTGAAGTTCTACGCCTCGGTCCGGCTCGACGTGCGCCGCATCGAGACGCTCAAGGACGGCACCGACCCGGTCGGCAACCGCACCCGCGTCAAGGTCGTCAAGAACAAGGTCAGCCCGCCCTTCAAGCAGGCCGAGTTCGACATCCTCTACGGACACGGGATCTCCCGCGAGGGTGGCCTCATCGACATGGGGGTGGAGCACGGCTTCGTCCGCAAGGCCGGTGCCTGGTACACCTACGAGGGTGACCAGCTCGGTCAGGGCAAGGAGAACGCCCGCAACTTCCTCAAGGACAACCCCGACCTCGCCGACGAGATCGAGAAGAAGGTCAAGGAGAAGCTGGGGGTCGGACCGAGGGTCGACCAGCCGGCCGAGGTCGCGGACGTCCCCGTCGACTTCTGATCATGACGGCCGGTGACGACGACCGGGCGGCGCGACTCGCACGGGCCGCGGCGGCCATGGCGGAGGCGGAAGAGGTCGTCGGGCTGCGGCCCGGCGACCCCGAGGGAAACGTCGGGGCCGTGGCTGGGCCAGACCTGTCCGGCGGCGGCGTGGTCGACACGGGCGAGCCAGACGCGGACGATCCAGACACGGACGAGCCAGACGCGGACGAGCCAGACGCGGACGAGGCTGGCCAGGACGTCGATGGCCGGGCCGAGCGGCGTGCGCCCACGGGCGGGCTCAGCTGGTCGGGGGGAGCGGAGGACTCAGAGGCGGTGGCCCGGGGCGTCGTGCTGCGGCAGCTGAGCATGGCGCCGAGGAGCCGCGCCCAGCTGGAGAAGAAGCTCCGGCAGAAGGGCTGCGACGACGCGGTCGCCGCGCGGGTGCTCGAGCGATTCACCGCGGTGGGGCTCATCGACGACGAGGCCTACGCGGAGATGTTCGTCCGGTCGAAGCAGGCCGACCGTGGGCTGGCGCGCACGGCGCTGGCGCACGAGCTGCGCAAGCACGGGATCGATCCCGAGATCGCGACGGGCGCCCTCTCGCAGGTGGGCGCCGGGGACGAGCGAGCCCGGGCCGAGCAGCTCGCGGCAAAGAAGATGCGCACCATGCACGGCCTCGAGCGCGACGTCCAGGCGCGCCGCCTCGCCGGGATGCTGGCCCGGAAGGGCTACTCGGGCGAGATCGCCTGGCCCGTGATCCGTGACGCGCTCGACGCGGCCGAGGAGCACCAGCGCGACTGATGTCTCGTCGGCGGCGCCGCCCGGGACAGCATCGAGGGGGGACCGGTCGGTCCCCCCTCGATGCTGTGCTGGGTGCTCTGTGGTCGGTCCGGCGCCGTGCGGCGCCGCGGTGCGAGGCCTCAGGCCTCGGCGGGGACCTGGGCGATGGCGGAGATGTCAAACTCGAGCTTGACCTTCTCGCTGACGAGGACGCCACCGGTCTCGAGGGCGGCGTTGAAGCTGAGGTTCCACTCGGTGCGGTCGATGGTGACCTCGCCCTCGAAGCCTACGCGGGTGTTGCCGAAGGGGTCCTTCGCCGAGCCGGTCTCCTCGAAGGGGATCACGACGCTCTT
>JBDSSS010000022.1:0-9103 GCA_039928615.1 Terracoccus sp. | reverse complement strand
GGCAGCCCCTTCGACTACCCCAAGCAGGCCATCGCCTACGTCGCGTCCCACCTGCCGCCCCCCGGACGCGACGGCGCGAGCGACGAGAGCCTCGACGAGATCGAGCAGCTCGTGAGGGCCGCCGGGGGACGCACGCTCGGTCTCTTCTCCTCGATGCGTGCAGCCCAGGGCGCCGCGGAGGTGATGCGGGCCCGCTTCGGTGACGACATCCCGGTCCTCTGCCAGGGAGAGGACCAGATCACGACGCTCGTGCGGCAGTTCGCCCGCGACCCGCGCACCTGTCTCTTCGGCACCCTCACCCTCTGGCAGGGCGTCGACGTGCCCGGCTCCTCCTGCCAGCTCGTCATCATCGACCGGATCCCGTTCCCGCGACCCGACGACCCGCTCGCCTCGGCCCGGTCGCAGGCGATCGCCCGGATGGGCGGCAACGGCTTCATGGCCGTCTCGGCCACCCACGCCGCGCTCCGGCTCGCCCAGGGCGCCGGCCGCCTCGTCCGGCGCGGTGACGACCGCGGCGTGGTCGCCTTCCTCGACTCCCGGATGATGACGGCGAGGTATGCCGGCTTCCTCCAGCGCTCGCTGCCGCCCTTCTGGCCGACGACCGACCGCGCGATGGTCCTCGCGGCCCTCGCCCGGCTCGACGAGACGGCGCCGCCCCCGGTGCCCGTCGAGGAGCCGAAGCTGCGCTCGCTCACCGGCGCACGGGCCGAGGCCGACGGCACCGAGCACCCCCGGCCGGTCGCCGGTCCGCCGCCCGTCGCCGACTCGAGCCGCAGCGCCGTGACATCGGGCCATGCGTGGAGCGACGAGCAGGACGACGAGCTGCGCGACGCCGCCGAGGCCGGCATGCAGCTCGAGGAGCTCGTCGAGCACTTCGAGCTCCCCGAGGAGACCATCAGCGCGCGGATCGAGCAGCTCGACCTCACCCTGGCCACCGGCGCCCTCTTCGACTGAGCCGCGTCGTCGCGGGTGCACGTGCCCACTCGACGGGCAACCCAGGTCGAGTGCCCACTTTCACACCGACGTTCCCCGCGATGCGTGAGCGGAAGTGCCCACTCGACGGGGACTGGGACGGGGACGGGGGCGCGGATGGGGGCGGGTGTCACACCTGCGTGACAGGCTGTGCCCATGACGACGGGCACCCACCATCCCCTCACGCTCGTCAGTGGCCCCGAGGGCGTCCTCGTCGAGCGAGCCATCGACGCCGAGCTCGTGGCCGCCCGGGCCGGTGACGTCGAGGTGATCCGGCTCGACGCCGCCACCTACGAGTCGGGCTCGCTGCTCGTGCACGCCAGCCCGTCGCTCTTCGGCGGCGATAAGTGCCTCGTCGTGCGCGACCTGCACGAGGCGTCCGACGACCTCCAGCTCGACCTGCTCGCCCTCCTCGCCGACCCGACCCCGGACGTGACGCTCGTCGTGGCGCACGGCGGCGGGATGAAGGGCAAGAAGGTCATCGACACGATGAAGAAGCTCGGGGCCCACGTCGTCGACTGCCCGGCGATCAAGTCCGATCGCGACAAGTCCGACTTCGTCGCCAAGGAGTTCGCGCGGGCCCGGCGCAGCATCAGCAGCGAGGGGATCCGGGCCCTCGTCGAGGCGGTCGGCAAGGACCTGCGTGAGCTCGCCTCGGCCTGCTCCCAGCTCGTCGCCGACACCGAGGGCACCGTCACCGACGCGATGGTTGACACCTACCACGGCGGCAAGGTCGAGGCCACCGGCTTCCGGGTCGCCGACGCTGCGGTCGCCGGTCAGGCGGGGGAGGCGCTCCGGCTGCTCCGCCACGCCATCGCCACGGGCCTCGACCCCGTGCCCATCGTCGCCGTGCTCGCCTCGCAGCTGCGTCAGCTCGTCAAGGTCGGCGCCGCCGGGCGGGGCAGCTCGGGCCAGCTGGCCAAGAGCCTGGGGATGGCGCCGTGGCAGATCGACAAGGCCAGGCGCTCGGTCGGCCACTGGAGCCCCGACGCGCTCGCCGTGGCGATCCAGGCCGTGGCGGCGGCCGACTTCGAGGTCAAGGGTGGCGGCCGTGACCCGGTGTATGCCGTGGAGCGCGCGATCCTCACCGTCACCCGGGCGCGCGGGGCGCGGTGACCGCCCGGCTCGGTTTGGTCGCCACGTGACCTCGCTGGTAACTTTGGTCCTTGCGTGCGCGCTCAGGTCGTGCGCGCATGCAGGCTCCATCCGGAGCAGCTCACGCAAGGGTGTCCCCACTCCCGGTCCCGAGCTGCTTCGCCGCCCTCTCAACGGCAACCGTCTCCGACCAAGAAAGAAACCTCAACGTGGCAAACATCAAGTCGCAGCTCAAGCGCATCAAGACGAACGCGAAGCGGACTGACCGCAACCGGGCCGTCAAGAGCGAGCTCCGCACCTGGCAGCGCAAGTTCCGCGACGCCGCTGCATCCGGTGACAAGGACGCAGCAGCCGACGCCCTCAAGACCGCTTCGAAGAAGCTGGACAAGGCCGTCAGCAAGGGCGTCATCCACGAGAACCAGGCCGCCAACAAGAAGTCGGCCATGGCCAAGAAGGCCGCTGCTCTCTGAGCAACCCAGCCTCAACGATCGGGCCCGTCACCTCACGGTGACGGGCCCGTCGTCCGTCCTCAGGAGTAGTGGAGGCGCGCGGCCGCGATGACCTCGTCGTAGCGGGCCCGGGGCAGCACGGCGCCCTCGCGCCGGACGCTGGACCCAGCGACCCGGATCAGCCGGTTGACCCGCACCTCGCTCGGGCGGCCCTTGCGGTCCCACGGGCCCGAGCCGATGTCGACCCACTGTCGGCCGGCCCGGCTCTCCTGGCGGGCGTCGCCGTCGTGGTCCTTGCTCGTCAGCTGGAGGGCGACGAGCCACGACCGCTCCCGACCGATGACGAGGACCGGCCGGTCCTTGCCCTGGGTGTGGTCCTCCTCGTAGGGCACCCACGTCCAGACGATCTCGCCGGGGTCCGGCTTGCCGTCCGGCTTGGGGGCGTATGCCGTGTCGGGCAGCGTCGTCGCGTCACCCGGATAGGCCGCAGGGCGTCCCGGCGCGCGGGGCGACGGTTGCCGACGGGTGGTCGGGCGGGCGGTTGGACGCAGCAGGCGGCGAAGGCCCGAGAGCACGCGCTCGAAGGTGGTGGACACGGTCATCAACCTAGCCGCCGGGGCCCTATGATCGAGGGCTGGCCGGGTCGACGGAGATCCTGTTTTCTCCCTTCTCGAGCACGGAGCCCGACCTTGAGCCCGACCCGGCACCACCCCACCCTGGCGATCCTCGCCCTCGCCGTCGGCGGGTTCGCCATCGGCACGACGGAGTTCGTGACGATGGGCCTGCTGCCCCGCATCGCCGAGGGCACCGGTGTCGACATCGCCACGGCGGGGCACTACGTCTCGGCCTACGCCATCGGCGTCGTGGTCGGGGCGCCCCTCATCGCCGTCCTCGCGGCGAAGCTGCCCCGCAAGGGCCTGCTGATGGGGCTGATGGCCTTCTTCGCCGTCTCGCACCTGTCGATCCTCTTCGCGAACGGCTACGAGGCCGTCATGCTCTCGCGGTTCCTGTCCGGGATCCCGCACGGCGCCTATTTCGGCATCGGCTCGGTGGTCGCGGCGTCCCTCGTCCCGCACGAGCGGCGCACGGCGGCGGTCGCGACCATCCTCGGCGGGCTCGGGGTCGCCAACGTCGTCGGGGTCCCGCTCGCCACGCTGCTCGGCCAGCGGGTGTCCTGGCACGCCCCCTACGTCGTCGTCGGGCTCGTCGGCGCCCTCACCGTGGCCGCCATCGCCGTGTTCCTGCCCCGGCAGGGCGTCAGCGGGTCGGCCTCGATGCGCGGCGAGCTGCGGGCGCTGCGGCGGGTCCAGGTCTGGCTCGCCCTGCTCGTCGGGGTCGTCGGCTTCGGCGGCATGTTCGCGACCTACTCCTACATCACCCCGACGATGACCGAGCTCGCCGGTCTCGACGAGCGCTTCATCCCCCTGGTGCTCATGGCCTACGGGATCGGCATGGTCGTCGGCATGGTCCTGTCGGGCCGGGTCGCCCGCGGCGGGGTGCTGCGCGGCATCATCGTCTCGCTCGTGCTCATCGCCGGCATGCTCGCCGTCTTTGGCGTGGCCGTGCAGGTCCTCTGGCTCGGGATCGTCATGGTCTTCCTGCTCGGGGTGCTGCCCTCGATCGTCGTCCCTCTGCTCCAGACCCGGCTGATGGACGTCGCCCACGAGGGGCAGTCGCTCGCGGCGACCCTCAGCCACTCGACGCTCAACATCGCGAACGCCCTCGGCGCCGGGCTCGGCTCGGTCGTGCTGACCCTCGGCTGGGGCTACGGAGCGCCCAGCATGGTCGGCGCGGTCCTGGCAGCGCTCGGCGTCGGAGTCGCCCTCGTCTCGGTCCGGCTGGAGCGCCGCTCACGACGGGTGCCCGAGCCGGTCCGCGAGCTCGCCCTCACCTGACACCCGGCAGCGCACGCGACCGAGGCCAAGCGCGTGCCGTGCGAGGTCACGCGGGAGGCGGGGTCCAGTCCCGGGCGGGGTCGAGCGGCAGGTCCGAGCGCGCCGGCTCCGGAGCGGGGGCGACGGCAGGTCGGGCCACCGCCTCGGGCTCCGGCGCAGGGGCGAGGCCGACGAGGGCCGGCAGCGCATGGCTACCGGGTGCGGCTGGGACCGACCAGTCCCACGAGGTCTTCGGCCGCCAGAGCAGCCGGCCGGGCGTGCGGCGGTCACGCAGGGCGTGCATCCGCCAGATGAGCGACGGGTGGGTCGAGGCGGCGTTGGTGACCCAGATGAAGAAGCCCGGCTCGGTCACGGCCCGGTCGGCCATGGCGTCGACGTCGACGGAGCGCACGAGGTACTTGCCACCGGCCAGGGTCGCCATCGCGGAGCGGGCGCCCTCGGGCACGAGCGCGTGACCGTAGTTGTCGGCGGTGTACTCCTGTGCCCGGCTGAGGGTGGTGCCCACCCCGGGCAGGTACTGGGAGGCGATCGTCCCGAGGATGCGCCAGTAGCTCGTGTGGCCGGCGGCGATGTGCCCGACCTCGTGGGCGATGACGAAACGGAGCGCCGCCGGCTCGCGCGCGGCGCCGCCGACCTCGAGCAGGTCGCTGTTGATGAAGACGAAGCGCCGGAAGCCGTGCCCCGACGCGGCGGCGTTGATCATCCCGTTGCCGAGCACGACGTAGGCGTCGGGCACGAAGGCCAGGCCCGACCGTGCCGAGGCGTCGACGAGCATGTCGTAGGCCTCGGGAAACTGTGCCGGCGTGAGCTTGATCCCCTGGAGCCGCTGCTGGGCCCAGAGCTGGCCCCGGCCGAACCAGACGATGAGGGGGGCAGCGAGCAGGGCGATCGCGTAGACGTCGGGGTCGCGCTCATCGGCCAGGGCCGCGAACACCTCGGTGAGGGCCACTGCCAGCAGCACGAGCGAGGTGAGGATCGCCACGACGAGGACGAGGATCTCCTGGGGATGGCGGACCGCGCGTCGCATCGGCAGGTGGGAGCCCGAGGCGACGGGGAGGGTCTGCATCGGTTGGGCGCGCATGCGCAACATTGTGCGACACCGTCGCCGCAACCTGCGTGAACGCGGCGGGTGGGGGAGCGTCGAGGGCGTGACCGGCATACCGCGCGGACGTGGGAGACTGTCGTGTCCTGCCCCCGTCCCTCTGCGAGGTTCGCCCCACCGTGTCGCCCATGGCCCGCACCGCGCTCGCCCCCCACGCGACCCCGCCCGAGCTGATCCGCAACTTCTGCATCATCGCCCACATCGACCACGGCAAGTCGACGCTCGCGGACCGGATGCTCCAGCTGACCGGCGTCGTCGACGCGCGCGCGATGCGGGCGCAGTACCTCGACCGGATGGACATCGAGCGCGAGCGCGGCATCACGATCAAAAGCCAGGCCGTGCGGATGCCGTGGGAGCACGACGGCACGACCTACTGCCTGAACATGATCGACACCCCCGGCCACGTCGACTTCACCTACGAGGTGTCCCGCTCGCTCGCCGCGTGCGAGGGCGCCGTGCTGCTCGTCGACGCCGCGCAGGGGATCGAGGCGCAGACCCTCGCCAACCTCTACCTCGCGATGGAGAACGACCTCGCGATCATCCCGGTGCTCAACAAGATCGACCTGCCGGCCGCCCAGCCGGAGAAGTATGCCGAGGAGCTGGCCAAGCTCATCGGCTGCGAGCCCGAGGACTGTCTCCAGGTCTCCGGCAAGACCGGCGCCGGCGTCGAGCCGCTGCTCGACACCATCATCGGCAAGCTCCCGGCCCCGGTCGGTGACCCCGACGCCCCGGCGCGCGCGATGATCTTCGACTCGGTCTACGACACCTACCGCGGCGTCGTCACCTACGTCCGGGTCGTCGACGGCAACCTCAACCCGCGCGAGAAGATCGTCATGATGTCGACGCGGGCGACCCACGAGCTGCTCGAGATCGGGGTCATCAGCCCCGAGCCGGTCCCGTCCAAGGGGCTCGGCGTCGGCGAGGTCGGCTACCTCATCACCGGCGTCAAGGACGTGCGCCAGTCCCGCGTCGGCGACACCGTCACCAATGCGAGCAAGCCGGCGACGCAGGACCTCGGTGGCTACCGCGACCCCAAGCCGATGGTCTTCTCCGGGCTCTACCCGATCGACGGGTCGGACTACCCCGACCTGCGCGAGGCGCTCGACAAGCTCAAGCTCAACGACGCCGCCCTCGTCTACGAGCCGGAGACCTCGGCCGCGCTCGGGTTTGGCTTCCGCGTCGGCTTCCTCGGCCTGCTCCACCTCGAGATCGTCCGCGAGCGGCTCGAGCGCGAGTTCGACCTCGACCTCATCTCGACCCAGCCGAACGTCGTCTACGACGTCACGCTGGACGACGGGAAGGAGGTGCACGTGACGAACCCGAGCGAGTACCCCGACGGCAAGATCACCGCGGTGAGCGAGCCGATCGTCCGGGCCACCATCCTGGCCCCGACCGAGTTCGTCGGCGCGATCATGGAGCTGTGCCAGCAGAAACGCGGCAACCTGCGCGGCATGGACTACCTCTCCGAGGAGCGCGTCGAGATGCGCTACACCCTCCCGCTCGCCGAGATCGTCTTCGACTTCTTCGACCAGCTGAAGTCCCGCACCCGCGGCTACGCCTCCCTCGACTACGAGCCCGACGGTGACCAGGTCGCCGACCTCGTCAAGGTCGAGATCCTGCTGCAGGGCGAGACGGTCGACGCCTTCTCGTCGATCGTCCACAAGGACAAGGCCTACGCCTACGGCGTGATGATGGCCGGCAAGCTCAAGAACCTCATCCCGCGCCAGCAGTTCGAGGTGCCCATCCAGGCAGCCATCGGCTCCAGGATCATCGCCCGCGAGAACATCCGCGCGATCCGCAAGGACGTCCTCGCCAAGTGCTACGGCGGCGACATCAGCCGCAAGCGCAAGCTCCTCGAGAAGCAGAAGGAGGGCAAGAAGCGGATGAAGATGGTCGGCCGCGTCGAGGTCCCCCAGGAGGCGTTCGTCGCAGCCCTGAGCAGCGACGGCGAGAAGCCCAAGAAGTAGCCGCGCCCGGGGCTACCGTGGTGGGGTGAGCGACCTCGCGCCCCACCACGAGCACCGCCCGTCGCCGCGGCTCGCCGCCGTGGTGGAACGTGCCGTGGGGTACCGCCTCACGGGCTACCCGCCGGGTGTCCACGTCGGTATGCCGTCCACGACGGTGACGCTCGTCATCCCGCTCGAAGAGCCGCTGACCCTCTCGGACCCCGTCATGGGCGGCCCGCGGCCCTTCGGCTCCGTCATCGCGGGCCTCGCCGCCGCGCCGACGTGGATCCACCACGACGGGTCGCAGCACGGCCTCCAGCTCGCGCTGCGGCCGCTGGGGGTGCGCGCCCTGTTCGGCTGCCCGGCCGCCGACCTGGCCGGCAGCTCTTACGAGCTCGCTGACCTCCTCGGTCCAGGGGCGACGCGGCTGCGCGAGCGGTTGCACGAGATCGACTCGTGGCAGGGGCGGTTCGCGCTCGTCGAGGAGATGCTGGTTCGTCTCGTGCACGCGGGCGGGGTCGGCCGCGGTCCCGAACCCGAGGTCGCCGAGGCGTGGCGCCTCATCGGCGCCAGCGGGGGTGTGCTGCCCATCGGCGAGGTCGCCGAGCGGGTCGGCTGGTCCCGGCGCCGGCTCCAGACCCGCTTCGGGGCGGAGCTCGGGGTGACCCCGAAGTCAGCAGCGGTGGTCCGCCGGTTCGAGCGGTCCGTCCCGCTCGTCGCCACCGGCGGCTCGTCGCTCGCAGACGTGGCGGTCCGGTGCGGGTGGTCTGACCACGCCCACATGGACCGGGACTGGCGCGCCCTCGCCGGCGCCGCTCCGAGCCGGTGGCGGGCGGAGGATGCCCTCCACGACACCGGTTCGAGGTGATACTGCTCGCTCGGCCGCGCCGCATCACCTCGACCCGGCGTGCGAGCGGCCGCGCATTCGTCCAAGACACCACATCGCCGTGCCGGGATGCTGGTCGGATGGTTCCTATCGAGAACACCCCCCCAGCCCACGGCCCAGACCAGCGCCGAGAACCGCACCGACCACAACGTCTGGGTCGGCATCAGCTACGACGACGCGCACGCCGCGCGGGCCTGGCTGAAGGAGCTCGGATTCGAGGACGGCGTCCTCGTCCCGGGTGAGGTCGAGGGCGAGGTGCAGCACAGCGAGATGCTCTGGCCCGAGGGCGGCCGGGTCATGGTTCACACCCGCCGCAAGGCAGACGACGCATTCGCCACTCCTCGTGGCGCGGCCGTCGTCTACGTCGTCGTCGATGACCCCGACGCGGTGTGGGGCCGGGCCCAGCGGCTGAGGGCGCCCGTCGTCCGGCCGATGGAGGAGACCGACTACGGCTCGCGGGGCTTCTCGATCAGCGACCCCGAGGGCAACTCGTGGAGCTTCGGGACCTACGCCGGCTGAGGCACGGCCTGCTTGAGGGCCTCAGTCCGACAAGAGCTTTCGCCGAAGCCGGTCGGTGTCGGCCGACGTCCATCCCTGCTCGCTGAGCCACCTGTGAACGCCGCCGTACCGTGTCTCGAGGGCGCCGAGGAGCAGCCGCATCGTGTCGGCGCGCGGAGCCTGCTGGGTCGCGGTCTTGTGCTCGAGGTCGGAGGCGTAGGCCGCCTTGGTGCGCAGCCGCGCCATGATCGCCTCGATCC
>JBDSSS010000021.1:0-2919 GCA_039928615.1 Terracoccus sp. | reverse complement strand
CGAGTGGCTCGCCACCCACGCGGAGGACACGGCCGAGCAGGTCGGTCTCGAGCCCGCCGAGCGTCTTGCGGGTGAGGATGTTGAGCCGGACGGCGATGAGTGGGCCTGCCTCGGGGTCGAGCAGCCGGTGGGGGGCGGCAACGCGGATCAGCTTGTCCCCGCGGTATTTTCGCGCGCCCCGGATGGCTGTCATCTGCGCGTCCTTGCCAAAGTCGTTGGCGACCTCGTTGTCCCGCGCCGTGACCACCCGACGCAGGTCCTCGAGGTCGACGAGGCTCTCGCCGGTCAGGGCGTTCATGCCGCTGACGAGCTCGTCGAGGGTGTCGGCCACGACGAAGTCCTCCCCGTGCTCGAGGAACGCCGCGACCGGCCCGGGCGCGCCCTTGCGGGCCCGGCCGAGCACCTGTCGCACGTCCTTGCCGGTGAGGTCGGGGTTCTGCTCCGAGCCGGAGAGGGCGAACTCCTTCTCGATGATCCGCTGGGTGAGGACGAACCAGGAGTAGTCGTGACCGCTGCGCATGATGTGCCCGAGGCTGCCGAGCGTGTCGAAGCCGGGGAAGTAGGGAGCAGGGAAGCGCCGGCCGCGCGCGTCGAGCCAGAGCGACGAGGGGCCGGGCAGCACGCGGATGCCGTGGCCCTCCCACACCGGGTCCCAGTTGCGCAGCCCCTCGGTGTAGTGCCACATCCGGTCGGGGTTGATGACGCGGCCGCCGGCGCCCTCGGTGATGCCGAGCATCCGGCCATCGACGTGGGCGGGCACGCCGGCGACCATCCGCGTCGGCGGCCGGCCGAGCCGCTCGGGCCACGCGCGGCGGACGAGGTCGTGGTTGCCGCCGATGCCCCCACTCGTGACGACGACGGCCTGGGCGCGGATCTCGAAGTCGCCGATCTCGGTGCGGCTGCTCGGGCGCCCGCGCTCCACGTGGTCATCCTCGAGCACGGCGCCGCGCACCCCGGTGACGACGCCGCCGGTCTCGACGAGGGCATCGACGCGGTGCCGGAAGGCGAAGGTCACCAGGCCCCGGGCCACCCCCTCCCGCACCCGTCTCTCGAAGGGCGCCACGATGCCGGGGCCGGTGCCCCACGTGAGGTGGAAGCGCGGCACCGTGTTGCCGTGACCGTCGGCGCGCCCGTCGCCCCGCTCGGCCCAGCCGACGACGGGGAAGAGCCGGTGCCCCTGCTCGTGCAGCCAGGCCCGCTTCTCCCCGGCCGCGAAGTGGAGGTAGGCCTCGGCCCACTTGCGCGGCCAGAAGTCCTCCTCCCGGTCGAACTGCGCCGAGCCGAGCCAGTCCTGCCGGGCCAGCTCGAGGCTGTCGGAGATCCCCATCCGCCGCTGCTCCGGGCTGCCGACGAGGAACAGCCCGCCGAAGCTCCACCAGGCCTGCCCGCCGATCGACTGCTCGCCCTCCTGGTCGACGAGCACGACCCGCCGCCCGGCGTCGACGAGCTCAGCGGTGGCGACGAGCCCGGCCAGGCCGGCTCCGACGACGACGACGTCGGTCTCCATGGGTCCCTCTCGGTCGGTCACGGCACCCGGCGCGTATGCCGCTGTGCCCGCCCAGCCTCCCCACCCGGCCGCCGCGGGTCAACCGGCGTCAGCAGCCGATGGTGGGGTAGTTGTTCGGCACGTCGGTGTTCGACGCCTTCTGTGTGAAGGTCCTGTTCTCGCCGTTGTAGCGGTAGGTCATCGAGGTGGTCACGGAGACGGTCACCGAGTCGATGTGGGGGCAGGTGATGCCGAACGCGCCGTCGTTGGGGGCGGTGGCAGAGAAGTTGTACATGGTGTCCTGGATCGCCGACGTGTTCTGGGCCGCGGACCCGTTGAGGCACTTCTTCGGGAGGGTCACCGTCTTGGTCTTGCTCGTCGGCTTCGTGATCGTGGCCGAGACGCCGTCCGTGCCGATGGAGATGTCGGCGGACGAGCCGCCCGCGATGTGGGCCGAGAAGCTCGCCGTCTCGCAGATCTGGATGCGGTTGCTCCCCGAGAAGCTGCCGCGATAGGTCACGCCGCTCGGCACGCCGACGATGACCCGCTGGAAGAACTGGTCGCGCAGCGTCTTGTCGCGGGTGCACCAGCGCACCATGCCCGAGACCTTGCCGGTCATCGAGCGCCCGTTCTGCGTCGCGGTGCGGCTGCCGCTGATGACGCCGTCCTCCTGCTTGTGGAAGCCGCTCCCGCAGCTGTCGGCGGCCGACGCGGAGGACACTCCGGCCGTGAGCAGGGAGGTGCTCGCGAGAGCGGTGGCGAGCAGGACACGCGTGGTCTTCATCGGGGGGTCCTTCGGGGAGAGCGACCGGGCTTGGGCCCGGTGCGTCGGGTCGGATGCGGGAAATGTAGCCGTGGAAGGAGGCTGCACCTGCGCAGGACCGAGCCAGACACGCCGGGGCGCCACAGCCGGGTCTCACGGGGTATGTCTGCTGAGCACGCGGCCGCAGAGTGCGACGGGTGAGCGAAAGGAACGACATGGCCGAGCTGACCACCGACAAGGGCCTGATCCACGACGTCACCCTCCACGTCGAGGACTCGGGCGGCGAGGGCCGTCCCGTCGTCCTCATCCACGGCTGGCCGCTGTCCGGCGCAGCCTGGTCCGACCAGGTGCCCGCCCTGCTGGCCGAGGGCCATCGCGTCGTCACCTACGACCGTCGCGGTTTCGGCAGCAGCGACAAGCCGCGCGGCGGCTACGACTACGACACCCTCGCCGACGACCTCGCCGGCATCATGGAGCAGCTCGACCTGCGCGACGCGACCCTCGTCGGGTTCTCGATGGGCGGCGGTGAGGTGGCGCGCTACGTCAGCCGGCACGGGCAGGAGCGGCTGCACAGCGTCGTCTTCGCCTCGGCGGTGCCGCCCTACCTGCTCCAGACCGACGACAACCCCGACGGGCCCCTCACCGAGGAGGCCGCTGCCGAGATGACCTC
>JBDSSS010000020.1:0-20859 GCA_039928615.1 Terracoccus sp. | reverse complement strand
AGCGCGAGCGTCGGGGACAGCGGCGTCATCGGCAGGGCCGGGTCTGCCATGCCGAAGAAGTTGAAGCGGCCACCGACCATCGCGATCGCGGCAGCGAGCACACCCACCCACGGTCGCCGCCCGAGCCGGAGCCCGGTCACCGCGACCGCGAGGGTCACGGCCATCGGCATGATGGCCGGCATCAGCCGCAGCAGCAGCTGGTCGAGCTCGACGCCGGAGCTGGCGGCAACCTGGGCGAGCCACGCGTGGGTGAACCAGTGGTAGCCGAGGTCCTCGCCGAGCACGGTGGGCCAGGCCACCGGGCCGCGGTTGAGCAGCTCGGTCGCGAGGGCCTGGTGCAGGTAGGTGTCGTTGTGCGGGGTGGTCGGACCGGGATAGCTGATCCGGTTCGTCGCGAAGTAGGACGTGAGCTGCGGGATGCCGACGAGCGACAGCAGCCCCAGGGCGGTGCCGAACCACCACGGGGTCGGGCTCCAGCGCGCGGTCCTGATCCGACGTCTCGTCACAGGGGTCGCGACCAGCGCGGCCGCCACGACGAGGGGGATCGTCAGGGCGAGCCACCGCTGCTGGAGCAGCCCGGCGACCA
The DNA here is from genome assembly GCA_039928615.1 of Terracoccus sp. Lineage (GTDB taxonomy): Bacteria > Actinomycetota > Actinomycetes > Actinomycetales > Dermatophilaceae > JBDSSS01. The sequence continues at coordinate 20,273 of JBDSSS010000020.1, read as the reverse complement.
CCTGCGTCGGGATCGCGATGGCCGAGCCGAGGGCGAAGCCGGCGCCGAGGTCCTCGAGCAGCCAGCCGTCGCGAGGTCGGACCGCACGCCACAGCAGTGCTCCGGGCAGGACCTGGGTCAGGGCGATGGCCCCGAGGGCGAGGACCGCGCTGGTGACCGAGAGCCCGTCGGCGACCGCGTAGACGACGAGACCGACCGCGGCGGCGACGACGGCGAGCACGGACACCCAGTCCCCTGCCCGGCTCCGACCGGTGGCCGGGTCCGGTCGTGTGTCGGCCAGTGGTCCCCCGGGGTGATCAAGACGTGTCACGGCGGCGAGTCTAAGCGCGGGCCGGCTCACATCGGACACCCTGACGTGCCCTGCTAGTCTCCCCTTGCGATCGAGCCGGGCTGGGCACCAGCGGAGCGGCGTCACCCGAGCTGAACGGACGTGCGATGGATGGTCCGGAGGCCCGCGGGCTGAGGGGCACCACGGCGTCCGACGGCGTCGATGGTGTCGGCGGTATCTACGGTGTGGGCAGCCCCAGCGTGGTCGGCCCGTACTTCCAGACCCGGCTGAGGGCCGACCCGAACCGGGAGAAGGCCTGGCGCCACCTCTGTGCGTGGCTGGCCCGATACATCCCCGCCGACAGGGCGGTGCTCGACCTCGGGGCGGGCTGGTGCCACTTCGCCAACCACGTGCGCGCCGCCCGGGTCGTCGCGATGGACCTCGACGGCACCGTCGTGCTGGCCGCCGCCCCCCACGTCCGGGCCGAGGTGGGTGACTGCACCGACCTGTCGCGCTTCGAGGACGGCTCCTTCGACGTGGTCTTCGCCAGCAACCTGCTCGAGCACCTCGACCGCGACCAGGCCCGGCGGCTGCTTGGCGAGGCCCACCGCGTGCTGCGCCCCGGTGGCCGACTCATCCTGCTCCAACCCAACTTCCGGCTCGACCCCGGTCGCTACTTCGACGACTACACCCACGTGTCGGTCTACACCGACCAGTCCCTGGGTGACTACCTGGGCTCGCTCGGGTGGCGCGTCGAGCAGGTCAGGGCACGCTTCCTGCCCCTCAGCCTGCGAACCCGGGGGGCGGGGATGAGCTTCCTCCTCCCGGTGTACCTCCGCTCACCCATCAAACCGTGCGCGGGCCAGATGCTCGTCGTCGCCAGTAGAGGAGATCGTTGACCGTGTGGCGTGGAAAGACCCTGACTGTCGTGTTGCCGACGTACAACGAGAAGGACAGCATCGCGGAGTGCATCCGCCGCTTCGAGGCCCTGGACGTCGTCGACACCGTCCTCGTCATCAACAACAACGCGGCCGAGGGCACCTCGGAGGAGGTCGCCCGCACCGGAGCTGTCGAGGTCATCGAGACCACGCAGGGCTACGGCGCCGCCATCAAGCGCGGGCTCCGTGAGGCCGACACCGACCTCATCGCGGTGTGCGAGCCGGACGGGACCTTCAACCCGGAGGACCTGCACAAGCTGCTCGCCTTCATGCCCGAGTGCGACATCGTCATCGGGTCACGGACGGTGTCCAACTTCATCTGGAGCGGCGCCAACATGGGCTGGTTCCTCCAGTGGGGCAACTGGGCCGTCGCCAAGCTCATCGAGGTCCTCTACAACAGCTCCTACCTCAGCGACGTCGGCTGCACCTTCCGCGTGATGACGGCCGACCAGGCCAGCTCGATCCTCAAGCGCTCGCGGCTCGACGGCTCGGCCTACGGCCTGGAGATGCTGCTCATCAGCGTCATCACGAAGGCGCGGATGGTCCAGGTGCCCGTCAACTACCACCCGCGCGTCGGGGTGTCCTCGGTGACCGGTGAGCTGGGCAAGACGATCAGCCTCGGCACCGAGATGATCAAGATGACCTTCGCGATGCGCCTGCGCCGCGGACGGATCCGGCGCGGTCGCTGACAAGCGCTGACGGCGTGGTGTGCGGGTGGGCGTCGTGAGTCAGCGGGTGCGGTCGGGTCGGTCCTCGGGGGCCGGTGCCGTCTCGTCGTCGTGGAGGCCGTGCTCGGCCACCTCGCTCAGCGCGCTCCCGTCGCCGTCGGCGCTGAAGACGTGCCGCCGGTAGGCCCAGAAGCGGAACGACAGGGCCAGGCCCAGACCGACGACGTTGGCTGCGATGTTGTCCGCCAGGGGTGACCTGAAGCCGAGCACGTAGTGCGACACCCAGAGGCAGGACATCGCGATGAGGGTCCCGATGCCGGCGACGAGGGCGAAGAGCACGAACTCCTGGGAGACGTTGGCGCGCCGGTGGTCACGGAAGGTCCAGTAGCGGTTGCCCACCCAGGCGACGATCGTGGAGAGGACCCCGGAGACCACCTTCGCGGTGAGGGGGTAGCCGTAGAGCGGCCCCTCGCCCCCCGCGAAGCGGAGCAGGTTGAAGCCCCCGACGTCGGTGACGAAGCCGACCGCTCCCACTGCGGCGAAGCGCAGGAACTGCGGGAGCATCGCCCCGCTCATCGCCTCCGTGATCCGGGCGGGGCGCCTCACGGGCGGTTCTTCAGAGTGCGCATCATCGGTCCTGGGCTCGTGCGGGGGAGGGGCTGGCGGTCTCGGCCCACCTCGTGGGAACCACGGGGCAACGGTAGCAACGCGGACTGGGAACCGGCGGTGGGCCCGCTGGGTGCTGCGGGAGGATGGGCTGGTGATCCTGCACCTGCGCGCCGCCGTCGCCCAGCTGTATGCCGTCCAGCCCGGTCGCTTCACCGCGCTGCGCTCCGAGCTGGTGGCCGCCGCACGCACGGCCGGGGACAAGGAGCTGGCCGCCTCGGTGGCGGCGCTCCGGAAGCCGACCGTGGCAGCGTGGGCGGTCAACCACCTCGTGCGCTCCCGGCCCGAGGCCCTCGCCGACCTGATCGACTTCGCCGAGCTGCTGCGTGAGGCGCAGCGCTCCCTCGACGCCGACCAGCTGCGCGTCCTCGGCCGGGAGCGGTCGCGCCGGGTCGACGAGCTCGTCGAGGTCGTCACGGCGGCGGCCTCCGAGGCCGGGACCCCGGTCGGTGCGGGAGCCGCCGCCGAGGTGCGCGAGACCCTCATCGCCGTCATCGCCGACGAGCAGGCCCAGGCCACGGTGGTCACCGGCTGCCTCGTCAAGGCGCTGTCGTACTCGGGCTTCGGGTCGGTCGACATCGCCGACGTCGTCGCCGTCGGGCAGGCGGACGACGAGGAGGGCGAGCGCTCGGCGCCGTCCCTGTCCCTGCTCCGCGGAGGCCGGCACGGCGACGACGGGGCTGCAGCCGGGACGGGGGCCGAGTCCGGTCCGTCCGCCGATCTCCTCGCGCGTCGGCGGGCTCGTCGCGCGGCGGCGCGGGAGCGTCTGGCCGACCGGGTGGAGCAGGCCGGGGCGGCGCTACGGACCGCGGAGCGGCAGGCCGCCGTGCTCGCGGCCCGGCGCCAGGAGGTCGTCGACGGGATCGCCGACCTCGAGCGCCGGCTGGCGACCGCCCGAGGTCGCCTCGCGAAGGTGAGCGGTGAGCTCGCGGAGGCGGACGGCATACGCGAGGACCGCGAGGATGACGAGGCGGAGGCGCTCGCCGCCCTGGCCTCCCACGACGCCCGCGCCGAGCAGGACACGGGAGCGGACGGGTGAGGCCGGCTCAGTCGGCCGCGGGGTCCCCGCCGAGGACGGCGGCCTGCTCGACGACGTCGTAGGTGTGCGCATAGATCCCGAAGAGCGCAAGCATCAGGGCCGCGACCGGCACCGCGACGAAGGCCCCGCCCACCCCGAAGAGCGAGGCGCCGAACATCACCGCGGCGAAGGACACGGCCGGGTGGACGTCGACGGCCTGGGCGGAGATGCGTGGCTCGAGGGTGACGTTCTCGACCTGCTGGTAGACGAGGGCGAAGCCGAGCACGGCGAGCCCCTGCCAGGGCTGGTCGCCGATGAGGCCGACGGCGACGGGGAAGGCGATCGCGATGTAGGTGCCGACGGTCGGGACGAACTGGGCCACGAGCCCCGTCCAGATGCCGAGGGCGAGCCAGTACGGCATCCCGATGAGGAGCATGAAGACGGCGGCGCTGCCGCCGCAGATCGCGGCGAGGACGAGGCGGGCCGAGACGTAGCCACCGGTCTTGGTGACGGCGAGCTGCCAGGCGACCTGGATGACTTCCTGCTGGCGCGGTGGGGCCAGCCGGGCGACCCAGCGGCGCAGTCGGGGGCCGTCCGCGGAGAAGTAGAAGGTGAAGAAGAAGAAGGTGACCGACGAGAAGGCGGCACCGAGGACGGTCGCGACGAAGCCGACCAGGCCGCCCGCGAGGTCACCGGCGAGGCCCGCGAGGGCCGCGGTGCTGCCACCGAGCTGCCCGAGCAGGTCCTGGTAGCCGAGGCTCACGTCGAAGGTGTCGTTGGCCCAGGCCGTCGCCTCCTGCACGAGGAGCGGGATCGACCGGGCCAGCGTGGTCAGCTGCTCGGCGAGGAGCCGGCCGAAGGCCAGGAGGAAGACGACGAGGAAGAGAGCCACCCCGCCCATGACGACCGCGGTGGCCGCGCCGCGACGCATCCGCTGCGAGAGCCGTGCCACGGCTGGCTCCATCGCGATCGACGCGAGCATCGACATGACGAGGGTGAAGATGACCGGCCCGCCGTCGGCGAGGACCCAGCGGCCGAGGGCGGCGAGGGCGACGACCGCCACGACGACCCAGGCCGCGCGCCAGACGCTCCGGCGGTCGAGGCGCACCGTCACCCCCGGTGGATCGTCGGGTCCGGGCGACCCGGCAACGACTGGCTCCGCAGCAGGGAGCGGGGGCTCCGGACGAGGCTCCGTCATGGTTCCGATCCTCCCAGCCCGAGCACCGTCGGGCGGGTCGAAGGCCCGATTTCGTATCCGTGCCGCGGACCGTGTAATCTCGGCGACGCACGAAAGGCCATCGGTCTCGGTCGTCGGTTGACGACCACCACCGGGGCCGTGCCCCAATAGCTCAGACGGCAGAGCGTTTCCATGGTAAGGAAAAGGTCTAGGGTTCGATTCCCTATTGGGGCTCTGGTCGTTCGGTCGGTTCATCCGACCCGGCGCCTTGGCGGGGTAGCTCAGCTGGTTAGAGCGCACGACTCATAATCGTGAGGTCGCGGGATCGAGCCCCGCTCCCGCTACCACTGCGTTCGGAGCATCGACCGCACCAGCGTCCGATTTCTCGAAACGCCCGACGGTCGCGTAACCTAGGACGTCGCGCCTGCGTGTCGTTATTGACACCCTCGCGAACCGTCCTCTGCACGACCGATTCATCCAGCACGTTCCCGAAAGAGCAGGTTGCCGTGGCCAGCAAGAGCAGCGACGTCCGTCCGAAGATCACGATGGCGTGTGTGGACTGCAAGAACCGCAACTACATCACCAAGAAGAACCGTCGGAACAACCCCGACCGTCTCGGCTTCAACAAGTTCTGCCCCAACTGTGGCAAGCACACGGAGCACCGCGAGACCCGCTGAGCACGCTCGGCGACGAGATCTCTGACGCTCCCTCGGCCTCCGGGCCGGGGGAGCGTCGCTCGTTCCAGCACACCGCTCACGACGATGCAATGGCGCGCGGGGTGGGGCGACCCGCACCCGCCGGTGGTGGCTAGGGTGAGGGGATGCCGGTGAACTCAGACTTCCAGGGGCGGACCTACCCGCCGACCGAGACCTACACGGTCAGTGCAGCCAAGATCCGCGAGTTCGCCGAGGCGGTCGGCGCCACGGACCCGGTCCACGTCGACGCCGAGGTGGCTCGTGCCCGCGGCTATGCCGACGTCATCGCGCCGCCGACCTTCGCGGTGCTCATCGCCCAGCAGTGCGATGCCCAGCTGGTGCGCGACCCGGACGCCGGGATCGACTACTCCCGCGTCGTCCACGGCGAGCAGAAGTTTGCCCACCACCGGCCGCTGACGGCCGGGGACGCCGTGACCGGGACCCTCCACGTCGACACCGTCCGCGAGGCCGGCGGGCACGCGATGGTGACGACCCGCACCGAGCTGACCACGCAGGACGGCGAGCCGCTGTGCACGGCCACCTCGACCATCGTCATCCGAGGAGGAGAGTGATGACCGACCACGACACCACGCCCACCGACGTGCGCCGCCTCGCAGACGTCTCCGTCGGGGACGCCCTCCCGGCAGTGACGATCCACATCGACCGAGCGCGCCTCGTGCAGTACGCCGGGGCCTCGCTCGACCGCAACCGGATCCACTGGGACGAGCGCTTCGCCACCTCCGTCGGCCTGCCCGACGTCATCGCCCATGGGATGTTCACGATGGGCGCGGCAGCGACCCTCGTCACCGACTGGGCGGGCGACGCGGGCCGGGTCGTCGACTACGGCGTCCGCTTCACCAAGCCCGTCGTCGTCTCCTACGACGAGGGCGCCGACCTCGAGGTCTCGGGCGCCGTCAAGGCGGTCGACACCGAGACGGGGCGGGTCACCGTCGAGCTGACGGCGACCTGCCGCGGCGACAAGGTCCTCGGCCGCGCCCTCGCGGTCGTGCGGCTCGACTGACGCCCCCGGTGCAGGAGGAGCACGGCGTCGCCCTGGCGGGGCTGACGACGATGCGGGTCGGCGGTCCTGCCGCCAGGCTCGTGACGGTGACGAGCACCGACGAGCTCGTCGACGCCGTCCGTGAGGTCGACGACGCGGACGAGCCGCTGCTCGTCCTGGCGGGCGGGTCCAACCTCGTCGTGGCCGACGAGGGTTTCGAGGGCACCGTCGTGCGGGTGGCCACGACCGGAGTCACCCGGGAGTCCCAGGACTCCTGCGGCGGTGCCATGGTCCGCGTCGCCGCCGGCGAGGTGTGGGACGAGGTCGTCGCCCGCGCCGTCGCGGAGGGCTGGTCGGGGATCGAGGCGCTGAGCGGCATACCGGGGCTGACGGGGGCGACCCCGATCCAGAACGTCGGTGCCTACGGCCAGGACGTGAGCCAGACGATCGCGCAGGTGCGCACCTGGGACCGGGAGGAGCAGGCGGTCCGCACCTTCTTCAACGCCGACGCCCACTTCACCTACCGGCACTCCCGCTTCAAGGGCAACAGCCGCTACGTCGTGCTCGACGTGCTCTTCCAGTTCGAGCTCGCCGACCTCTGCCGACCCATCGGGTATGCCGCTCTCGCCGACGGTCTCGGGGTCGAGCTCGGCGCCCGGGTGCCCCTCGCTGACGCGCGCGACGCCGTGCTCGACCAGCGTCGGCGGCGCGGGATGGTGCTCGACGACGACGACCCCGACACGTGGTCGTGCGGGTCCTTCTTCACCAACCCGTTCCTCTCGAGGTCCGGCTACGAGACGCTGGTCGGGCGGGCGGCCCAGCGGCTCGGCGCCGACGGCCCGGTGCCGCCGCGCTTCGACGAGCCCGACGGGCGGGTCAAGACGAGCGCGGCCTGGCTGATCGAGCAGTCCGGCTTCGGGAGGGGCTTCGGGCTGCCTGCCCCGGCGGCGCTGTCGACGAAGCACACGCTCGCCGTGACCAACCGCGGCGGCGCGACGGCGCGGGACGTCGTCGCGCTCGCGCGTCAGGTCCGCGACGGCGTGCACGACACCTTCGGCGTCACGCTCGTCAACGAGCCGGTGCTCGTCGGTCTCTCGCTCTGAGCGGGCGGGCCTGCGCTACTTCGTGATCCAGGCGCCGTAGCGGGTAGCGGGGATGGTCTTGCCCGTCGTGCTGACCTTGTAGGCGGGGCGCCTCAGGTAGAGCGTGAAGGGCTCCTTGGCGCCGCGGTCGACCTTGAAGAAGAGCCACCCCGTCCCGGTCTGGTCGCGGGCGACGGTGCCCAGCGGCTTGCCGAGGGTGGAGCCGAACTCGGTCGTCGGCTCGACGAGCGACGGGTCTGCGGTGCCGAGCGCGAACATCGCGGGCGCGACGCTCGCGGAGTAGCGGCCTCCCGCCTTGACGCTGAGGTAGACCCCGACGATCTCGAAGGCCTCCTCGGAGACCGGGTTGCCGGCGGGCCACGGGATGTTGCGCGACACCGTCCCGATGACGACGCGGTGGCCCATCCCGCGGTCGGCGAAGACCTTCATGAGCGCGGTGTTGACCCGCGAGCCACCGACGGCACCGACGGCCGGCTTGGTGGTCGTCGTCGGGCTCGGGGTGGCCGTCGTGGTCGGGCTGCTGCTCGACGGGGTGGGGCTCATCGAGGACGCCGACGTCTCGCCGGGCGTGCTCGGGCCGGGCGCGGTGGTGCCGGTGGCTGCGCTCGCGGCGTCCGTCGGGCCGACCGAGGTGACCGGCGCCTGCGTGCTGCAGGCGGTCGCGAGGACCAGGGGCGCGACGCCGGCGAGGAGCCAGCGGGAGCGGCCACGGGGGGAGCGGGGGCGAGTCGTCAGTGTCTTCATGTCGCCTCCAGCATGACTCCCGACCCGAGGCAAGGGCAAACCGCCGCCGGCGCCCGGCGTCGTCAGGACCCCGCGGCGAGCCAGGCGTCGACGTCACCGAGGGCCCGGGCCAGCACGTCCTGCGGCGCGCGGCTCGCACGCAGCGAGTCCCGGGCGAGGTCAGCCAGCTCGGCATCGGAGAAGCCGAGGTCGCGGGCGGCCGTGTACTGCGCGGCGAGCCTCGACCCGAAGAGCAGTGGGTCGTCGGCGCCGAGCGCCACCGGCACCCCGGCCTCGACGATCCGGCGCAGGGGCACGTCCGCGGCCTGGGCGTAGACCCCGAGCGAGACGTTGCTGCCGGGGCACACCTCGAGGGTGACGCCCGACTGGGCCACCGCATCGAGCACCTGCGGGTCCTCGACCGCACGGACGCCGTGCCCGATGCGGTCCGGGTCGAGGTGCTCGAGGGTCTCCATCACCGACTGGGCGCCGAGCAGCTCGCCGCCGTGCGGGACGAGGGCCAGCCCGGCCCGGCGCGCGATGGCGAAGGCGTGGCCGAAGTCGGCGGTGGCGCCGCGGCGCTCGTCGTTGGACAGGCCGAAGCCGACGACCTCGCCCGGGCCGGACCCGGCGTGGTGGGCCGCCAGACGCGCGAGGGTCCGGGCTTCGAGCGGGTGGCGCATCCGGCTCGCGGCGACGACGACGCCGACCCCGACCGGTCCGGCGGCCGAGACGGCCCGGGCCTCGTCGAGGACGATCTCGAGGGCGGGCGTGATCCCGCCGACGAACGGCGCGTAGGAGGTCGGGTCGACCTGGATCTCGAGCCAGCGCGAGCCCTCGGCCGCGTCGTCCTCGGCGGCCTCGCGCACGATCCTGCGCATGTCGTCCTCGCCACGGACACAGGCCCGCGCCGCGTCGTAGAGGCGCTGGAAGCGGAACCAGCCGCGCTCGTCGGTGGCCCGGGCCAAGGTGGGTGGCCAGTCCCCGGTCAGCGCATCGGGCAGGCGCAGTCCGTGACCGGCCGCCAGGTTGCGAACCGTCCCGATCCGCATCGAACCGGTGAAGTGCAGGTGCAGGTGTGCCTTGGGCAGATCCTGCACCGCTCGCGTCATGGCGGCCAGTCTGTCACCGGGGCCGCGGCGGCCCGCAGCGGCTCAGACCTCGGGGACGTCGTCGCGGATCTCGTCGACGACGTGCATCGCAGCCTCCTCGGCGGACGCCGCGGCGCCGTCGACACCCACGTCGCTGGCCCAGACCTGCTTCTCCTCGTCCTCGTGCGAGCCCTCGTCGTCGGCGACGAGGCGACCCGCGCGCGCGTCGCCGACCTCGTTGTCACCGAGCCAGTCGTCCTCGGCGTCGATCGCGTCGGGGTCGTCGCCGCCGACGCGCTCCTCGTCGAGCCCGCTCTCGTTGTGCGGCGCGCCGTAGGCGGAGTTCGGGTCCTCGGTCTCCTGGAGGATCCGCTGGTCGATCGTCTCGTCCTGGGCCTGCTCCGCGGCCGTCGTGCCGAAGGCGTCGACCCCCCGCGGGGTCTCGTTGGGGGAGTAGCCGCGGTCGAGGGTGTCGTCGACGTCCTCCTGGTCGAGGGTGTCCTCCGGCTGGAGCTGGTCCTCGTCGTCGACGCTGTAGCTGGTCAGGTCGTCGTCGATGTTCTCGTTGGGGTCGTCGGTGCTCATCAGCTGGTTCCTTCGGTGGTCGGGTCGGTGGTGGAGGTACCCGCTCGGTCGGCGACGGCTTTCTCGGCGGCGGCGAGCGCCACGCAGGTGGCGACGCCGGCCATGGCCGTGCGGACCTCGTCGAGCGCCGGGAAGGTGGGGGCCAGGCGGATGTTGCGGTCGCGCGGGTCGTCCCCGAGCGGGAAGGAGGAGCCGGCCGGCGTGAGCGCGATCCCCGCGGCCTTGGCCAGACCCACGACGCGCGAGGCGGTGCCGTCGACGACGTCGAGGTTGACGAAGTAGCCGCCGGTGGGGTGGCTCCACTCGGCGATCCCGAGTCCGTCGAGCCCGGCCGTGAGGGCCTCGTCGACGGCGGCGAACTTGGGCGCGATGATCGCGCGGTGCTTGCGCATGTGCTCGCGCACCCCGTCGGCCGAGCCGAAGAACTCGACGTGGCGCAGGTGGTTGACCTTGTCGGGGCCGATGGAGCCCATCGCCAGGTGCTTGAGGTACCACCCGACGGTCTCGATCGAACCGGCGAGGACCGCCACCCCCGCCCCCGCGAAGGTGATCTTCGAGGTCGAGGCGAACATGATGGCCCGGTTGGGGTGCCCCGAGGCGGCGGCGAGGCTGAGGATGTCGGCGCTCTTGGCCTCCTCCTCGGTGAGGTGGTGGAAGGCGTAGGCGTTGTCCCAGAAGATCGTGAAGTCCGGCGCGGCAGTGGGCATCGCGGCGAGGCGGGCGGCGACGTCGTGGGAGACCACCGAGCCGGTCGGGTTGGCGTAGGTCGGCACGATCCAGATGCCCTTGACGCTCGCGTCGTCGCGCACGAGAGCCTCGACCGCGTCCATGTCGGGGCCGTCGACCTGCATCGGCACCGTCACCATCTCGATGCCGAAGGAGGCGAGCATGGAGAAGTGCCGGTCGTAGCCGGGGACGGGGCAGACGAAGCGGATCTTCTCCTCCTGGGCCCACGGCCGCGGCGAGTCCACGCCGCCGTGGAGCAGGAAGTCGACGATCGTCGCGTACATCATCGACAGGCTGGAGTTGCCGCCGACGACGACCTGCTCCTTCTCGACCCAGAGCAGCTCGGCGAAGAGCTCCCGCAGCTCGGGCAGGCCCTCGAGCCCGCCGTAGTTGCGCACGTCGGTGCCGGCGCGGTCGTGGGTCGTCGTCGGAAGGCCGAGCAGCGCGTCAGACAGGTCGAGCTGCTCCGAGGACGGCTTCCCGCGAGTCAGGTCGAGCTTGAGCCCCCGCGCCTGCAGGTCGGCGTACGCGGACTGCTGCTCCGCGAGGAAGCGGTCCAGCTCGTCGGTGGGCAGGGACTCGAGGGAGGTTCGCGAAGATGTCACGCTTCGATCCTGCCACTCGCGCGGTGAGGGGGGACCGCCCGGTCCGTATGCCGGGTGCGCGGTGGGCGGCACACGGCCTCCCGCGTCGTCGTGCGTCGTCGTGCGTCCTCGCCGGTGGCCGGGGAAGCGAGGGGGGAGGCGACGGCGGCGCCGGTTCGCGATGCTCCGCCCGGTCCCGTATGATCTTCATTCGGACGGTTGACGCTGGCCATGCTGACGCATGCCGTCCACCCGGAACCCCCACGGGATCCGGTGAAGGGCAATAGCTCAATTGGTAGAGCACTGGTCTCCAAAACCAGCGGTTGTGGGTTCGAGTCCCTCTTGCCCTGCGCATCCCGACGCGACGCGAGTCGCGAAGAGATCGGGTGTCGGCGCCAGACGTCGACGCACCAGAGGTCGTCGTGCAGAACGCGGCGCGCGCCTGCTTCCCGGCCATGGTTCGGGTGAGAGTCGCGGGCCGCACCCAGACAGAAAGCAGGAATCGTGACGGAGACGAGCGCCAAGCGCGGGTCCGACCGGGCCGACAAGGCCCGCGGCGGCAACCCCGTCTCGCGGTTCTTCGGCGCGTTCAGCCTCTTCGTCCGCCAGATCCTCGACGAGTTGCGCAAGGTCGTGCGGCCCACGGGTCCCGAGCTCGTGCGCTACACGACGGTCGTCGTCGTCTTCGTCATGGTGATGATGGCGCTGGTCTCGGCGATGGACTTCGGGATGACCAGGCTCATCTCCTGGGCGTTCGCGGGCAGCCCGAACTGATCTCGCCCGTCCCACGAACGTCACCGCCAGCCCCAGCGGCTGGACCACCAGCAAGGAAGTAGGTCACCGTGTCCGAGCAGATCTCCGAGCAGATCGCCCCCGAGGACGCCACGAGCACCGAGCCCGTCGCGGACGAGTCGAGCGAGCTCTCGACCGACGCCCCGACCGAGGCCGACACCGCGGTTGACGACGAGTCCGGCGCGGACGCCGACGTCGCCCCCGGGTTCACCGACGAGGACAGCGACGCAGCCGAGGACGCCGACGCGCCGTCCGACGAGCCGGACGACGCGCCCGCCGTCAGCACCGACCCGGTCGCCGACTACAAGGCCGAGCTGCGCACCCGCTTCGGCGACTGGTTCGTCATCCACTCCTACGCGGGCTACGAGAACCGGGTCAAGGCCAACCTCGAGACCCGGATCCAGACCCTCAACATGGAGGACTTCATCTTCGAGATCGAGGTCCCCATGGAGGAGGTCACCGAGATCAAGAACGGGCAGAAGAAGCTCGTCCGCCGCGTCCGGATGCCCGGCTACGTCCTCGTCCGGATGGACCTCACCGACGAGAGCTGGGGCGCGGTGCGCCACACGCCCGGCGTGACCGGCTTCGTCGGCAACGCCCACCAGCCCGTGCCGCTGTCGATCGACGAGGTCTTCACCATGCTGGCCCCGAACCTCGAGGTCGCCTCCGACGGCTCCGGTGACGGCTCGGGCTCCGGCTCGGCCGCGCGCGACACGCGCGTCGTCGACTTCGAGGTCGGCGAGTCCGTCACCGTCATGGAGGGCCCGTTCGAGACCCTCCCGGCCACGATCTCCGAGATCAACCCCGACACCCAGAAGCTCAAGGTGCTCGTCTCCATCTTCGGCCGGGAGACCCCGGTCGAGCTGTCCTTCGGTCAGGTCGCCAAGATCTGAGTGCTCTGGGGCTCACGGCCGCGAGCAGCCTGCGCCCCCCGAGCTCCTCCGAAGTGCCCGCGTGGTCACGGCTGCGCGATCAATGAGAAAATGCTCAGACCCGCACGGCTGCGCCGTGCGGATGCAACCGGGTCATCGCCCGCGGCGTCGGCCCACAACCCACAAGAAGGCTAGGAATCATGCCCCCCAAGAAGAAGGTCTCCGGCTTCATCAAGCTGCAGATCCAGGCCGGTCAGGCCACCCCCGCCCCGCCCGTCGGCCCGGCTCTCGGCCAGCACGGCGTGAACATCATGGAGTTCGTCAAGGCGTACAACGCCGCGACGGAGGCCCAGCGCGGCAACGTCATCCCGGTCGAGATCACGGTCTACGAGGACCGCTCGTTCACCTTCATCACCAAGACCCCCCCGGCCGCCGAGCTGATCAAGAAGGCTGCCGGCGTCGCCAAGGGCTCGGGCGAGCCGCACAAGACGAAGGTCGCCAAGCTGTCCCGCGACCAGGTCTACGAGATCGCCCGTCAGAAGATGGAAGACCTCAACGCCAACGACGAGGACATGGCGGCACGCATCATCGCCGGCACCGCCCGCTCGATGGGCATCACCACCGAGCTCTGAGTTGAACACAGAGCTCTGAGCTCACCGCCGTTCACCCGGCCGGGACGCGAGACGTCCCGACCGGGGAACCGGGCCCAGCGGCATACGTCGCCGGGCTCGCGTGGGAGGACCGCGCTGGTCCGTCACCACGACTCCCGCACGACAGACACACAGGAGCAGAGATGAAGCGCAGCAAGAACTACCGGGCAGCCGCCGAGCTGGTCAACCAGGACACGGTCTACGCGCCGCTCGACGCCGTCCGCGTCGCCAAGCAGACCGCCCGCGCCAAGTACGACGAGACCGTCGAGGTCGCGATGCGCCTCGGTGTCGACCCCCGCAAGGCCGACCAGGCCGTCCGCGGCACAGTCAACCTGCCGCACGGCACGGGCAAGACCGCCAAGGTCCTCGTCTTCGCCAACGCCGAGAAGGCCGAGGCCGCTCGTGAGGCCGGCGCCGACTACGTGGGCTCCGACGACATGCTCGAGAAGGTTCAGGGCGGCTGGCTCGACTTCGACGCCGTCGTCGCGACCCCCGACATGATGGGCAAGGTCGGTCGCCTCGGAAAGGTCCTCGGCCCGCGTGGCCTCATGCCGAACCCGAAGACCGGCACCGTCACGATGGACGTCGCCAAGGCCGTCTCCGACATCAAGGGCGGCAAGATCGAGTTCCGCGTCGACAAGCACGCGAACCTCCACTTCATCATCGGCAAGGCGTCCTTCGACGAGTCCAAGCTCGTCGAGAACTACGCCGCCGCGCTCGAGGAGATCCTGCGTCTCAAGCCGTCCTCCTCCAAGGGCCGCTACATCGAGAAGGCCACCATCTCCACCACGATGGGCCCGGGCATCCCGCTCGACTTCTCCAAGACGCGCAACCTCCTCGGCGAGGACACCCCCGTCTGATCGAGGCACCTGCCTGACGAGAGCCCGTCACCCCGCTGGGGGTGGCGGGCTCTCGTCGTGTGGCGTGCACCGCGGCTGACGCCACCCAGCGTCGGTGTCGCGAGGTGCGACGCGACTCGCGCCCGGCGTCGGCGGCCCACCCGTTCCAGCCGCGGGCACCTCGGTATGCCGGTGGGCCGCCGCCGATGGCGCTCGACCCGCCGCACCCCGCTGCTCTGCGGCCGACGGCGCTCGACCCGCCGCACCCCGCTGCTCTGCGGCCGATGGCGCTCGACCCGCCGCACCCCGCTGCTCTGCGGCCGATGGCGCTCGACCCGCCGCACCCCGCTCCGTGGACACCAGTGCGTCGCTGTCAGGGTTTTCCCAGATCGGTCGGTGCTGGGGGCAGACGGAGGCGGGCCGCGGGTCTACCGTCGGAAAATGAGCCGACGAAGCAGACGACGCACACGCTGGGTGGTGGTCGCTGCGGCGTCCGTCCTCCCGATCGCCCTCATCGCCCCCCAGGGGCAGGCCCGCGCCTCCACAGCGCCTCATTCCGACGAGCAGGAGCACGGCGGGCGGGACCGGGGCTGGCACGGCAAGCCCGTGACGCTGCCCAAGGTCCCCGTGATGAAGGGGTCCGGCGGTGCGGTCAGCTCGGTCGACCGCGACGCCTCGCAGATCGGGATCGACGTCCTGGCCCGCGGGGGCAACGCCGCTGACGCCGCGATCGCGACCGCGGCCGCGCTCGGGGTGACCGAGCCCTACAGCGCCGGCCTCGGCGGTGGCGGCTTCCTCGTCTACTACGACGCGAAGCACCGGAAGGTCTCGACCATCGACGGGCGTGAGACGGCGCCGAGGTCGTTCACCGCGACGACCTTCACCAACCCCGACGGCTCGGCGATGAGCTTCCCGACCGTCGTCAGCTCCGGCCTGTCCGTCGGGGTGCCGGGCACTCCGGCGCTCTGGGTCAATGCCCTGAAGAAATACGGCACGCTCTCGCTCAACGCGGCCCTCAAGCCCGCCGAGCAGCTGGCCCGGAAGGGGTTCGTGGTCGACGAGACCTTCCGCGACCAGACGGCCGCCAACGCCGCCCGCTTCGCGATGTTCCCGGAGACGGCCCGGGTCTTCCTCCGGGACGGCCAGGCGCCGGCGGTGGGCTCGACCTTCACCAACCCCGACCTTGCGGCCACCTACCGTCTGCTCCGCACGCGCGGGATGTCCCAGCTCTACACCGGGGCCCTCGGTCGGGCGATCGTCAAGCAGGTGCAGGCCCCGACGACGGCGCCCGGTGTCTCCGTGATGGGCGGCGAGATGACCGCGCAGGACCTGCGGTCCTACACGGCGCCGACGCGGCAGCCGATCCACTCGAGCTACCACGGTTACGACGTCTACGGGATGCCGGTCCCGAGCTCGGGCGGCATCGCCGTCGCCGAGATCCTCAACCTGATGACGGCCTACGAGGGCCGCACGGGCGTGCC
Source organism: Terracoccus sp. (assembly GCA_039928615.1). GTDB lineage: Bacteria > Actinomycetota > Actinomycetes > Actinomycetales > Dermatophilaceae > JBDSSS01. The sequence continues at coordinate 4,397 of JBDSSS010000020.1, read as the reverse complement.
GACGAGCGCCGTCGACGACGTGGCCTACCTGCACCGCTTCTCCGAGGCCTCGGCGACGGCCTTCGCCGACCGCAACCGCTACGTCGGTGACGTTCCGGGCGTCCCGGTCCGCGAGCTGGTCAGCACCGGCTTCGCCGCCGAGCGGGCCTGCCTCTTCGACCCCGAGCAGGCGCAGGCGCGGCCGATCCCGTTCGGGTCGCCCGACGGCAGCTACACCGGCTGCGCGCCGGGGACGGTGGCCCAGCCCGAGCCCTACGAAGGGCTCTCGACCACGCACCTGACCGCGATGGACCGGTGGGGCAACATCGCCTCCTACACCCTGACCATCGAGCAGACCGGTGGCTCGGGGATCACGGTCCCGGGCTACGGCTTCATCCTCAACAACGAGCTCACCGACTTCAACTTCACGCCCGCCACCGCGGGCGTGCCCGACCCGAACCTCCCCGGACCGGGCAAGCGGCCGCGGTCGTCGATGAGCCCGACGATCCTGCTCGAGGACGGCAAGCCCTTCCTCGCCGTGGGGTCCCCGGGCGGGTCGACGATCATCACCTCGACGAGCCAGACGATCCTCGGCTACCTCGACCGCGGCCTGCCACTCGTCGACGCCGTCGCGGCCCCGCGGCTCTCCTCGCGCAACGGCTCGAGCGAGAGCGCGGAGCCGCAGATCGCGACCGGCCCGGTCGGTGACGGCCTCCGGGCCCTCGGACACCAGCTGTCGCCGACGAGCGAGATCGGTGCGGTCACCGCGATCCGCTCCCTCGGCCACGGCGTCTTCGAGGCCGCGGCCGAGACGACCCGTCGTGGTGGCGGGTCGGCGATGGTGGTCCGGCCGCAGCGCTGAGGGACCCGCGCCGGCGCGGCGGTAGCCTGTCGAGTCCGACCCGCCGCGCCGACGCGACCCGAGGAGCTGGCATGACCGAGGTGTTGACCGAGGCGTTCGTCTACGACGCCGTCCGCACGCCGTTCGGACGCTACGGGGGGGCGCTGGCCGGCATACGGCCTGACGACCTCGCGGCGCTCGTCATCAGTGAGACGGTGCGTCGCGCACCGGGGCTCGCCGGTGACGGGGGGTCCGCGGTCGACGAGGTGGTCCTCGGCAACGCGAACGGCGCCGGTGAGGAGAACCGCAACGTGGCGCGGATGGCGAGCCTGCTCGCGGGCCTGCCCACATCGGTGCCGGGGTCGACCGTCAACCGCCTCTGCGGGTCAAGCCTCGACGCGGTGCTGCTCGGCTCCCGGCAGATCGCCGTCGGCGAGGCGGACGTCGTCATCGCGGGGGGTGTCGAGTCGATGTCGCGGGCTCCCTGGGTGCTGCCCAAGACGGAGCGGGCCTACCCGGCCGGGGACCTGGCCCTCTCCTCGACGACCCTCGGCTGGCGCCTGGTCAACCCGGCGATGGATCCGGCCTGGACGGTGTCGCTCGGCGAGGCCACCGAGCAGCTGCGCGAGCTGCACGGTGTGACGCGCGAGCGGCAGGACGAGTTCGCCGCCCGGTCGCACGCCCTCGCTGACCGGGCCTGGAGCGAGGGGTTCTATGACGACCTCGTCGTGCGGGTGCCAGGATCGGAGCTGTCGCGGGACGAGTCGATCCGCCCGGACACGACGGTCGAGCGCCTCGCAAGCCTCCGCACGGTCTTCCGCCCCGAGGGGGAGGGGACCGTCACGGCGGGCAACGCCTCACCGCTCAACGACGGCGCCTCCGCCGTGCTCCTCGGCAGCGAGCGAGCCGGTGCGCGGCTCGGGCTGGACCCGCTCGCGCGCATCGCCGGCCGCGCCGCAAGCGCCATCGAGCCGCAGCTTTTCGGCTACGCGCCCGTCGCGGCGGCCAACACGGCGCTCGAGCGAGCCGGGATCGGGTGGGCCGACGTGTCCGTCGTCGAGCTCAACGAGGCCTTCGCCGCGCAGTCCCTCGCCTGCATCGACGCGTGGCCGATCGACCCGGAGATCGTCAACCCCCGAGGTGGGGCGATCGCGCTCGGGCACCCGCTCGGCGCGTCGGGCGGCCGGGTGCTGGGCACCCTCGTGCGCGAGCTCGAGCGGAGCGGGGGCCGGTGGGGCGTGGCCTGCATCTGCATCGGCGTCGGTCAGGGCCTGGCCGTGGTCGTGGAGAACGTCACCGCGTCACGCTGAGGCGCCGGGCCCGGGCTGCGGCGGGTCAGGCCCGCTTGGCGCTCGGCCAGGTCCACGGGGTGCATCCGTCGAGGCCGTAGGTCTGCTGCATCATGACGGGGGCCGGCCGCCCCTTGCCCGGGCACTTCTGGTGGCCGTGGCCGATGCCGTGGCCGACCTCGTGGTTGACGAGGTAGGTGCGATAGCTCGCGATGTCGCTGCCGTAGGCGTCGGCGCCGAGCTCCCAGCGCCGCTGGTTGAGCACGACGTGGTGCAGGTTGTGGCAGCTGACCTGGCCCCGCGTCTTGAGCGGTGCGCAGAGGGAGTCCACGGTGTCGGGACTCGCGAGCAGGATGCGCAGGTCCGGCTTCGTCCCCGCCTTGGCCTGAGCGGGGGTGACGTTGACGAACTTCACCGTGTCAACGGTCTGCCACCCGCGTGGATCGGTGAGCACGGAGGCGACGGTCCTGGCGTAGTCCGGCCCGGCCGTCGCCAGCCCGCCCTCGATCTCCACCGTGTAGCGCACGACCCGGCCGCTCGAGGGTGCCGGACGGGCGGCCCCGGCCGGCAGGGCCAGCACGGTGAAGTGCCCGTTGCCGTGCTCGACCACGGCCGCCGAGCCAGTGCCGGCGGGTGCGGAGGTCTTCGGCGCCGCGGGGACCGTCTCGCCAGCATCCGACGCCGCCGGCGCCGCCGGCGCCGCCGGCGCCTCGGCGGAGGTCGACGAGAGCGCCGAGGACGACCCTCTCGACCGAGTTCCGGTGGTGGGGGTGCCGGTGCCCACGGCGAAACCCAGCTCGCTGGCTCTCGCGACGGCGCTCTCAGACCCCGGGTCGCGGTTCGCGGCGGACGCGACGGCGACACCCGCGAGGTCGGCGGCGACGCAGGCGACGAGTGCACCGGTCGCCCAGACGCGTGCTCGGGACGTCGGACGCACGCGCGGACCAGCCGCATGCACTCCGCCAGGTCGAGACATGTGTGTCACCGTAGGCCACGATCGCGCGCCAGGGGTGGAGCCACGACGATTTGGTGCGGCGGCCGCCGGCCCGTAGGGTGTGCGTTGACCAATGACCGCCGGTTGGAGGACGTGGGCATCCACGCCCCTCCCGAAGGTACCGCCACGTTGCGGGCAGCCAGCGCAGGACGCGAGAACCCCACGGCATACATCTGCATGCCGCCCAAGGTCCCGTGCGCCCTGCGCCGGGGCCTTTCTTCTCGTGTGGGACTTCACCCGGCGTCGCAACGCAAGGGAAGGAGGCCCAGATGGCCAACGTCGAGAAGACGGCAGCCATTGCCGAGATCACGGACAAGTTCCGCGAGTCCGGCGCGGCCGTTCTCACCGAGTACCGCGGTCTGACCGTGGCCCAGCTCTCGCAGCTGCGCAGCTCGATCCGGGAACACGCCACCTATGCCGTGGTCAAGAACACGCTCACGGAGATTGCTGCGAAGGAAGCCGGCGTCACGGCTTTCGACGGTCAGCTCCAGGGCCCGACCGCGATCGCCTTCGTCACCGGTGACCCGGTCGAGGCGGCCAAGGGCCTGCGTGACTTCGCCAAGGCACACCCCCTCCTCGTGATCAAGGGTGGCGTCCTCGACGGCAAGACCCTGAGCCCCGAGGAGATCACGAAGCTCGCGGACCTCGAGTCCCGCGAGGTTCTGCTGGCCAAGATGGCGGGCGCCCTCAAGGGCTCGCTCAGCAAGGCCGTTTACCTCTTCGCCGCTCCTCTCGCTCAGACGGCCCGCGTGGTCGACGCTCTGCGCGCGAAGGTCGAGGCCGAGGGCCCCGCCACGCCGGCTGTTGCCGACGAGGCCCCCGCCACGGAGGACGCACCCGCGTCCGACGAGGCGAACACCGACGTCGCCGAGGGTGGCGACGAGAGCTGACGCGATCGCGTCAGCTCGTTCAACACAACGCCACTCACGGCAATACATAGGAAGGAAGCCATCATGGCCAAGCTCAGCACCGACGAGCTCCTTGACGCCTTCAAGGAGATGACCCTCATCGAGCTCTCCGAGTTCGTGAAGCTCTTCGAGGACACGTTCGACGTCACCGCGGCCGCTCCGGTCGCCGCTGCCCCCGCCGGCGGCGCCGCCGCCCCCGAGGCCGTGGAGGAGCAGAGCGAGTTCGACGTCGTTCTCCTCGCCGCGGGCGAGAAGAAGATCCAGGTCATCAAGGAGGTCCGCGCGCTGACCTCCCTCGGCCTGAAGGAGGCCAAGGACCTCGTGGACGGCGCCCCCAAGCCCGTCCTCGAGAAGGTCGACAAGGCTGCTGCGGAGAAGGCCAAGGA
>JBDSSS010000019.1:0-8544 GCA_039928615.1 Terracoccus sp. | reverse complement strand
GGATGACGGCGCCCGCCCCTGCCGTGGAGGGTCAGGAGATCGCGTCGATCGCGGTCTTGACCTTGGTGGCGACCTCGGTCGGGAGCGGAGCGTAGCCCTGCGTCGTGAGACCACTCTGCACCGCGTCGGAGGCGAAGGTCTTGAGGAACGCCTTGACCTTCTTGCCCGTCTCGGCGTCGGCGTACTTCGAGCAGACGATCTCGTAGGTGACGAGGACGATCGGGTAGGCCCCGGCCTCCTTCGTCGCGTAGTCGATCTTGAGGGAGAGGTTGTTGCCCTGGCCGGTCTGCTCGGCGGTGGCGATCGTCTTGCCCGCGGACTCGGCGGTGAGCTCGACCGGACCGGCACCGGTGTCGATCTGGGCCATCGGCAGCTGGTTCTGCTGGGCGTAGCTCAGCTCGACGTAGGTGATGCCGCCGTCCTGGCCCTTCGTGGCCGTCGCGACACCGGCGGACTTCTCCTTGCCCTCGCCCTTGCCCGTCCACGCCTTGCCGGGGTCGTAGCTCCACGCGTCGGGGGCCGCGGCCTTGAGGTACTTGGTGAAGTTCTCGGTCGTGCCCGACTCGTCGGAGCGGAAGTAGACCTTGATGGGTGTGTTGGGCAGGGTCACGCCCGAGTTGAGCGCCGCGATGGCGGGGTCGTTCCACGTGGTGATCTTGCCATCGAAGATCTTCGCGGCGACCTCGGCGTTGAGCACGAGCTTGTCGACGCCCTTGACGTTGTAGGCGATGGCGATGGGACCGGTCACCATCGGCAGGTTCCAGGCCTCGGAGCCGCAGGCGGCCTTGGCGTCGTCGGCCTCGACCTTGCCGTCCTTCTCGACGGTCTTGAGCGCCGAGTCGGAGCCGGCGAAGTCGACCTGCTTGGCGATGAACTGCTTGATGCCGGCACCGGACCCGGTGGGCTGGTAGTCGATCGTCGCGCCCTCGCAGGCGGTCTGGAAGGCGGAGATGGCCTCCTCGATGGCGTTCTTCTGCGCCGAGGAGCCCTCGGCCTTGAGGTTGCCGTCGAAGCAGTCGCCTGCAGCGGTCGCGGCGGGGCCGGTCCCGGCACCCGGGCTCGCGGGGGCAGGGTTCTCGGACGCGCAGGCCGAGAGCGCAAGGGCGCCGGAGAGTGCAAGGGCGCTGAAGGCGCTGATACGCGAAACGGACACGAGTGGGTTCCCTCTCAATGGGGTGGTCTTGACGGTCGGCGGGCCGAGCCGAGCATCGGTGCTCATCGGTCCGTCCACGGCGAAGATAGGGGGGCAGGGTGACCAACGCGCCCCGTCCGGTTAACCGCAGGTGAACGAGCGACGACGAGTTGGGGCGCAGGCCTGATCCGGGATGCGCTGCGGCCTCCGGCATGGCAGGCGCTGGGGGTCGTGCGCGGCTCGCCGGCGCCTCAGGTGTTGACCCGCTCCACGCCGACGACCCGGGCGTCGGCGCCCCTGCCGGTCAGGTGGCACACGAGCACCTCGCCCTTGCGCAGGGCCGAGTCCGCGGCGGTGTGCAGCTCCTCGCGCAGCCAGGCCTCCCGTGGATGGCTGGCGGCGACGTGCTCACCGAGGGCGTCGAGCAGCGCCGGCAGCACCGGCCCGTGGCTGCACAGGGCCGCCGGCTCGCCCTTCTCGAGCAGCTTGGCCACCTGCTGCAGGGCCGGCGCGGGGTCGGCCTCGAAGTCCTCCTCCGAGAGGGAGACCCGGGTGCGCACCCGGAGCTGGTGCGCAGCGGCATACGGCTCGAGGGTGGCCGCGCAGCGGACGGAGGAGGAGGTGACGAGCCGGGTCACCCCGTAGGCGGCCAGCACGGGGGTGAGGGAGCTCGCTTGCGCGCGTCCGACGGCGTCGAGGGGCCGCAGCCGGTCGTCGTCCTTCCACCGACCGCGGGGCTTGGCCTTGGCGTGCCGGACCACGGCGACCGGCCAGGTCTCGAGCGACCCCTCCCGCTCCGCGCGGACGACCGCGAGCAGCTGCTCGCGGTCGCGGGCGTAGTCGAGCAGGTCGTTGGCCGTCCGCACGTCGACCCAGCGGACCTCGTCGATCTCGTGCTCGAGCTTGCCCGAGCCCCCGGTCACCTCCGCGGACCAGTAGTGCACCTGCTTGGTGGCGGCGCCGCCGTCGGAGTCGAGGACGGCATACTCCGACGTCGGGAGCGGGGCGCCGAGGCGCACGACGAGACCGGTCTCCTCGAGTGTCTCCCGGGCCGCGGCGACGCAGGGCTGCTCGCCCGGGTCGAGCTTGCCCTTGGCCCAGGACCAGTCGTCGTACTTCGGACGGTGGACGAGGGCGACCTCGAGCTGGCCGTCCGTGCGACGCCACGGGAGGGTTCCGGCGGCGGGGATGAGGGAGGCCACGGGTCAGCGCCTCCTCGCCTTCCTCCGTCTCTTGTCGTGCCGCTCGATCAGCTTGGCCTGCAGGTCGTCGAGCGGCTCGCCGTCCTCGGTGAGGTGCCAACGCATCCACCGACCGTCGGAGCCGAGGTCCCAGCGGGAGGTCGTCGGCGCGAACGCGAGGTCGATGACATCGCCCAGCTCGTCGATGTGGCCCGGGTCGGTGATCCGGACGAGGGCCTCGACGCGGCGGTCGAGGTTGCGGTGCATCATGTCGGCGCTGCCGAGGTAGACCTGCGGGTCCCCGCCGTGGTCGAACCAGAAGATCCGCGAGTGCTCGAGGAAGCGGCCGAGGATCGAGCGGACGCGGATGTTCTCGCTCAGCTCCTCGACCCCCGGGCGCAGCGCACAGATGCCCCGGACCCAGATGTCGACCCGGACGCCGGCCATGCTCGCGCGGTAGAGGGCGTCGATGAGGGCCTCGTCGACGATGGAGTTGGCCTTGATGACGATGCGGCCGCGCTGGGAGCCCTTCGCGTCGCCCCGGTGCAGGTCGATCTCGTTCTCGATGAGCGAGATCAGGCCCGAGCGGACGGTGCGCGGCGCGACGAGGAGGCGCTTGAACCGGCTGCGGGGCGCGAAGCCGGACAGCTGGTTGAACAGGCGCGAGATGTCCTCGCCGACCTGCGGGTCGCAGGTGAAGAGGCCGAAGTCCTCGTAGACGCGGGCCGTCTTCGGGTTGTAGTTGCCCGTGCCGACGTGGCAGTAGCGGACCAGGCCCTCGGACTCCTGGCGCACGACGAGGCAGAGCTTGGCATGGGTCTTGAGCCCGACGACGCCGTAGACGACGTGGACCCCGGCCTGCTCGAGCTTGCGGGCCCACGAGATGTTGTTGACCTCGTCGAAGCGGGCCTTGATCTCGACGACGGCGAGCACCTGCTTGCCAGCGTCGGCCGCGTCGATGAGGGCGTCGATGATCGGGGAGTCACCCGAGGTCCGGTAGAGGGTCTGCTTGATAGCGAGCACCTTGGGGTCGGCGGCCGCCTGTTCGATGAAGGCCTGCACCGACGTCGAGAACGAGTTGTAGGGGTGCTGGACGAGCACGTCCTTGTGCCGGATAGCGGCGAAGAGGTCCATCGCCTTCGAGCTCTCCGTCGGGGCGAGGTCCGGGTGGGTGCGTGGCACGAACTTCGGGAACTCGAGGTCGGAGCGGTCGACGTCGGCGATGGTGAACAGGCCTCGCAGGTCGAGCGGCCCGGGAAGGCGGTAGACCTCGCGCTCGCTGATCTGCAGCTCCCGGCTGAGCATGTCGAGGACCTTGGCGTCCATGTCGTCCTCGACCTCGAGCCGGATCGGGGGTCCGAAGCGGCGTCGGGTCAGCTCACGCTCGAGGGCGGTGAGCAGGTTCTCGGCGTCGTCCTCCTCGACCTCGAGGTCCTCGTTGCGGGTCACCCGGAAGCAGAAGTGCTGCTGGACGAGCATGCCGGGGAAGAGCTGGTCGAGGTGGCTGGCGATGACGTCCTCGAGCGGGACGAAGCGCTTGCGGTCGACGTCCTTGTCGATGGCTGCGTCGAAGTCGGTGTCGACGAGGATGAAGCGGGGGAGGCTCGGCGGCACCTTGACCCGGGCGAAGTGCTCCGAGCCCGTCTTCGGGTTCTGCAGGAGGACCGCGAGGTTGAGCGAGAGCCCCGAGATGTAGGGGAAGGGGTGGGCCGGGTCGACCGCGAGCGGGGTGAGCACGGGGAAGACGTGGTCGGCGAAGAAGAAGTGGAGCGGGTCGCGGTCGGCCTCGTCGAGCTCGTCCCACCGCACGATGGTGATGCCCTGCTCCTCGAGCGCGGGTCGCACGTCGTGCTGGAAGATCGCGGCGTGCTGGTGCATCAGCTCGTGCGCCAGCCGGGCGATCCGCTCGATCAGCTCGCGCGGCTCGAGCCCGGCCGCCGTGCGCACGGCGAGGCCGGTGGCGATCCGCCGCTTGAGGCCGGCGACGCGGACCATGAAGTACTCGTCGAGGTTGCTCGAGAAGATCGCGAGGAAGCGGGCCCGCTCGAGCAGCGGCACGTCGGGGTCCATCGCGAGCTGCATGACCCGCTCGTTGAACTGCAGCCAGGACAGCTCGCGCTCGAGGTAGCGGTCGGCGGGCAGGTCGTCCTGCGGCTCCGGCCGCGTCCCCGGACCGATGAACCGGCCGTTGGGCCCGCGGGCCGGTGCCCGCCGGGACGGGACCGTGCTCGTGAAGGAGCTGACCTCCGAGGACTCACCCGGCTCCCCGTCGTCCGGCTGCACCCCGGGGACCTGGGCGTGGTCGTCGACATCGGTTCGTTCGAGGCTCCCGGTGCTCATGGGACCATCGTGGCACCCTTTCGCGGGGACCGGGTCCTCTCGTCTCACTCCCGGGGGGACCAGCGCGTATGCCGCTGGGCGGGCCCCGCGGCACGCGCTCCGATCGCGGTCCGGCTCAGGCCCGGGCGAACTGGCGGTGCACCTCGTGGTCGGTGAAGCCGAGGCCCTCGTAGGTGCGGACGGCGGCGACGTTGTCCTCGTCGACGTAGAGGACGACGTCGGCCAGGCCGAGCGCCTTGAGGTGGTCGAGGCCGAGGACGGTGACGGCGCGGCCGAGCCCCTCGCCCTGGTGATCGGGTGACACGGCGACGACGTAGACCTCGCCGACGGAGCCGCCCGCCGCGATGGGCGGGTCGACCTTGGTCCAGTGCGAGGCGACGACCTCGTCGGGGCGGTCCGCCTCGACGACGAGGACCAGGCCGGCCGGGTCCCACCACGGCTGGGCGATCCGCTGGTCGAGGTCGGTGCGGCGGAGCGAGCCCTGCTCCGGGTGGTGCGCAAACGCCGCGGCGTTGAGGTCGAGCCAGGCCTGCTCGTCGCGGCCGGGCTCGAAGGAGCGCACGGCGTAGCGGTCGGCCAGCGAGGGCCGCGGCCACGCGGGACCGTCCTGCAACGAGCGGCCCATCACGTGCAGGGAGCGGGTGGCCGCGAGGCCGTTCGCGACGGCGAACGCCTCGGCCGTCGCGCCGGCCGGACCCACGCCGTGGCTCCAGACCCGGGCACTCGCGGGCAGGGCCGCCAGCAGCGCGCTCCCGACGCCCGCCCGACGCGCACTCGGGTCGACGACGAGCTCGGCCGAGGGCGGCTCCTCGCCGGCTCCCGCGCGGACCTGCGCGTAGCCGACGAGACGGTCGTCAGCGGCATATGCGAGGAGGTGCTCGACACCCTCGTGCTCCCCGGCCGTCAGCGAGAGACGGAACTGCTCCGAGAGGGGCTGCGACCCGTCGGCCGCGGCCGCACGCTCGGCGAGCGAAGCCGCCTCCGACGCCTCCTCTGGCGTCAGGGGGTGGGAGGGGTCACGACGGGAGACGGTGGCGGCGGGCATACCCCCGATTTCACCATGACCTCATTTCGGACCCCCATTCGTCGGTGCCAGCGACTAACCTCCCTCGGAGGCGCTCGGGGGCGCCCGCACGCAGCAACCCACCACCAAGGGGAGACCCATGTCCCGTTCCACCCGCCGCATCGCAGGTGTCGCCATCGCGGCGACCTGCGTCGCGTCGCTCGCCGCACCGGCGTTCGCCGCGTCCCACGACAGCGCGAAGGGCTCGACGAGCTCCTCCAGCACCGAGCACGGTAAGAAGAAGGACGACGACAAGAAGCCCGAGAAGGACAAGAAGGGCAAGAAGGACGACAAGGGCGGCCACGACAAGGACCACCACCCGCAGGGGCCGCTGATGGACCTGCAGATCCTGTCCTTCAACGACTTCCACGGCAACCTCGAGGCGCCGTCCGGCTCGAGCGGCCGGATCCAGGTCGGCGCGACCACGAGCGAGACGGTCAACGCCGGTGGGGTCGAGTACCTCGCGACGCACCTCGCCGAGGCCCGCCAGGGCCACCCCAACACGCTCACGGTCGCCGCCGGTGACATCGTCGGCGCCTCGCCGCTGCTGTCGGCGGCGTTCCACGACGAGCCGACCATCGAGTCGATGAACGCGCTCGGGCTCGACGTGACCGCGGTGGGCAACCACGAGTTCGACGAGGGCTACAAGGAGCTCCAGCGCCTCGCCAAGGGCGGCTGCATCGACGACGGTGACGGCGCCAACAACCAGAACTCCTGCCCCGACGGCACGTTCGCCGGCGCGGACTTCCCCTACCTCGCCGCGAACGTCATCGAGAAGTCCTCGGGCAACACGATCCTGCCGGCCTACACGATCAAGAAGGTCAACGGGGCCAAGATCGGCTTCATCGGGATGACCCTCAAGGAGACCCCGAACATCGTCACCGCCTCCGGCGTCGCCGGTCTCGAGTTCAAGGACGAGGTGGCCACGGCCAACGCCCTCGTCCCGGTGCTCAAGAAGAAGGGCGTCAATGCCATCGTCGTGCTCATCCACCAGGGCGGCATCCCGCCGTCGGCGACCCCCTACGACTTCACCTGCAAGGGCGGCGGCAGCCTGTCGGCCGACTCGCCGATCCTGCCGATCGCGCGCAACCTCAGCCCGGCCATCGACATGGTCGTCTCGGGCCACACACACCAGCCCTACGTCTGCAACATCCCGGACCCGGCCGGCAAGCCGCGCCTGCTGACGTCGGCCTCGTCCTTCGGTCGGCTCTTCACCGAGACGAACGTGAAGTACGACCGTCGCACCCAGGACATCGTCCGTCCGACGCTCGCCGACTCGTCCAACATGATCGTCACGCGTGACGTCGCCAAGGACGCGGCCCAGACCTCGCTCATCGCGACGTACAAGGCGCTCGTCACCCCGATCGCCTCGCGGGTCATCGGCCAGATCACGGCCAACGTCGTCAAGACCCAGAACGCCGCCGGTGAGTCCCCGCTCGGAGACCTCATCGCGGACGCGCAGCTCGCCGACCCGTCCGTCGTCACCGGTGGTGCGGCGCCCGTCGTCGCCTTCATGAACCCCGGCGGCATCCGGGCCGACCTCACCTCCGACCAGCAGGCCTACCCGGGCGAGACCCCCGGGGACGTCACGTTCGAGGAGGCGTTCACGGTCCAGCCGTTCAACAACTACCTCGTCTCGATGAGCCTCACCGGCCAGCAGGTCTACGACGTGCTGAACCAGCAGTTCAGCGGCGCCAACAGCGCGCTGTCGCCCAAGGTCCTGCAGGTCGCCGGCCTCACCTACAGCCACAACGGCTCCGCCGTCGTGGACGGCTCCGTGATGATCGGGGGGACGGCCGTCGACAAGGCCGCGTCCTACCGCATCGTCACCAACAACTTCCTCTCCGACGGCGGTGACGGCTTCCCGGCCTTCACCGGCGGCACCGGGAAGTACTTCGGCGGTCTCGACATCGACGCCTTCGCGAACTACCTCGACGGCGTCTCGCCCTACACCCCGACCGCGCCGAGCCGGATCACGCTCGCCCCGTGACGCCGACGGCGTAGTCCCGCACCACCGCGCCACCGCAGCACGCGAACGGCCCGGCTCCCCAGGGAGCCGGGCCGTTCCGCTGTGTCACCGCGGGCTGCGGTGACTTCGTCAGATCGTCGTGCGGGCGGGCTCGGGCCCGGACCGTTCGGGCACGAGCCGGTAGCCGACGTTGCGCACCGTGCCGATCAGCGCCTCGTGGTCGGGGCCGAGCTTGGCCCGGAGCCGACGCACGTGCACGTCGACGGTGCGGGTGCCCCCGTAGTAGTCGTAGCCCCAGACCTCCTGGAGCAGCTGGGCGCGGGTGAAGACCCGCCCCGGGTGCTGAGCGAGGTACTTGATCAGCTCGAACTCCTTGTAAGTGAGGTCGAGCGGCATCCCGCGGAACTTCGCCGAGTAGCTCGCCTCGTCGATGACGAGCTCACCCGAGGTGATCGGCAGGTCGAGGTCGGCGTCGTCGTCCTGGCCCTTCGTCATCGCCAGCCGGATCCGCGCGTCGACCTCGGCCGGCCCGGCCGACTCGAGGATGACGTCCTCGAGGCCCCACTCGGCGGTGATCCCGGCGAGGCCGCCCTCGGTGAGGACGGCGACGAGCGGCGACGACATTCCCGTGGTGCGCAGCACACGGCACAGCGACCGGGCGCTCGCCAGCTCGCGCCGCGCGTCGATGAGCACGACGTCGCAGTCGGGGGCATCGACGAGGGCCGTCGCCTCGGCGGGCAGGATCCGCACCGAGTGGCTGAGCAGGCCGAGGGCAGGCAGGACCTCGGCGCTGGGTGCAAGCGCATTGGTCAGCAGCAGCAGTCGGGGCATCCCCTGCAGGATAGGGGAGACTGGGGGC
>JBDSSS010000018.1:0-50399 GCA_039928615.1 Terracoccus sp. | reverse complement strand
GAGCCGCCGAGCCCGATGACGACCCGGGTGGCGCCGGCCTCCACCGCGGTGGCGATGAGGCGGCCGACCCCCAACGTGCTCGTACGGGTCGGGTCGCGCTCGTCGGGCGCCAGCAGGTGCAGCCCGGCGGCCTGCGCGGACTCGATGTAGGCCGTGCGCCGGCCACCGTCCTCGACGAGCAGGATCGTCGCGGGGACGTCCCGCCCGAGCGGGTCGGTCGTCACCGTGGCGAGGACCTCACCGGGGAGGTTGGCCGCGAGCACGTCGACGAAGCCGGGGCCGCCGTCCGAGAGCGGCACCTGGGACAGGGTGTCGTGGGGCGCTGCCGTCGCCCAGCCCTGCGCGATGGCCGCGGCCGCCTGGGCCGCGGTGAGGGAGCCGGTGAAGCAGTCCGGGGCGATGAGCACGTGCACCTCCGAATCATGTCACCGCCCGTCGGCGGGCCGCCGATCCGGCCGCGTCCGCCCACCTCCACCCGTGCGGACGACCTCGGGGCGGAGCGAGCGGCATACGATCGGGGACATGACGACCGACACCACCTCGGCCCCCGCCCCGCTGCCCCTGCTCGTCCTCGGACGCGGCACCGACCTGCACAGCGAGAAGGGTGTCGAGTGCCCCGGTGAGCTCCCGGCCGCGTCCGACCCCGGCCTCGTCGAGCGGGCCCGGGCGGCCAAGGCGGCGCTCGGCGAGCGGGTGTTCGTGCTCGGTCACCACTACCAGCGCGACGAGGTCATCGAGTTCGCCGACGTCACCGGTGACTCCTTCAAGCTCGCGCGCGACGCGGCGGCCCGCCCCGACGCCCCGTGGATCGTCTTCTGCGGCGTGCACTTCATGGCGGAGTCGGCCGACATCCTCACCGGTGACGACCAGACCGTCATCCTCCCCGACCTCGCGGCCGGCTGCTCGATGGCCGACATGGCCGCGATCGCCCAGGTCGAGGACTGCTGGGAGCAGCTGTCGGCCGCCGGTGTCGCCGACCGCACCGTCCCGGTCACCTACATGAACTCTTCGGCCGCCATCAAGGCCTTCACCGGGCGGCACGGCGGCACCATCTGCACCTCCTCCAACGCCCGCACCGCCCTCGACTGGGCCTTCGAGGAGGTCGGTGGGGTCGCCGGCGAGGGCAAGGTGCTCTTCCTGCCCGACCAGCACCTCGGGCGCAACACCGCGGTCCGCGAGCTGGGCCTGGCCCTCGACGACTGCGTCGTGTGGGACCCGCACCGCCCGAACGGCGGCCTCACGGCGGAGCAGCTCGACCGGGCCCGGATGATCCTCTGGCGCGGACACTGCTCGGTGCACGGCCGGTTCAGCGTCGACGCGGTCGAGACCGCCCGCCGCGAGATCCCCGGGGTCAAGGTCATCGTCCACCCGGAGTGCCAGTACGAGGTCGTCGAGCTCGCTGACGAGGTCGGCTCGACGGAGCGGATCATCCAGACGATCGCCGCCGCACCGGCCGGCACGAAGTGGGTCGTCGGCACCGAGCTCAACCTCGTGCGGCGGCTCGGGCAGATGTTCCCCGAGCAGGAGATCACCTTCCTCGAGAAGAACGTCTGCTACTGCTCGACGATGAACCGGATCGACCTCCCGCACCTCGTGTGGGCGCTCGAGTCGCTCGTCGACGGTCGGGTCGTCAACCCGATCCACGTCGACGAGACCGTCTCCGCCGAGGCGCGCAGCGCCCTCGACCGGATGCTCGCCCTCCCGGGCACGACCCACAAGGACTGAGCCGACGCACCTGAGCGCACCAAGTCTGCCGCTGGGCTGAGAGCCACCGGGTGCGCTCGGGTGTGATCAGTCGCGCTGGGCGCCCATCCGCGCGAGGAAGATCGCCTCGGCGGTGCAGACGCGCGCGAACTCGCCGAGGTCGAGCGACTCGTCGGCGCCGTGCGCCCGCGAGTCGGGGTCCTCGACGCCGGTGACGAGGATGGCGGCGTCGGGGAACTTCTCGGCGAAGGAGGCGACGAACGGGATTGACCCACCGACCCCGATGTCGACCGGGTCCGTGCCCCACGCGTCGGCGAAGGAGGACCGCGCCGCGTCGTAGACCGGGCCGTCGGCGTCCGCCGCGAAGCCGGGGCCGTGCTCCTCGAGGTCGACCTGCACCTGGGCGCCCCAGGGGGCGTGGGCGAGCAGGTGCTCGCGGAGCAGCTCGTAGGCGGCGGCCGGGTCCTGCGTCGGGGCGACGCGCATCGAGACCTTGGCGCGCGCGGACGCCGCGAGGGTGTTGGAGGCCTTGTCCACGGAGGTGACGTCCATGCCGATCGTCGTGAGGGCTGGCCTGGTCCAGAGCCGGCTGAGGATCGAGCCGGAGCCGATCAGCGAGACGCCGTCGAGCAGGCCGGACTCGGCGCGGAAGCGGGCCTCGTCGTAGTCGAGGTCGGCGGCCTCGCTCTCGTCCAGTCCGGCGACGGCGACATTGCCCTCGTCGTCGTGGAGCGAGGCGAGCAGGCGAACCAGGGCGGTGACCGCGTCGGGCGCCGCACCGCCGTACATCCCGGAATGGACCGAGTGGTCGAGGGTGCGGACGGTGACGACGGCGCGCACCCCGCCCCGCAGCGTCGTCGTCAGCGCGGGCGTGCCCACCTCCCAGTTGGTCGAGTCGGCGAGGATGATCGCGTCGGCGGCGAGCTTGTCGCCGTGCCGCTCGAGGATCGTCTCGAGGGAGGGTGAGCCGGACTCCTCCTCGCCCTCGACGAAGATCGTCAGGCCGACGGGGAGGGCGCCGCGGTGGGCCCGGAGCGCGGCGACGTGGGCCATCACGCCGGCCTTGTCGTCCGCCGCGCCACGTCCGAAGAGGCGGCCGTCGCGCTCGGTCGGCTCGAAGGGCAGGCTGTGCCAGTCGGCGTCATCCCCGGGCGGCTGCACGTCGTGGTGCGCGTAGAGGGTCACCGTCGGTGCACCCTCGGGTCCGTCGAGGTGCCCGATCACGGCCGGCCGACCTCCTTCACGGACGATCTCGACCTCCAGCCCCTCGGCCCGGAGCAGCTCGGCCACGGCTTCGGCGCTCGCGTCCACGTGGCTCTGGTCGAAGGAGGAGGCCGAGACGCTCGGGATGCGCACGAGCGCCTCGAGGTCAGCGCGGACCTGCGGCATGAGGTCGGCGACCCGCGCACGGATCTCGTCCAGCTGGTCGGGGGTCAGGGTGTCGTCGGTCATCTCCGCACCATATCCAGCCCCCCGTCGCCATCACCGGAGGCGACGCGACGGGATAGGTTCACGGTCGTGGGACGGGGTGACGCCGCTTCGTGGCGGTGGGCAGGCACGACAGGCGTCACGAGGGGTATGCCGTGAGCGCCGTCCTCGACCGCGTCCTCCCCCGGCGCCTGGGCACCTCCTTCCGGTGGCTGCTCGGCTCGTCGTGGGCGAGCAACCTCGGCGACGGCATCGCGCTCGCCGCCGGACCTCTCCTCGTCGCCTCCCAGACCCGGGACCCGTTGCTCGTCGCGCTCGCGACGGTCCTGCAGCGACTGCCGTGGCTCCTCTTCGGGCTCGTGGCCGGGGTGCTCGCGGACCGGCTCGACCGGCGCCGGATCGTCATCGGCGTCAACCTGGCCCGGGTCGCCGTCATCTCCGTGCTGGCGCTGACGATCGTGACCGGCCGGGTGAGCATCGCGGTGGTGCTCGGCGCCCTGTTCCTGCTCGGGACCGCCGAGACCCTCGCCGACACGACGACCTCGACCCTGCTGCCGATGCTCGTGCACCGCCGCGACCTCGGTGTCGGCAACGCCCGGATCATGGCCGGTTTCATCACCGTGAACCAGCTCGTCGGGCCTCCCCTCGGCGCGCTCCTCTTCGCCGCCGGCCTCGTCATCCCCTTCGCCGCGCAGGCCCTGTGCATCCTGCTGGCGGCCGTGCTCGTGTCCCGGATCGTGCTGCCACCTCGCGCCGAGGCTGCCGCCCCGCGCACCCACGTGCGCCGCGACGTCGCTGAAGGCCTGCGCTGGCTGTGGCGCAACCCCGCCGTGCGCACGCTGACCCTGACGATCGTGACCTTCAACATCACCTACGGCGCGGCGTGGTCGGTCCTCGTCCTCTACGCGATCGAGCGCCTCGGCACCGGTGAGGTCGGCTTCGGCCTGTTGACGACCGCCGGCGCCGTGGGTGGCCTGCTGGGCACGGGGCTCTACGGCTGGCTCGCGTCGCACGTCAGCCTCGGCAACATCATGCGCGGCGGGCTCGTCATCGAGACCCTCACCCACCTCGCCCTCGCGCTGACGACGACCCCGTGGGTGGCGATGCTCGTCATGGTCGTCTTCGGCGTCCACGCCTTCGTCTGGGGCACGACGGCGACGACGGTGCGCCAGCGCGCGGTCCCGAGCGCTTTGCAGGGACGGGTCGGCAGCGTCTACCTCATCGGGGTCCAGGGCGGCATCGTCGTGGGCGCCGCCCTCGGCGGGGTCCTCGCTGCACGGTGGGGCGTCACCGCCCCCTTCTGGTTCGCGTTCGCCGGCTCGGCGCTGCTCGTCGTGCTGCTCTGGCGGCAGCTGACGCACGTCGCGCACGCGGACGAGCGGGCCCTCGCCGAGGGTGACGATTCAGGGGCCGGGCCTTCGACCGCCTAGAGTGGGCCCGTGTTCGGACGCAAGAAGACCCTCAACGACGAGCTGGCCATCCCCGAGACCGAGGAGCGGGCCGGTGCGAAGAACCGCCCCACGCCCAAGCGACGTGACCAGGAGGCGGCCAACAAGCGCCCCCTCATCGTCACCGACCGCAAGGCCGCCGGCAAGGTCGACAAGGCCGCCCGCCGCGAGGCGATGGCCAAGCAGCGCCAGGGCATGATGACCGGCGACGACCGCTACCTGCCCGCGCGTGACAAGGGCCCCCGCCGTCGGTTCATCCGCGACTCGGTCGACGCCCGCTGGAACCTCGGCGAGTTCATGCTCCCCGTGATGCTCCTCGTGCTGCTGCTCAGCTTCGTGCGCACGAGCTGGGCCCTGCTGCTCGTCTTCGTGCTCGTCTACGGCCTGATCATCATCGCCATCGGCGACGCCGTCTGGATGTGGCGCAAGACCCGGCGCAAGGTCGACGACAAGTTCGGCACCGCTGAGAAGGGTGACGCCTGGTATGCCGTCGTGCGCGCCTTCCAGATGCGCCGCACCCGGATGCCCAAGCCGCTCGTCGCCCGCGGCGAGTACCCGAGCTGACGACCCGTCGCGACGACCCCTCGACCGCGACCTGCATCTCGTGACCCCACCGACTTCCGAACGCCGTCCCGGCCCCCGTGACTGGACCTCGCTCGCTGACGCCGCCGACCGACTCCTCCTCGACGAGTCCGGGGCCGCCCGCGGCGACCTGCACGACGGCTCGCTCGTCGTCATCGGTGACGTGGCCGGGGCCCTGACGCTGGGCGCCGCGTCCGAGGGAGCCCGTGGCATCCGCGTCCACCAGGACCCCCTGACGGCCGAGCGGACCCTGCGCACGCAGGCGGAGCGTCTCGGCCACGCCGACGCCTTCGCCTCGCACGGGCTCGAGGCCTCCCTCGTCGACGGCGCCCGGGTCGTGCTCCTGCGCCTGCCCCGCTCCCTCGACGAGCTCCGCGACTCTGCCGGGCTCATCGCCGCCCACGCCCATCCCGAGGTGGTCGTCTTCGCCGGCGGCCGGATCAAGCACATGACGACGACGATGAACGACGTCCTGCGCGAGGTCTTCGAGCGGGTCGACGTCACTCACGCGCGGCAGAAGTCGCGCGTCCTCGTCGCGCGCCGGCCCTCGAGCGGCGGCGACCCGCAGCCCCGCACCGAGGACCACCCGGGGCTGCTCACGGTGCGCGCCCTCGGTGGGGTCTTTGCCGGAACCTCGATCGACATCGGCACCCGGTTCCTGCTGGAGCACCTCCCTGAGGAGCTGCCCGACGAGGTCGTCGACCTCGCCTGCGGCACGGGTGTCGTCGCGACGGTGCTCGCCCTGCGGCATGCAGGCATCCGCGTGCACGCCAGCGACGAGTCCGCCGCAGCGGTCGCCTCGGCCCGGGCGACGGCCGCCGCGAACGGCGTCGCAGACCGGGTCAGCGTCGTGCGCGATGACGCCCTGTCGTCGCTGCCGTCGGGCAGCGCTCGCTTCATCGCGCTCAACCCGCCGTTCCACAGCGGATCCAGCGTCGACGAGAGCATCGCACCGCACCTGTTCGCCGATGCCGCCCGCGTCCTCGAGCCCGGCGGCGAGCTGTGGACCGTCTGGAACTCGCACCTGCTCCACCGGCCGCTCCTCAGCCTCCTCGTCGGACCGACCCGGCAGGTCGCCCGCAACGCCAAGTTCGTCGTGACCGCGTCGATCGCCCGCTGACCCCGAGCAGCACCAGCCGCAGACTGATCCGCCGACTGATCCAGCCGGGTCATCACGCTGCAGATCAGTCGGCGCCAGGTGTCGTCAGGACAGCACCAATCGCAGACTGATCCGCCGACTGATCCAGCCGGTCATCAAGCTGCAGATCAGTCGGCGCCAGGTGTCGTCAGGACAGCACCAGCCGCAGACTGATCCGCAGACTGATCCAGCCGGGTCATCACGCTGCAGATCGGTCGGCGCCAGGTGTCGTCAGGACAGCACCAATCGCAGACTGATCCGCAGACTGATCGGGCTAGTCGGTGAGGTCCGCGAAGGCGAGCGGCTCACGGGTCACGGCATACGTCGCGAAGTAGAGCCGGGCGATCGACCCGTCCGGGGCGCGGACCACCTCGAGCACCTCTCCGCGCTCGCGGCCGGCCACGGCGCGGAAGCGGTCGGGGCCCTCGGCGGCATACCGCGTCTCGGTGAGCGCCTCGTCCTCGACAAGGTGCGACCACAGCTCACCGTCCCGGACGAAGAAGGTGATCGGTGAACCCTCGGCCCACCACGCGCCGAGCAGGGGGGCCAGCGCGGGGTCGGGCTGCTCGGGGGCCCACGGGCTGGCCAGCGGCGGCTCGGCGTCGATGACCGCCTCGACGAGGTCGGCCGCGAGGCGCATCGAGAGCGCCCCCGACGTCGCGTTGGCGAAGACGACCGCGCCGACCCCCTCGGGTCGCCGAACCCCGAGACCGGTGAGGAAGCCGGGCATCGCCCCGCCGTGGCCGACGTGGACGCGCTCGCCACGCCGGGTCATCCCGAACCCGAGGCCGTAGGCGCCTGACCAGCCGTCGGGGTCGGTCATGATGATCGGCCGGCACATCTCGTCGACCGTCTCGGCGGCCAGCACCCGACCGTCGGGACGGGCGAGCCAGGCGGCGTAGCGGGACAGGTCGGCGACGCTCGACCACAGCCCGCCGAAGGGCGCCGTCGCACGCAGCTCGAAGAGCGGCTCCTCGCGGGCGGTGCGCGCGTAGGGGTCGATCTGGTAGCCCCGTGCCCGGTCGTCGGCGGGGGTCAGCCCCGTGCGCACCATCCCGAGCGGGTCGAGCACCCGCTCGTGGACGACGTCCTCCCAGTCGCGGCCGGTCACCCGCTCGACGACCTGCCCGAGCAGGCCGTAGGCGAGGTTGGAGTAGTGGAAGGCGTGGTGGGCGGGAAGCACCTGCTCTGCGTCCTCGGCACCGGACAGCAGGGCCTCGCGGTCGGGGGCCACGAGGCTCTCCCAGATGTTGCCGACCGGCTCACGCTGCAGGCCGGAGGCGTGAGCGAGCATCTGCCGCAGAGGAACCCGCCCGTGCCGGGTGCCGGACACGTAGGCCTCCATCGTGTCGTCGAGCGAGAGCAGCCCGTCGTCACGCAGCGCCAGGACGACCACCGCTGTGAAGGTCTTGGTCACCGACCCGATCATGAACTGGGTGTCGTCGTCGGCGGGCACAGCGGGACCGGAGGGTCCGGCAAGTCGTGCCGACCCGACGTGGTCGGACCACACGAGGTGGCCGTCGCGGACGACGCCGACGCTCACTCCGGGCGCCCGCCACGATCGCTGTGCCTGAGCGACCCTGACCCTCAGCTCTCGCTGGAGCCCGTCGGAGAACGGCGCCCGCTCCGCCGTCACTCCGTGGCCCGCAGGCTCATCGGCCCGTAGACGTCGACATCGTTCTCCCGCAGGGTCACGGCCTCGACACCGGCGTCGAGCAGCTCGCGCCAGGAGTCGCCGAGGTAGCTCTCGGCATCACTCTGCGTCGGGAACCCCGCCGTGGGGACCGACTCCCCCTCGACCGGCTCGCCGTGGGCGTCGAGGAACAACCAGGTCCAGTCAGCGCTCATGATCGCCACCCTAACCGTGCGGTGCGACAGACGGACGTTTGACGCGGCAGACCCCGACGTGTCACGGTTCGCAGTACCCGATGGACGTAGGGGCAAGCCGGTGTGATCCCGGCGCTGACCCGCAACCGTGATGCACCCGCGAGATCTCTCGCGCTGCCAGCCGGAAAACCCGCGCCCGTTCGGCTCCCTTGTCAGTCTGTCGTGGAATGCGGACCGGAGTCACCCTGCGGGCGGCTCCTGCCGTGCCCTCGGTGTCCGCCCGCGAGGAGGATCGCCGTGCTCACCCGTCCCATCAGCCCCACCCGCCGAACGCAGGTGCGGGGCCTGCTCGCCACTCTCGTGGCGCTCGCCCTCGCCGTGCTCACCATCGCCCCCGCACAGGCCGCCGCCTACCGCTACTGGGGCTTCTACCAGCTCACCGACGGCGCCTGGGCCTACGCCCAGAAGGGCCCGGACCAGACGACGCCCAAGGACGGGACGGTCGAGGGCTGGCGCTACGCCATCGGCGACGAGTCCTCCTCGCGCCTGCCCCGCGCCGTGCTCACCTTCGACGAGCTGTGCGCCAGCACCCCCGCGCAGGACGGCAAGAAGCGGGTCGGCCTCGTCATCGACTTCGGCCGCAGCGCCGACTCCGCCGACAACGCGACGCCCCCCGAGCCGACCGCGAGCTGCGCCGTCGTGGCCGCCGACGGGACGAGCTCGGACGTGCTCGCCAGCGCCGGCCAGCTGCGCGTCGAGGGCGGCCTGGTCTGCGCCGTCGCCGGCTACCCCGCCACCGACTGCGGTGGCGAGGTGAAGGAGGTCAGCCGGGAGGCCGCCGCCCCCGACACGGCCATCCAGATCGCCGCCCCCGGCGCCGCCGCCACGCCGACCACGAGCGAGGCCAGCCCCTCGGCGACCGCCACCGACGGTGGAGCGACCCCGACCGCCACCGAGTCCGCGCCGGCCGTCGCCGACCCCGCCACCACGGCGGCCGACACGTCGTCGGGCACGAGCTGGGCGGGATACGTCATCGCGGCGCTCGTGCTGCTCGCCCTCATCGCCTACCTCGTGCTGCGCTCGCGCCGCCAGCAGGCCGATCGCTGAGCCGTCACCGATGCAGCGCCGTGAGCGGCTCCAGCATCCCGCAGCCTGGTGGCTGTGGGGGCTGGGGCTTGCCACGGCGGCCTCGCGCACGTCCAACCCCGTGCTCCTGCTCCTCGTCATCGGCGTCTGTGCGCTGGTCGTGACGGAGCGCCGCGACCCCGCCGTCGCCAACCCGCTCGGCGCCTTCCTCGTGCTCGGCGCGGTCATCATCGCCTTCCGGGTCGTGATGACCATCATCCTCGGCAACGGCGTGCACGGATCGACGGTGCTCTTCACCCTCCCGCGAATTCCTTTGCCCGAGTGGGCCGCCGGCGTTCGCCTCGGTGGACCGGTCACGCTCGAGTCCCTGCTGTATGCCGTGTACGACGCGTTGCGCCTCACCGCGATCCTCGCGTGCATCGGCGCCGCCAACGCCCTCGCCAGCCCGCGGCGCCTGCTCCGCTACCTGCCCGCCACCCTCTATGACGTGGGCACCGCGGTCGTCGTCGGACTGACGTTCGCGCCGCAGCTGCTCGCCGATGCCAGAACCGTCCGGTCGGCCCGTGCCCTGCGCGGCCGCGAGGGCCACGGGTTGCGGGAGACGGCGCGCCTGGCGGTCCCCGTGCTCGAGACCGCCTTCGAGCGCTCGCTCGGGCTCGCCGCCTCGATGGAGTCGCGCGGCTACGGGCGGGCGATCCACTCGAGCCCGACGACCCGGCGCCGCGCGTCGGCCCTCGCGCTGCTCGGGCTCCTCGGCGTCCTCGGCGGTCTCTACGGCCTGCTCGACGCCTCCGTCGGCGGCGCCCTCGGGCTCCCCCTGCTCCTGCTCGGCGTGCTGCTCGCCGGTGCCAGCCTCGCGGTCGGTGCGTCGACCGACGGCCGGTCCGGTCACCGACGGGACCGCTGGGAGTGGACCGAGACGACGACCGTCGTCGCGGGGGCGGTCCCGGCAGCGGTGCTCGTGATCGCCGCGGTGCAGGCCTGGCCCGGCATCGTCCCGGTGCAGGACGCCTCGCTCCCGCCCGTGCCGCTCGCCTGCGTCGTCGCGATCCTCGTCGCAGCAGTCCCGGCCGTGCTCACCCCGGTGCCCAGGAGGACTGCGTCGTGATCAGCTTCGACCACATGTCCGTGCGCTACGCCGAGACGAGCACACCGGCGCTGCACGACGTCAACCTCGAGATCCCGGAGGGCGAGCTCGTGCTCGTCGTCGGGCCCACCGGCAGCGGCAAGTCGACGCTGCTGCGCACGATCAACGGTCTCGTGCCGCATTTCAGCGGGGGGACGCTGAGCGGCAGGGTCGTCGTGGACGGTCTCGACACCGCCGAGCACCGACCCCGTGACCTCGCGACCGTCGTCGGTCTCGTAGAGCAGAACCCGTCGTCGACCTTCGTCACCGACGTCGTCGAGGACGAGCTGGCCTACGGGATGGAGACGATGGGGCTCGACCCCACCGCGATCCGTCGCCGGGTCGAGGAGACGCTCGACCTTTTCGGCCTGACCCCGCTGCGCGGGCGGGCCCTCACCGCCCTGTCCGGCGGTCAGCAGCAGCGGGTCGCCATCGCGGCCCTCTTCGCCGCCGGCCCTCGCATCCTCGTCCTCGACGAGCCGACCTCGGCGCTCGACCCCGTGGCCGCCGAGGAGGTGCTCGCCTCGCTGCACCGCATCGTGCACGACCTCGGGGTCACGGTCGTGCTCGCCGAGCACCGCCTGGAGCGCGTCATCCACCACGCCGACCGCGTCGTCCTCGTCGCCGACGGGCACACCTCCGCTCTGCTCGAACCGGCTGAGGCGATGCTCGTCTCCCAGATCTTCCCGCCCGTCGTCGGCCTGTCCCGCCTCGCGGGCTGGTCACCCACCCCCCTGTCGATCCGGGACGCCCGGCGCCGGGTGGGTGCTCTCCGTGACCGGCTCGCCACGACCGAGCCCACCTCGCCCTCCAGCCTGCGGGGGGTCGGCCCCCGCGACGCCATCACGGCGAAGGGGCTGCGGGTCGCCCGGGCCGGCCGGGTCGTGCTCGACGGCATCGACCTGTCGGTCGCCGCCGGGTCCGTGACGGTGCTGATGGGGCGCAACGGCGCCGGGAAGTCGACGCTGCTCGGGGCCCTCGCCGCCCAGCACCCCCTCTCGTCGGGGCGCATCCGGCTGGGACTCGACGGCTCCGACGGGCTCGACCCCCACGCGGTCGGGGCCCGGGAGCGCGTCCGGACCGTCGGTCTCGTCCCCCAGGAGCCCGAGCTGCTGCTCTACGCCGACACCGTCGCCGCCGAGTGCGTCGCCGCCGACGCCGACTTCGGGGCGGCCCCGGGCACCGCCGCCCGGCTGCTCGCCCGGATCTCGGGGGGCATCGAGCCGACGCGCCACCCCCGCGACCTCTCGGAGGGCCAGCGTCTCGAACTCGCCCTCGCCGTGATCCTCGCGGGCTCACCGCAGGTGCTCCTGCTCGACGAGCCCACCCGCGGCCTCGACTACGGCGCGAAGCGTCGCCTCGCCGAGGTCCTGACCGAGCTCGCCGCCGCGGGCACCACCGTCCTCGTCGCCACCCACGACGTCGAGCTCGCCGCCGAGGTGGCGGACCGCGTCGTCATCCTCGCCGACGGAGAGGTCGTCACCGACGGCCCCGCCCGGCAGGTGCTCGCCTCGTCCCCGGCGTTCGCGCCGCAGGTGACCAAGGTCCTGCTCCCCCAGACGTGGCTGACGGTCGCCGAGGTCGAGACCGCGCTCGAGCTCACCGCATGAGCACCCTGACCCCGCCTCGGCGACGGGTGATCCCGCTGCGCTGGCCGTCCGTCATCGCGCTCGTCGCGGTCGGTGTCGTCGGCCTGGCCGCCTTCCTCTGGCCCTTCTTCGCCTCCGCCGAGTTCGCCAGCTCGCACGGCAACGACGCCCCGTGGCTCTTCGCCGGGCTGCTGGCCCTGCTCAGCGTCGTCTCGCTCGCCGAGGTCACCTCCGGCCGGCTCGACGCGAAGACCGTGGCGGTGCTCGGCGTCGCCGCCGCCGCCGGCGGAGCGATGAGGGTCCTCAGCGCAGGCACGGCCGGGCTCGAGCCGATGTTCTTCATCGTCATCGTCGCCGGTCGGGTGCTCGGTCCCGGTGTCGGGTTCGTCTCCGGGTCGCTCGCCCTGACCGTCGGTGCCCTGCTCACCGGTGGCGTCGGCCCCTGGCTGCCCTTCCAGATGATCTGCGCCGGGGCCGTCGGTCTCGTCGCCGGGCTGATCCCGGTGCGCGCGGGTGCCCGTGCCGAGCGCTGGGTCGTGGCCGGCTACGCCCTGGTCTCGGGCCTCGCCTACGGTCTGGCGATGAACCTGTGGTTCTGGCCCTTCCTCGGTGCCAACGCCCCCACCGGGATGGGCTTCGTCCCGGGCGAGTCCGCCGCCGCGAACGTCGCTCACTACGGCGTCTTCTACCTCACGACCTCCCTCGGCTGGGACCTGCCGCGCGGGGTGCTCAACGCCCTGCTCGTCCTCGTCGCGGGCCCCGCCATCCTCCGGGTCTTCCGCCGTGCTGCGAGACGCGCGGCCTTCGACGCCGAGGTTCGCTTCGAGCCGGCGAGTCCGGTGAGTCCCGTGAGCGGGCGATGAGCCCCCCGCGTGGCCCGGTGCTCGTGACCGGCCCGGTGCGCAGCGGCAAGAGCCGGCACGCCGAGCGTCTCGTCGCCGACGTCATTGCGGCGGGCGAGACCGCCACCGTCGCCACCTACGTCGCGACCGGACGGCGCGCGGACCCCGACGACCCTGCCTGGTCCCGCCGCATTGCGGAGCACGTGCGCCGCCGCCCCGACGGTTGGCTCACGATCGAGACGGCCGACGTCGCCGGGGCCCTGCGGACGGCGACCGGCCCGGTGCTCGTCGACTGCCTCGGCACCTGGCTCACCGCCGTCGTCGACACAGCCGGCTGGGACGACCTCGATGCCGCCCGGGAGGTGGTGCGGGCCGCCACGGCCGAGCTGATCGAGGCGGTCACGGCCACCACCGCGCCCCTCGTCCTCGTCTCCAACGAGGTCGGCTGGTCGCTCGTGCCGACGACCGAGTCGGGCCGCTTCTTCCAGGACGAGCTGGGACGGCTCAACGCCGCTGTGTCACGCGTCGTGGCGCACGTGCACCTCGTCGTCGCCGGGCGCGTGCTCGACCTCAGCGACGCGCCGCTCGTCGACCCGGGGCCGCCCGGTGCGTGATGCGTGGCGCCTTGCCGTCGGCACCTTCACCGCCCTGCGGGTGAACCCGCCCTCACGCGTCGATGAGCAGGTAGCGGGCCGCGCGATGCTCCTCGCGCCCGCCACCGCCCTGCCGGTCCTGCTCGTCTGGGTCGTGCTCGGCGCCATGGCGGTTGCGGGTGTCGTGCCGGCGGCCGTGGCCGCGGTCCTCACCCTCATCGCCGTCGCTCTCGTCTCACGGGCCCTACATCTCGACGGACTCGCCGACACCGCAGACGGGCTCACGTCCGGTCACGACCCTGAGCGCTCGCTCGAAGTGATGCGCCGGGGCGACACCGGGCCGGCCGGGGCCGCGTCCCTGGTCTTCGTCCTGCTCCTCCAAACAGTCTGTCTCGCAGCGCTTTTCAACAGTGCGAGCGGTGTCGCCCTCGCTTCCGTAGCCCTTCTCACCAGTCGCGTCGCTCCTGCCGTCGCGTCCCGTCGCGGAGTGCCCCCGGCACGCCCGGGCGGTCTCGGCGCCGCTGTGGCCGAGACGGTCTCGCCCGTCGCAGTGGCCGCGGTGGCCACCGGCCTCCTCGTCGCCGGCACCCTGGTCGTCCTGACCGTCGGTGGGACGGCGTATGCCGCCGGGCTCGTCGTCGTCGTCGGTGCGGCGGGCGCGTGGCTCGTCGTGCGGCATACCGTGCGGCGGCTCGGTGGGATCACCGGTGACGTCATCGGCGCGGCAATCGAGGTGTCGCTGGCTGCCGCGCTCGTGGCCGCGTCGGTCGCCCACGGGCTCTGATCGACCCCGACGGCGGCAGAGGCTCAGCGAGAGACGAGGCGACGGACCCGGGCCGGGAGGCGGTCACGCCAGCCGAGGTCGGGGTGAGTGGCCCGCACCTCGGCGATCCGCACCGCGCGGGCCCGCTCCACCGCCGTCTCGGGCAGCGCCGGCCACGGCTCGTCGCGCCCTGTGGCCAGGGCGAGGACCAGGTCGGCCAGCTCGGGGTTGAGGGCGAGGAGTGGACCGTGCAGGCGCGTCCCGACGAGCGTCCCCGAGACGACACCGTCAGCCGGGTCGTCGGAGCGGTCGCCCGCCCCGTACTCGAGACCGGCGAGGGCGACGGTGCCCGGGTGGCGCTCGGTGCGCACGTCATTGGACTCCCAGCCGATCAGCGCCGGGAGCCCGAGATTCTCGTTGGGCTCGGTCACGACGGTCCCGGTCACGGACGTCGCCGGTCGTACCGTCACGGGAGCGAGCCCGAGCCCGTCATGCTCCTCGCCCTCCGGGTCGACGAAGGAGAGGGCAAGCGCGTCGAGCCCCGCCCCGACGGCGAGCATCGCCGCGCGACCCGAACGGACGCGATCCACGACGTCGGTGGCGCCGATCAGGTCGACGAGGTCGACGACGCCGGTGCGTCCGTTGCCCCCGGCGAGGTAGAGGTCCGAGTCCCGCACGTGGTGGGGCTTGTTGGCCGCGATCAGCTGCACGTCGAGGCCCCGCAGCGCGCCTCGGCGGCGCAGGGCGACGGCATTCGCCTCGTCACCGGCGGCCACCGTCGTCAGCGGGAACAGGGTCGTCACCACGAGCGCACGGCTCACGACGCGCCCCCTCTCAGCTGCTTGGACAGTCGGCGGAAGGCCGGGTAGTTGCACGCGACGAGGACGTCACCCGTCGGCAGATCCTCGACGGACGACGCGATGTCCGGGCGGGCCACCGTGGCGACCCCAGCCGCCTCGATGATCGCGACCGCGTCGGCAGACCGGCCACCGGTGACCCGGACCTCACGGCCCTCCAGGCGTTCGAAGGGTGACTCCCACATCGTGGCGGTGTCCTTCGGTCCGAAGGGGTCAACGGCGACGACGAGCGGATGACCCGTCGTCAGCGCGACGTCGATCGCCTCGACCCAGCCAGCGGGGTTCTTGAGCATGAGAAGGCGCACGCAGTGTTTCCCCAGCGGCAGCGGGGCGTAGCGGCCGTCGACGTCCGACACCGCTCGGATGCGCTCGGCCGCGGCCTCGAGATCGACCCCGAGGGCGTCCGCGGCTGCGAGGGCGAAGGCCCCCCCGACCGGGCCGGTGCGACCCGGGACGGTGACGTCGAGGGGCAGCTCGGTCTCGCCGTGGGCGACCGCCCACGTGCCGTCCTCCGCGTGGACGACGTGCCACTGCGGGTCCCGCCGACGCCGCCCGCAGTCGGGGCACGACCACGTCTCGCCCTCCCACACGTGCTCGCCGCCGCACGCCGGGCACAACTGGGCGTCCTGGCGCCAGAAAAGCCCCCCGCTCACCCCGACGACGTTGGTGGCGTCCTCGAAGGCCCAGGAGACGAGCGGGTCGTCGACGTTGATGATCGTGGCACAGTCCGCGGGCAGCGCGACGGTCGCTCGGCGCCAGTGCTCGAGCGTGCTCGCGAGGGAGACCCCGCGGGTGTACTCACGGGAGGAGTTGAGCACGAGGAGTGCCGCCGGTCGCGTGCCCTCGACGACGGACTGGAGGTAGACCTCGTCGACCTCCAGGGCCGCGACCGGACTGGTGCGGTCGGCCGCCAGCGCGGTCACGATGCCGTCCGTCATGTTGGCGCCGGTGGCGTTGGTCACGACCGGCCCGCCCGGCCCGAGGGCGGCAGCGACGAGGGCGGTCACCGTGCTCTTGCCGTTCGTCCCCGTGACGAGCACGCTGCGCCGGTCGGCGGTCACGGACGCGAGCACCGCGGGGTCGAGCCGGAGGGCCAGACGGCCACCGATCATGCTTCCCGAGCCGCGCCCGAGGGCCTGCGAGAGGGAGCCTGCGGCCCGTCCCGCCCCCAGCGCAAGTCGTGACCTGAGGGGATCGCGCGCCTGCACCACCGGATAGCCTTCCATCGGGACCTGAGTCGGGACGTGAGCGGCCAGGACGCCCAACGACAGGCAGGAGCGTAGTCGCAAAGCCGACCGCGGCCGGGTAGGAGAGGAGCCAGCTGGTGCGTGCCGCCGACCTGGGCATCGAGATCGGGACCGGCCACGCCGGCCCGCACAACGCGATCACCGACGTCGCCGGCGTCAAGGTCGGCTACTGCACGATCATCGACGGCGACGGAGACCTGGCCGTCGGCCACGGCCCCGTCCGCACCGGGGTGACCGTCGTGCTCCCGCATGGCGGCCGCCCCTCCACCGAGCCCGTGTTCGCTGGACACCACCGCCTCAACGGCTTCGGCGAGCTCACCGGTCTCGAGTGGCTGCACGAGTCCGGGATGCTCGCGAGCCCGATCGCTCTGACCAACACCGACAGCGTCGGGACCGTCCGTGACTCCCTCATCGCCCGGGAGGTCGCGGTGCCCGGGCGGATGCCGATCATGCTGCCCGTCGTCGGCGAGACCTGGGACGGCATCCTCAACGACATCAGCGGCCAGCACGTCACGCGCGAGCACGTCAACGCGGCCTTCGACGACGCCCGGTCGGGACCGATTGCCGAGGGCAACGTCGGCGGGGGGACGGGTGCCCAGTGCTACGGGTTCAAGGGCGGAACCGGCACCGCGTCGAGAGTCGTCGACCTCGGTGATCGGCACTTCACCATCGGTGTCCTCGTCCAGGCCAACCACGGGGACCGGAAGCACTTCGAGGTCAACGGGGTCCCGGTCGGGCACGTGCTGACCAAGAAGGTCGTGCCGACCCCCCGGATGTCGGAGATCACCGCGGTGCCGCCGGGCACCGGGTCGGTGCTCGCGGTCGTCGCCACCGACGCCCCCCTGCTGCCGCACCAGCTCAACCGGCTCGCCCAGCGCGCCGGCCTCGGCATCGCCAAGTTCGGGGCCCGCGGCGACAACTACTCCGGTGACCTGATGATCGCCTTCTCGACCGCTGCCCACGGCCTGCCCGACCAGGGACCGGGCGCCCGCACCGAGGTCGCCCTGCCCGTCGACATGCTCGCGCTCGAGTACTTCGACGCCCTCTTCGGGGCGGTCATCGAGGCGACGGCCGAAGCCATCCTCAACGCGATGCTCCAGGCCGAGACGATGACGGGCCGCGACGGCCTGACGCTGCACGCCCTCGGTGGTGAGCGGCTCGGGGAGATCCTCGACCGCTACCACCGGCGGCGGTTCGCCATCCGCTGACCCGTCGAGCGCTCACTTCCTTCGTCGAGTCGTGCGGGAAAGTGCTCACTCGACTGGGAAGGAAGGGGTGTGCCGCTCAGGGCTGGCGGGTCTGGACCTGCACGAACGGCGGCTTGACGACGGTGGCCGCCACGGCCCGGCCGCGCACGTCGATCTCGACGCTGGAGCCGTCGGCGACGTACGGGGAGAGCAGCGCGAGCGCGATGCCCTGCCGGAGCGTCGGCGAGAAGGTGCCGGAGGTGACCTCACCGACCTGCTCACCGTCGAGCCCCACGGCGCAGTGCGCGCGCGGGATGCCCCGCCCGGTGACGAGCAGGCCCCGCATCAGCCGGGTCGGCGCGGCCTTCTCTGCCACGAGGGCCTCCTTGCCCCAGAAGGTGTCTTTCTTCCACCCGACGGCCCAGCCGGAGCGGGCCTGCACCGGCGAGATCTCCAGCGAGAGGTCCTGACCGTGCAGCGGGTAGCCCATCTCGGTGCGGAGGGTGTCGCGCGCGCCGAGGCCGCACGGCATACCGCCCCACGGCTCCATCGCCTCGACGAGTGCGTCCCAGAGGGCTGGCGCGTCGTCCCACCGGGGGACGAGCTCGTAGCCGCGCTCACCGGTGTAGCCGGTGCGGCAGACGATGACCGGGCTCCCCCGCCAGTCCGCCTCGACGAAGGACATGTAGTCGTGGCCGGTCGGCAGGCCGAGGGCGTCGAGCACCTCGTCGCTCCGGGTGCCCTGGACCGCGATCACGCCGTAGGCGTCGTGCTGGTCGGTCACCTCGATGCCCTCGGGAGCGGCAGCGGCGAGCCGGCGCACGACCTCGGCGGTGTTGGCGGCGTTGGGGATGAGGAAGACCTCGTCGTCCCCGACGAGGTAGGCGATGAGGTCGTCGACGACACCGCCGGACTCGTCGCAGCACAGGGTGTACTGAGCCGACCCGGCGGTGATCCGGCGCAGGTCGTTGGTGAGGCAGGCGTTGACGAAGTCCGCAGCCCCGGGACCGCGCACCGAGGCCTTGCCGAGGTGGCTGACGTCGAACATGCCGACGCGCTCACGAACCGCGGTGTGCTCGGCGACGACGCCGCCACCGGGGTACTCGATCGGCATGTCCCAGCCGCCGAAGTCGGCCATCTTGGCCCCGAGGGCCACGTGCCGGTCGTGGAGGGGGGAGGTCCTGCCGGACGTCGTCGTCATCATGACGGCCAACCTATCGCGCCGGATCGGGGTCGATATCATCGAATGCCGCCACCGCGGCACCGCCGACGGCGGGCCCTCGTGCCCCCCACCGGCGCAACCCCACGAAGGAGACCCACGTGGCCAACCTGACCCTCTCCACCCGCTCCGCCGGCGACACCGCCGGCGACGCCCTCGTCGTCGCCATCGTCCCCGCGGGCTCCAGCGCCGACCTCGCCCCGGGTCACGGCCTGCCCCGCAAGACGGTCTCGCACCTCACGTCGGTCATCGCCGACCTCGAGCTGTCGGCCAAGCCCGGCGAGGTGACGACGGTCGCCGCCGTCCCCGACGTGACGGCACGCGTGGTCGTGCTCGTCGGTGTCGGCGCGCTCGGCGCCGAGCCCGACGCCGCCGCGCTCGAGAACGTCCGCAAGGGCATCGGCACCGCCGTCCGCGGTCTCGGCAAGAAGAGCAAGGCCGTCGTCGTCGTCCCCGGCTCGACCACCGCGCTCGTCGCGGCGACCGCGGAGGGCGCTGCCCTCGGTGCGTATGCCGTGTCCAAGGCGGGCACGACGAGCACCGACGCCCTGGAGGAGATCGTCATCGTCGGCCCGGCCGACTCCGCCTCGCGCAAGGCCGTCAAGCGGGCCGAGTCGCTCGGCAGCGCCGTCGCCTACACCCGCGACCTCGTCAACCTCGCACCCAACCTGCTCTACCCGCAGAGCTTCGTCGAGTCGCTCGAGGCGAAGACCAAGGGCACCAAGGTCAAGGTCAAGAGCTACGACATGAAGGCGCTCAAGGCCGGCGGCTTCGGCGGCACGGTCGGGGTCGGCCAGGGCTCGGTCAACGACCCGCGGATCGCCGTCCTCAGCTACTCCCCCTCGCGCCCCAAGGCGACCATCGCCTTCGTCGGCAAGGGCATCACCTTCGACTCCGGCGGCCTGTGCATCAAGCCGGCCAACGGGATGCTGACGATGAAGTGCGACATGGCTGGCGCCGCGGCGGTCGCGGGCGCCGTGCTCGCGATCGCCGAGCTCGGCCTGCCGATCGCGGTCACCGGCTACCTCGGTCTCGCCGAGAACATGCCGAGCGGCACCGCGCAGCGCCCGAGCGACGTCGTGACGATGCGCGGCGGCAAGACCGTCGAGGTGCTCAACACCGACGCCGAGGGCCGCATGGTCCTCGCCGACTGCATCGCGCTCGCGAGCGAGAGCACGCCCGACGCGATCGTCGATGTCGCGACCCTCACCGGCGCCCAGGTCGTCGCCCTGGCCAACACGGCCGCCGTCATGTCCAACGACGACGCCTTCCGGGCGCGGGTCCTCGACGCCGCCGAGGCCGTCGGCGAGGCGATGTGGCCGATGCCGCTGTCAGCCGACCTGCGCCCGAGCCTCGACTCGATCAACGCCGACCTCGCGCACAAGGGTGGTGCCGAGGGCGGCATGCTCACCGCGGGCATCTTCCTCGGCGAGTTCGTCGGCGAGGGCATCCCGTGGGGCCACGTCGACATCGCCGGGCCGGCCTTCAACGACAAGGCGCCGACGGGCTACTGGCCCAAGGGCGGCACCGGCTTCTCGGTTCGCACCCTGGTCGGCCTCGCGGAGTCCTACGTCTGACCCCATCCGACCGTGAGACAGCGCGAAGGCCACCCCGCACCGGGGTGGCCTTCGTGCGTGTCGGAGCGGCTCAGCCGCCGGACTTGCGCCGGAACATCTGCTGCGACTTCGCCGGTCCGTGGGCGCCGCTGACCTTGGTCCGGTCGTGGTCGTCGGACACGTCCTTGCCGCCGTGGGCGTGCTTCTTGTCGAGGGCCGCTCGGAACTTGGCCTTCATGTCCTCGGTGGGACCGGTCTCGCCATCCTGCTGTGACATCTGGAACCTCCTGGTGGCCCGCGAACAACCCGGGTCGGTGCGGACGGGAACGGCCCCACCCTGTCACCCGTGGGGTCAGGCGCGCCACCGAGATGCCAGTGGGCAGCCGGTATGCCGCTCGGCCCGGACCGTCGGCTCGAACCGTCGGCTCGGGCTGTCAGCTCGGGCTGTCAGCTCGAACTACGCGTCGCCGCGGCGCTTGCGGGAGTTCCACTCCCGCATCCGGTTGGGGTAGCCGGTGTGGTTGACGTCGTAGGCGGGCACGCCGAGCTTGCGGCTCAGGCCGAAGGCGTTCTTGGGGGTCCCGACCGCGCGGCGGGTCCACTCACCGTCCCAGGCGATGAGCACGACCGTGGTCGTCGTGACGGAGGTGGCGGGCTCGACGTAGGCTTCGACGCCACGGTGTGTCGCCACGAACGTCTTGAGGTGCTCCTCCACCGCCTTGCGGTCGATCTCCATCTCGGGACCGTCGGACCGCAGCGACCGCTCGAGGTCGCTGCCATCGGTGCCGCGCCTGCGACGAGAGAACCAGCCCATGGCGGCACTTTACGTGGGCCGGTGCGTCCCGAGGACCGCCGGACCGGCCGACGCGCCCGCCCTGCTTGTGACGCGGCCCTCGATCAGTGACAAGATGCTCTTGCACTTGCGACCCCACTCCCCCGCACGAAGGAGCCTCCTCCATGTCGGCTGATGCCGCGGACGACTACGACGTCGTCATCCTCGGCGGAGGGTCGGGCGGATACGCCTGCGCGCTGCGATCGGCCGAGCTGGGCCTGAGCGTCGCCCTCGTCGAGAAGGGCAAGCTCGGTGGCACCTGCCTGCACCAGGGCTGCATCCCGACCAAGGCGCTGCTCCACGCCGGCGAGGTCGCCGACGTGGCCCGCGATGGCGCGCACGTCGGGGTCATCACCACGTTCGAGTCGATCGACATGCCCGCGGTCAACCGCTACAAGGACGGGGTCGTCGCCCGGCTCCACAAGGGACTGCAGGGCCTCGTCGCGGCCGCGAAGATCACCTACGTCGAGGGCGCCGGAGTGCTCGACGGACCCCACACCGTGCGCGTCGGCGACCGACGGCTCACCGGGCGCAACGTCGTGCTCGCCACCGGGAGCGAGGCCCGCACCCTGCCCGGCCTCGAGGTGGGCGGCCGGATCGCCACGAGCGAGCAGGCGCTGACCCTCGACGTCGTCCCCGACCGGGTCGTCGTCCTCGGCGGAGGCGTGATCGGATGCGAGTTCGCCTCGATCTACAAGAGCTTCGGCTCGGAGGTCACGATCGTCGAGGCCCTCCCCCGGCTGGTCGCGGCCGAGGACGAAGCGATCAGCAAGCAGCTCGAGCGCTCCTTCCGCAAGCGCAAGATCGCCTTCCGCACCGGCGTCCGCTTCGCCGGTGCCGAGCAGTCGGGCGACGTCGTGACCGTGTCGCTCGAGTCCGGCGACACCATCGAGGCCGACCTTCTCCTCGTCGCCGTGGGCCGCGGCCCGGTGACGAAGGACCTCGGCTTCGAGGAGGCCGGCGTGCGCCTCGACCGTGGCTTCGTCACCACCGACGCGCGGCTGAGCACCGGGGTCGAGGGCGTCTACGCGGTGGGTGACATCGTCCCGGGCCTCCAGCTCGCCCACCGTGGCTTCGCGCAGGGCATCTTCGTCGCCGAGGAGATCGCCGGGCTCGCCCCGACCACCATCGACGAGACGGGGATCCCCCGCGTCACCTACTGCGACCCCGAGATCGCGAGCGTCGGCCTCACCGAGGCCCAGGCCCGCGACCAGCACGACGACGTCGAGACCTACGAGTACAACCTCGGCGGCAACGGCAAGTCCCAGATCCTCGGCACTCAGGGCTTCATCAAGCTCGTCCGGAGGGCCGACGGACCGGTCATCGGGGTCCACATGATCGGTGCCCGGATGGGCGAGCAGATCGGCGAGGCGCAGCTCATCGTGGGCTGGGAGGCCCACCCCGAGGACGTCGCCGGTCTCATCCACGCACACCCCACACAGAACGAGGCCCTGGGCGAGGCACACTTGGCCCTCGCCGGGAAACCGCTGCACGCACACGCTTGAGCCAGAAACTGGGAAGAGGAGAGAACATCTCATGTCAGAACGCGTGACCATGCCGGCCCTGGGTGAGTCAGTCACCGAGGGGACCGTCACCCGCTGGCTCAAGAACGTCGGCGATCAGGTCGAGGTCGACGAGCCGCTGCTCGAGGTCTCGACGGACAAGGTCGACACCGAGATCCCGTCGCCCGTCGCCGGGACGCTCCAGGAGATCCTCGTCCAGGAGGACGACACCGTCCCCGTCGGCGCCGACCTCGCGGTCATCGGCGACGGCCCGGCGGCCGGAGGTGACGACGACGCCGACGACTCAGCCGACGAGACCGACCAGACCGACGAGTCACCGGAGCCGGAGGCCCCGAGCACCGAGCAGGACGCGCAGCCCGGGACGAGCGAGCCGGAGACGGCCGAGGCGAAGCCCGCCTCGGACACGTCGTCCGAGTCGTCCGGTGGTTCCGGCGGTGGTGGTGGCGGCGAGACCGTCGTCATGCCCGCCCTGGGCGAGTCCGTGACCGAGGGCACCGTGACCCGGTGGCTCAAGGCCGAGGGCGACGACGTCGCGGTCGACGAGCCGCTGCTCGAGGTCTCGACCGACAAGGTCGACACCGAGATCCCCTCTCCGTATGCCGGAAAGCTGACGAAGATCCTCGTCCAGGAGGACGACACCGTCCCCGTCGGCGGCGAGCTCGCCGTCATCGGCGGCGACTCGGGCTCCTCCGAGCCCGAGAGCGCGCCCGAGGCCGAGCAGCCCAAGGCCGAGCAGCCCAAGGCCGAGCAGCCCAAGGCCGAGCAGCCCGAGGCCGAGCAGCCGAAGGCCGCGGAGGCTCCTGCCCAGGAGAAGCCGGAGGAGGCCACCGACGAGGCCGACGCCGAGGTCAAGGACGAGCAGAAGTCCGAGACGAAGCCCAAGGCCGAGGCCAAGCCCAAGGCGGAGCCGAAGGCCGACGCGTCGTCCGGAGAGTTCTCCGACGCCGCGGCCTACGTGACCCCGCTCGTGCGCAAGCTCGCGGCCCAGCACGAGGTAGACCTGAACTCGATCTCCGGCACCGGTGTCGGGGGACGGATCCGCAAGCAGGACGTCCTCGACGCAGCGGAGGCGGCCAAGGCCCCGGCCGAGCCCGAGGCTCCGGCCACGCCGGCTCCGAGCGAGAAGCCGGCCGACCAGCCCGCCGCATCCGCCTCGTCCACCCCCGCCGTCTCCCCCAAGCGGGGCACGCGGGAGAAGATGACGCGGCTGCGCAAGGTCATCGCGTCCCGGATGGTCGAGTCCCTCCAGGTCTCGGCTCAGCTGACGACCGTCGTGGAGGTCGACCTGACGAAGGTCGCCCGCCTCCGGGCCCGGGCCAAGTCCGACTTCGAGGCACGCGAGGGCACCAAGCTGTCCTTCCTGCCCTTCCTGGCGCTCGCGGCCACGGAGGCCCTCAAGGCCCACCCCAACGTCAACGCCAGCGTCGAGGGCGAGGAGATCGTCTACCACTCCGACGAGAACCTCGCGATCGCCGTGGACACGGAGAAAGGTCTGCTCGTCCCCGTCGTCAAGAACGCGGGCGACCTCAACATCGCCGGCCTGGCCCGTGCGATCGCCGACCTCGCGGCGCGGACCCGCAGCAACAAGATCGCCCCCGACGACCTCGCCGGCGGCACGTTCACCATCACCAACACCGGCAGTCGGGGTGCGCTCTTCGACACCCCGATCATCAACCAGCCGCAGGTGGCGATCCTCGGCACGGGCGCCATCGTCAAGCGGCCGGTCGTCGTCCTCGACGCCGACGGCGGCGAGACGATCGCGATCCGGTCGATGATGTACCTCGCACTGTCCTACGACCACCGCATCGTCGACGGGGCGGACGCAGCGCGCTTCCTCGGCACGATGAAGGCCCGCCTCGAGGAGGGACGCTTCGAGGCGTCCCTCGGTCTCTGACGGAGGCGCCCGACATGACGAAGCGCGTCGCCATCACCGGCTCGTCCGGCCTGATCGGCGGCGCGCTTCGTGGTGCGCTGACCGCCCGGGGTGACACCGTCCTGCGCGTGGTCCGGCGCCCGGCCTCCTCCCCCGAGGAGATCGAGTGGGACCCGTCCGCCGGTCGGCTCGACCCGACATCACTCGACGAGGTCGACGCCGTCGTCAACCTGGCCGGGGTGGGCATCGGCGACAAGCGCTGGGACGACGAGCACAAGCACGCCGTCGAGCAGTCGCGGCTCGACTCGACGTGGACCGTCTCCCGGGCCCTCGCCGACGTGCACGAGCGGACCGGCCGCTCCATCCGGCTGGTCAACGCCTCGGCCGTGGGCTACTACGGCGACCGGGGTGACGAGGTCCTCGTCGAGCAGAGCGCGCCCGGCACCGACTTCCTCTCGGGGGTCGTGACGCGGTGGGAGGCTGCGGCCGATCCGGCCCGGGCCGCCGGGCTCCCCGTGGCCGTCGCCCGCACCGGACTCGTCATGGCGCCGGGCTCGGGGGCCTTCAAGCCCCTGCTGCTGCTCGCCCGCCTCGGACTCGGCGGTCCGCTGGGGTCGGGCAGGGAGTGGTGGCCGTGGATCACCCTCGTCGACGAGGTCAACGCCCTCCTGCACCTCGTCGACCACCCCGAGATCACCGGTCCGGTCAACCTCGTCGCGCCCGGCGACGCCCGTCAGGGCGACATCGCGCGCGAGCTCGGTCGGGCGCTGAGCCGGCCGGCCCTGCTGCCCGCGCCACGAGTCGCGCTGCGCGTCGTCGTCGGTGAGTTCGCCGACTCGATCCTGGCCAGCCAGCGGGTCGAGCCGCAGGTGCTGCTCGACGACGGCTTCACCTTCGAGCACCCGGACCTCGCCGGCGCGGTCAGCTGGCTGGTGCGGAGCTGATCGAGCCGATCCGCCACTGCCCGGGAGCGCCCGGTCCGTCGCGTCGCAGCGTGAGGTCAAGGGCCCGTCCGGGGTCGGCCGGCCGCTGCACACGGTCTCCTCGGTCGGCGACCTCGGTGTGGGCCGTCCAACCGACCGTGGCCCGGACCGTCGCCACCGTGGTCCCCACGTCGAGCGGGAAGGCCGACACCACCTCGGCGCGCAGTCCCTCCCACCGGAGCCCAGCCGACCGCAGCTGCCCGATGAGGTCGGCGTCGGCGGCGCACGCCTCACCGTCCACGACGCAGTAGCCGTCGAGCGCACCCGGGTCTCGGCCGACGAGCGCGTCTGCACGCCGTCCCGAGAGCGCCTCGACCAGCTCGGCCGTTCGCCTGCCGGGAGCCGACGCGTCCGCCAGCACGCCGCCCGTCGCCATGGTCGAGGATGGCGACACAGCAGCCACATCTGGCGCGCCCTCGGACACTGGCAAGGCTGAGGCTGAGGGTGAAGGTGAGGGTCCGGTAACGCTGGGCAGTGATGCAGCCGTGGGGGTGGACGTGATCGCCCCCGACGCTCCCGACGGCGCGTACCCGATGGCGACGGCGACCCCCAGGGCAGCCAGAACCGCCACGACGAGGGCGATGCCCCGGGCTCGCGAGCCGCCCTGCGCTGCTCCATCGACCACCGCCCGCCACCCGGGGACCCGAGCTCGCGGGGCGGAGCCCCCCACCGTCTCGTCGGCCTCGCGCGCAGCGCCGGCGCGCAGCCGGTGGGTCAGCGCCGAGGCGGCATCCGGGCCGACGACGACCTCGACCGGCTCGGCCGGGACCGCTGCGTAGCAGAGGTCGGCCACCTCTCCCGCCGTCGGTCGCCGACGCGGGTCGGGGTCGATGCACCGCCCGATGACCTCCGCGAGCTCGGGTCCGACGTGGCTCTCGACCGTCGCCGGGTCGAGGCGCAGGTCGGTGTCGGGCGCGCCGTTGCCGGTGAGGCAGAACCAGGCGACGGCACCGAGCCCGAACACGTCTGCGGGCCTCCCGGGGTCGGAGCCGAGGCGCACCTCGGGTGCGACGAAGCCGCTCGTGCCTCCGACGAGGCGAGCTGCTGAGCCCATCAGCCGAGCCGAGCCGAGGTCGAGCAGCACGGGGCGCCCGTCTGCGGTCAGCCGCACGTTGCCGGCCGACACGTCACCGTGGATGCCTCCCGCAGCGTGCAGCGCCGCGATGGCGCCGGCGATCGGGGTCACGACGGTGACCGTCTCACCGGGACGCAGCGCACCCCGCGCCCGGACGATTGACGGCAGCGGCTCCCCGTCGACGAGGTCGAAGACGAGCGCGACGCGGTCGAGGTCGATCGGGACGACATCACGCAGGCCGACGAGATGGTCGTGCCGGACCGCCATGAGCACGTGCCGCTCGACCTCGGCCTGGCGACGCTCCACCTCGTCGAGGGCGGTGTGCGGCACCTTGACCGCCACCGGCCGACCCGTGGCGTCGCGGCCGGCCCAGACGACCCCGGCCGCGCCCGAGCCGATGACGCGCTCGAGCCGGTGCCCGGGGACCTGCGGGGGGTGGGTGTCGCTCACCACCTCATGGTGTCGAGGCGAGCCGGTCGCGCGCGGGTTTCATCCACAGGCCGTCACCGGCTCTCCCCGACCACCGACGAGGTCAGACCGCGACCGCCCGCGAGTGGGCCGACCCGGCCGCCGGGACCGGCCCCGTGCTCCCGACGACCCCGCTGAGGGGTGCGCCCGTCGCCGGGACGAGCACGGAGACCGCGCGCGCCCGCGGCCTCGACGTGAGGTGGACACCGGCGAGCATGCAGCGGACCGAACCGCCCGCGAGCTCGATCGTCGGCACGTCGAGCACGAGCATCCGGCACGACCGCTCGATCGTGGCCCGCTGGTCGGCCGTCAGGCTCGACGCGGCCCGGGACGACAGCGCGAGGACCCGTCCCTCGGGCGTGGACAGCTCGATCGCGTTGCCGGCGAAGTCGCGCACCTGCGACTCGCTGAGGTGGATGACGACCCGCCCGGGGGCGGCCAGGGACTCGGCGATCTCCTCACGGCGGGTCTCGTCCCGGATCAGGTCGAGCCCGACGAGTGCGAAGCGGGTGGCGATCCCCATCAGCACGTTCGTGTGGTAGATCGGCACCCCGGACTCGTCGGTGGCGTCGAAGACCATCGGCTCGTAGCCGAACTGGCTGCAGAAGCGCTCGAGGACGATGGGGTTCGCGCGGTGGGAGCGAGCGGCATACGCCACCCTCGTGACGTGGTCGAGGACCATCGCGCCGGTCCCCTCGAGGAACGCGCCGTCGTGCTCGAGGCCCGAGTAGTCGACGACCTCCTGGACCCGGTAGCGCGCCTTGAGGGTCTCGATGATGTCGGTCCGCCGCTCGGTGCGCCGGCTGGGCGAGTACATCGGGTAGACCGCGACCCGACCACCAGCGTGGGTGGAGAACCAGTTGTTGGGGAACACGCTGTCGCAGCGGGTGGGGTCCTCGTCGTCGAACAGGTGCACGGTGACACCCGCCTCGCTGAGCGCGGCCGCCGCCCGCGTCACCTCGTCGTAGGCCGACTGCGCGACGTCGGCCGCAGACCGGTCGACGTCGTCGGACTGGAAGGTGTTGTCGGCGGCTGTGGCCGGGTTGGGCGTGAAGTGCCGGGGACGGACGAGGACGACCGCCCCCGGCGCCTGCACGCTCACCGTCAGGCGCTGACGGCGACAGGAGCGGCCACCGAGGCCGCCGCGCGGACGAGCGAGAAGAGGTCCTTGGGGTCAGCCGGGTCGGCGATGAGGTCGATCTCGTCGTAGTGCCCGGTGCCCTCGACCGCGTCGCGCAGGTAGCGCAGGGCGGAGAAGTCCTCGATGGCGAAGCCGACCGAGTCGAAGACGGTGATCTGGTCGGCACTCGTCCGACCGGCGGCGGCGCCGGTGAGGACCTGCCACAGCTCGGTGACCGGGAAGTCGGGCTCGAGGCGCTGGATCTCGCCCTCGACGCGGGTCTGCTCGGTCAGCTCGACGAACACGGCGGCGCGGCGCAGGATCGCCGGGTCGAGCTCGGTCTTGCCGGGGCAGTCCCCGCCGATGGCGTTGACGTGGACGCCCGCGGCGACCATGTCGTCGGTGAGCACGATCGCGTCGGCCTTGTCGGCCGTGCAGGTGGTGATGACATCGGCGCCCCGGGTGGCCTCGGCAGCGCTGGAGGCGACGACGACGTCGAAGCCGAGCGGCTCGACGTTGGCGACGAACTTCGCCACCGCGGCCGGATCCGTGTCCCAGATGCGCAGCCGCTCGATGCCGAGCACGGCGCGGAAGGCGAGGGCCTGGAACTCCGACTGGCTCCCGGTGCCGATGAGCGCCATCGTCGCCGAGTCGGGCCGGGCGAGGGCGCGCGCCGCCATGGCGGAGGCGGCCGCCGTGCGCAGCGCGGTGAGCACGGTCATCTCGGAGACGAAGGTGGGGTAGCCGTTGTGCACGTCGGCGAGGACACCGAAGGCGGTGACGGTCTGGAAGCCGCGGGCCGGGTTGGCCGGGTGCCCGTTGACGTACTTGAAGGCGTAGCTCTCCCCGTCGCACGTCGGCATCAGCTCGATCACTCCGTCCCGGGAGTGGCTGGCGATCCGCGGGGTGAGCTCGAAGCTCTCCCAGCGACGGAAGTCGGCCTCCTCGTAGGAGACGAGCTCGGTGAGGACCTGCTCGAGGTCGCTCTCCGCGGCCCAGGCGGTGATGTGACGGACATCGACGAAGCGCACCATGAGCGCCTCCTTCCAGAAGGGGGGGTGTAGGGCAACGGTAGGACCGCCCACTCTGAACTCACAATGACCAAACGGATCGATTGTGTGCACTCCCGTGGACAGTCTGACCAGGTATGCCGCACACTTTGCTCATGGACGACCTCGACGACCTCGACCGGCGCCTCATCTCCGCCCTGCGGGCGGACGGTCGCGAGCCGGTCAGCACCCTGGCCCGGCGGCTCGGGGTGACCCGGGCGACGGTCAACAGCCGGTTGCGGCGACTGCTCGACACCGGCACCATCCTCGGTTTCTCGGTGCGGGTCCGGGCCGACCGGGACCCCGACACCGTCCGCGCGATCTCCCTCATCGAGGTCCAGGGCCGCTCCACCCAGCAGGCCATCACCGCGCTGCGCGGCCTGCCGGAGGTGCACGCCCTGCACAGCACGAACGGTGCGTGGGACCTCGTCGCCGAGCTGCGGACCGCCTCTCTCGAGGACTTCGACCGGGTGATGGGCCGGATCCGCTCGATCGACGGTGTCGTCAACAGCGAGACGAGTCTGCTGCTGCGGTCGATGCAGGTCTGAGGGCAGTGGCAGGATCGGTGGGCCGGTGGCAGTGGCCGCCGGGCACACCCACCCCACCGACGCCACAGACGCCGCCGACTCGAGGAGAGACCGATGATCTTCATCACCGCCAAGTTCCAGATCAAGCCCGAGGACGCCGACGCGTGGCCGGAGATCTCCCGTGAGTTCACCGAGGCCACCCGCGGCGAGGACGGCTGCCTCTGGTTCGCCTGGTCCCGCAGCGTCGAGGACCCCGACGAGTACGTGCTCATCGAGGCGTTCCGTGACGACGAGGCGGGCGCCGCGCACGTCCAGAGCGACCATTTCCGGACGGCGACCCAGACGCTGCCCGCCCACCTCGTGCGCACGCCGGAGATCGTCAACGCCACCGTCCCCGGCACCGCGTGGTCCGAGCTCGGCGAGATGGCCGTCACCTCGTCCTGAGCCGCGCGGCCGGCGCGCCCATACTGGGAGGCACCGTCGCGAGGAGGACTGAGCACCGTGTCCACGAGTGCGATCGAGACCACGGCCCTGACGAAGGGCTTCGGGGCCCACCGCGGCATCCTCGGGCTGGACCTCGCGGTCCGGCGGGGTGAGGTCTTCGGTTTCCTCGGCCCCAACGGCGCGGGCAAGACGACGGCGATCCGGGTCCTGATGGGACTGCACGCGCCGGACTCGGGCCGGGCCCGCGTGCTGGGTCTGGACCCGACCCGTGACCGCGTGGCCCTGGGGGCGCGGACCGGCTACCTTCCCGGCGACCTCGTGCTGGTGCCGAGGCAGACCGGCCGCCAGCTGGCCGACCGCTTCGCACGCGTCCGTGGTCTGGGTGACACTTCCTACCGGGACGAGCTCGTCGAACGCCTCGGGGTCGACCTCGACCGCCCCACCCAGACCTTGTCCAAGGGCAACCGGCAGAAGATCGGGATCGTCCTGGCCTTCATGCACCGGCCCGAGCTGCTTGTGCTCGACGAACCCACCTCCGGGCTGGATCCCTTGCTGCAGAACGAGTTCGGTCTGCTCCTCGAGGAGACGACGGCCGACGGCCGCACCGTCTTCCTCTCGTCGCACGACCTCGACGAGGTCCAGCGCGTCGTGGACCGCCTCGCCATCATCCGCGAGGGCCGGATCGTCGTGACGGACACGGTCGAGGGCCTGCGGTCGCACGCGCCCCGCACGATGGAGGTGACCACCGCGCACGACCTCTCCGGCGATGACCTCGCACCCCTGCGCTCACTCACCGACCTCACGGTCGAGCGAGACGGACCGCGCCGGCTGCGCCTGACCCTGACCGGCCCCGTCGGGCCGGTGCTGCGCGCGGTGGCCGAGCTCGACCCCGTCGACCTGCGCGCTCGGCCGGCCGACCTCGACGAGCTCTTCCTCGGCTACTACCGCCCTGTTGACGACGGCCACCACACCCGGCACACCGATGACACCGACCAGACCGATGGCCCGGGTGGGGTTGACCGTGTGCCTTGAGATCGCGGCCCTCGACCTGCGGCTGCGCCGCCGATCCGTGCTCTGGTATGCCGCGGGCATGGCGCTCTACGCCTACCTCATCGTCGCCATGTACCCCACGGTCAGCGCCGACACCTCGCTCGAGTCGCTCGCCGCGGACAACCCGGAGCTGCTGGCGCTCTTCGGGGTGAGCGGGTCGCTGACCTCACCGACAGGATGGTTGAACGGCAACCTCTACGCGAACTTCCTGCCCCTCCTCGTCCTGCTCGTGACGGTCGCTTACGGAGGGTCCGCGATCGCCGGGCAGTCCGCCGACGGGACGCTCGGCCTCGTCGCGACCCTTCCCCTGCAACGGCGCCGGATCGTGCTCGAGAAGGTCGTCGCCCTCGTCGTGCTCGCGCTGCCCCTCCCGCTCGTGACGCTGGCGTGTGCCTTCGCCGGGCGCGCCTACGACCTCGAGGTCGGCACGGCCGCGCTCGTCGGCACGACCGCGACGGTCGTCCTGCTCGGCGTCGACCTCGGGCTGCTCGCGATGGTCGTCGGGGCGACCGGATCCGGCCGTGGGCTTGCCGTCGGGCTCACCTCGGCGTGGGCCGCCGCGTCCTACCTCGTCAGCTCCCTGGCCCCGGTGGTCGGCTGGGCGCGCACGCTCCAGCCGTTCTCGCTCTTCCACTGGGCGGTCGGCGACGGTCAGCTCACCAGCGGACCGAGCCCGGCGGCATACCTCGTCCTGAGTGCCGTGGGAGCCGCGCTGACGGCCCTGGTGGTCATCCTCGTCGAGCGGATGGACATCGGGTGAGGCGCCCGCGACGGCGCGGTGAGGACTCGGTGTCTACGTCGTGACTACGCGGCGTCGGTTTGCCCGGCTCCGGAGCCGAGGGCGGCA
The DNA here is from genome assembly GCA_039928615.1 of Terracoccus sp. Taxonomy (GTDB): domain Bacteria; phylum Actinomycetota; class Actinomycetes; order Actinomycetales; family Dermatophilaceae; genus JBDSSS01. The sequence continues at coordinate 18,416 of JBDSSS010000018.1, read as the reverse complement.
CGCAGCCGCGCCGCCTCGGCTTCCGCGGCGGTGGCGCGGGCCTCCGCCTCGGCCCAGGACCGCGGCGCACCGGCAGCGGCCGGCACCGTCGGGGCGCCGGCCTCGGTGGGTGCCGCCGGTGTGGCAAGCGGCCCGGCAGGCCCGTCGTGGCGCATCTCGTCAACCTCGGACTTGAAGATCCGGGCCGAGCGGCCGAGGCTGCGGGCCATGTCGGGCATCTTCTTCCACCCGAACATCAGGACGAAGGCGATGACGATGATGCTGAGCTCCGGCCATCCGAGATCGGCCACGACGTCCTCCTGGGCTGCTGTCGACGACGCGGCGCGCCCTCGGTCCTCGCACGGTAGGAGCGCGTCGTGTGAACGGCCGGGGAGCAGCCGGGGAGCAGCCTGTGAGTTCGATGCAGGGCGGCCCGGGCCTGAGGGTCAGGCCTCCACCGGGTCGCCGGCAGGGCGGCCCCGGCCGGGCAGCACCCGAGCCGTCCACCGGCGGGTGCGGTCGTGCGCGATCGCGGCCCGGGCGGCGTTGGACCCGCACGCCCCGTGCACTCCCCCGCCGGGGTGCGCCGCGGCCGATCCGAGGTAGAGGCCCTTGACCGGCGTCTCGGCGCGTCCCAGGCCGGGAACCGGTCGGAAGACGAGCTGCTGCTGCAGGGCAGCCGTGCCCCCGTTGAGCGAGCCGCCCACGAGGTTCTCGTCGAGGCCGTGCAGGTCGCTCGGGCCGAGGACCCGGCGGTCGAGGACGCGGTCACCGAATCCGGGAGCCTGCTCCTCGACCCGCGCCTGCACACGGTCGGCCATCCGGTCGGCGGCCTCCCGGGTCCACGCACCGGGCTGGATGGGGCCACCGGCCCCACCGAACATCGAGTCGCGTCTGATGGTCCGGGGAACGTGGGTGTAGGCCCACAACGACTCGGCGCCCTCGGGCGCGCGGCACGGGTCGGTGGTCGCCATCTGGCCGACGAGGACGAGGCCACGGTCCGGGATGGTGCCGGCGGCCGTGTCGGCGCCGGCGAAGGCGAGGGCCTCGACGGACGGGGTGAGGTGCACCGTGCCGGGGCTCCGGTCCGGTGCCCCGGTCCACGGCACGGGACCGGACAGGGCCCAGTCCACCTTGACCGTGCCCGGGTCCCACTCGAAACGGGCCATCCGCGACCTCACGGCGGCGGGCAGCTTTGACCAGGGCACGAGCTGCCCGTAGAGCGCGGTCGCGGCGACGTCGGCGACGACGGCCCGGCTGCACCGGATCTCGTCACCATCGGCGGTGCGGACCCCCACGGCACGGTCGCCGTCGATGACCACCTCGGCAACCCGGCAGGAGGTGCGGATCCGGCCTCCGGCCGCCTCGAGGCGCGACCCCATGGCGGCAGCGAGCTGACCCGCCCCTCCCTTCGGCACGGGGAAGCCGTGCTGCTGGCCCAGCATGATGAGGAGCATGCCCATCAGGCCCGACCCCGGGGAGTCGACCGGGATGTCCGCGTGGGCGGCGTTGCCCGACAACAGCAGCTGCGGACCGGTCCCGTGGAAGAGCTCCTCGCCGAGGGCCCGCGACGGCAGGAGCATCCGACGGACGAGGTCGAGGCCGCCCGCGCGGACCACCCTGGCCGCGAGCGGCGTGCCGTGCCGCACCGGGGGGAACGGGGTCAGCAGCGAGCCGATCAGCGGCTCGGAGATGCGGCACCACATCCGGTAGAGCTCGAGCCAGGCGTCGCCGTCACCGGGGCAGAGCTCGTCGAGGCCCGCGGCGGTGTCATCGGGGTCGCGGTGCAACACCGCCCACCGGCCCTCGCCCAGCGCGTGCCCCACGACGGACGGGGCGTGGACCCATTCGAGCCCGTGCTGCTCCAGTCCCAGGCCCTGGATCGTCGGCGACGCTGCGGCCAGCGGGTAGAACGAGCTGAACGTGTCATGGACGAAACCCTCGCGCACGGCCGAGTCACTGGCCACCGCGCCGCCGATCCGGGGCTGCGCCTCGAGGACGAGCACGTCCCAGCCGGCGTCGGCGAGCAGGTTCGCCGCGACGAGCCCGTTGGGTCCGCTACCGATGACGATGGCATCTGGGTCTGGCACGAGATTCCTCGGTTCGCAGTCGGATTCACGGGGATGTCGGGTGGGACGGTGTCGTTCATGTCTTCGCGGGTTGAGCTCTTCGACCCGATCAGGCGCTCAGGCGGTCTCGGCTCCCACGGCCGAGCCGTCCGCGCGACGTCCCGCCTCGTGCTGGCGTCCCTCAGCCAACCGCGCGAGGCGCCGCAGGGACTCGCGGTTGCGCGGCACGATGACCGCCTGCCGCACCGGCTTGGGGATCGATGCGCCCGGCCCGGCCACGGCGTCCTCGAGGATGGTCACGACGCAGGTCTCGTCGGTCTCCTGCTCGATCTCGACGGTCACCTTCGCCTTGCCCATCGGCCAGCCGCGCGCCTCCATGACGAGACGCACTCCGGGCTCCGACTCGAGCACCAGCGTCGAGTCCTCGAGGGTGAGCGGCCACCCGCCGACGGAGTGGTGGATGCGGCGGTTGACCCGCGGCCACCCGTCGTCGACCCCCCGCACCGTGGACGTGCCGACCACCCAGTGGCAGTAGGACCAGCCGTCCTCGAGCACGGCCCAGACGACCTCGGCCGGGGCGTCGACCCGCCGGCTCACCCGGCTGGCGTTCTCGGGGCTCGTGGGGTCCTCGGACCGGCTCGCGGTGTGCGGCGTCTGCGGCGACCGGGAGGACTCGGCCGACTCCGAGGCGTCGGGCCTGCCGACCTCGGTCGAGGCACTCGTCCACCCGGGCGCCGTCGTGCCCTGTCCGGGGGCGGGGTCGTCGCCGTGCTTGTAGCCCCCGCGAAGGGCCTCGAGCCCCGGCACCGGCGAGAGCACGTTGCCCGGGGTCGGCCCGGACTTCTCGCGGGAGAGCCCGCCGAGCCGCATCAACGGCGTGACGATCCGGTCGAAGACCGGTGGCAGCACTCGGAAGCCGAAGACGACGAGCGGGTTGGCGATGCCGACGCCGCGGTCCCGCTCCGGGTGGTCGATGGCCGCGACGACGGCCGCCGCGACCTGCTCCGGGGTCGAGACGGGCGGGGGCGGGCTGCCGTGCACGCCGAGGTAGGTGCCGCCCTGCCGGTAGACGGGGGTGTCGACGCCGCCGGGAGAGATCAGGCTGATGCCGATGTCGGGGGTTGCCCGCGCCTCGATCTGGAGGGTGCGCACGAGCCCGTGCACCGCCCACTTCGAGGTGACGTAGGAGCTCATGAAGGGTGTCGCGATCTTGCCCAGCAGCGACCCCACGAAGACGAGGGACCCTCGCTCGCCGTGCCGACGGAAGTGCGTCAGGGCCGCTCGAGCGACGTGGATCGTGCCGTGCAGGGTCGTCTCGGTCGTGCCCCGGAAGACCTCCGAGGGGACGTCCTCGAAGCGGCCGTAGGCGAGGCTGGCAGCCGAGTGGACCACCGCGTCGAGACCGCCGAGCCCCTCGACGGCAGCCGCGAAGGCAGCCTCGACCGCGGGCTCGTCGCTGACGTCGGCGGGGACGACGACGGCCCGCACCCCGTGTCGGCGGCACTCCTGGGCGACCTGCTCGAGGACGTCCTCAGAGCGGGACAGCAGCGCGACGTCCCAGCCCTGCTCTGCCAGCAGCAGGGCTGTCGCGCGGCCGATCCCGCTCGACGCCCCCGTGACGAGGGCCCGGGAGCCCCCGGCGGTGCTGCTGCGTCGACGACCTGAGTCCATCGTGTCCATGTTGCTCCCTGTGCCGCGATCGTCGGTTACCTCATGGACTCCATACCCACCCGGCCCGTCGGCCGGGATCCGGTGTGGTGCGCGCGGCCTAGTCGGACTGACCGGGGGTCAGCACGTCGACCACCCGGTTGTCACGCGAGCTGGTCCGGGCCGCGTCGATGACGGCGAGGACGTGGACGGCGTCGCGGGGGTCCACCGGCATCAGCGGCTGCCGGTCGTCCGCGGCGAGGGCGGCCGCGACGCCCCGGTAGAAGTCGGCCTGGTCCGCATCGGTGACGACCGGCCCACGCTCCCGCTCGTCCCCGCGCACGACCCAGCCCACCGCGTCCCCGTCGTTCTCGAACTCGGTGAAGGCGCTGACGTCGTCGAACTGGCGCCCGATGACGAAGGCTCCCGTCGAGCCGCTCACCCGGGCGCGCGGGCCGGGGGCGCCGTTGACGCCGCTCGCCATGAGGTGGCTGACGACGCCGGACGTGTGCCGGCACGCGAGGAAGGTGTCGTCCTCGGCCACCGTCGTGCGGGCGTCGAGCTCGGCATACACCGACACGACCTCGCCGTGGAGGATGACCGCCTGGTCGACGAGGTGGGTGTGCAGGTCGAGGAGCAGCCCGCCGCCCTCGCGCGCGCCGACCTGTTCTCGCCAGCGCTGCTTGGGCACCGGGCGCCAGCGGTCCCACCGGTAGTCCGCGCGCCAGGTGTCCCCGATGAGGCCCTCGTCGCGCACGGCCAGCAGCGCCGCCAGCTCGGGGTCGAACCGACGGTTGTTGAAGACGGTGAGCGGCACCCCGTGGTGCGCGGCGAGGTCGACGACCCCGAGGGCGCTGCTCGCGTCGACCCCGAGCGGCTTGTCCACGACGAGGGGCAGGCCCGCGGCGATGACCTGCTCGGCCTGCTCGACGTGCACCCCGCTCGGCGACGCGAGCACGACGAGGTCGAGGCCCTCGACCGCGAGGAGCGACTCGAGGTCGGGGACGACCTGCGCCCCGGGGTGGTCCGCGCGCACCTGCTCGGCCCGGGTCGCGTCGGAGGTCGAGACCGTCGCGAGCTCGAGGCCCGCCCGCACGATGAGGGGGGCGTGGATCCCGCGGCCGGCAGAGCCGTAGCCGACGAGACCGACGCGGACGGGGCCGGGCGCAGAGGGAGGTGCCATGCCGAGAGCGTATGCCGCCGTGCCGCGTACGCTGGCGGCATGCGCTTCGTCCACCTCGGCCTCGACCCCGACTTCGTCGACTACGAGCAGGCGTGGCAGGTCCAGCGCGAGACCCACGCGAAGGTGGCGTCCGGCGAGGAGCCCGACACCGTCTACCTGCTCGAGCACGCCGCGGTCTACACCGCGGGCAAGCGCACCCAGCCCCAGGACCGCCCGACCGACGGCACCCCGGTCGTCGACGTCGACCGCGGCGGCAAGATCACCTGGCACGGTCCCGGCCAGATCACCGGCTACCCCATCGTCCGCCTCCCCGCGCCCATCGACGTCGTCGGCTACGTGCGCCACCTCGAAGAGATGATGATCCGCGTCTGCGCCGATTTCGGCGTCGAGGCCGGTCGGGTGACTGGCGAGAGCGGCACGTGGGTCGCCGAGGACGACCGCGGCCCGCGCCGCAAGATCGGCGCCATCGGGATCCGGGTCAGCCGGCAGGTGGCGATGCACGGCTTCGCGCTCAACTGCGACCCCGACCTGTCGTGGGGCGAGGTGATCATCCCCTGCGGGATCGTCGGCGCGGGCGTCACCTCGCTGTCCTTCGAGCTCGGCCGCGACGTCCCCGTCACCGAGGTCCTCCCCCACGTCGAGAAGCACCTGACCGACATCCTGCCCACCCTGAAACCCAACCGGCGCGCCCTGACCTGATCGAGCCCGGCGGCCGGCCCGCTCCCCTACGCTCTCGATCACCACTCGGAGCCGTCAGGGGAGAAGAATGGACGCTGCAGTCAGGACCGTCGGTCTGCGCAAGAGCTATCTCGGCCGGGGCGGGCGCCGCGTCGCCGTCCAGGGCCTGACGATGACCGTCCCGCTCGGGGGCGTCCACGGCTTCCTCGGTCCCAACGGGTCCGGCAAGACGACGACGATCCGGATGCTGCTCGGGCTCATCCGCCCCGACTCGGGCACGGCGGAGATCTTCGGCCACGAGACGCCGAAGGACCTGCCCGCCGTCATCGACCGGGTCGGGGCGATCGTCGAGTCACCGAAGTTCTTCCCCGCCTTCACCGGCCGGCAGAACCTCCGCCTCCTCGCCGACGCCATCGGCACGCCGAGCGGCCGCATCGACGAGGTGCTCGAGGCGACCCACCTCGGCGACCGTGGCCGGGACCGCTACGCCGGCTACTCGCTCGGCATGAAGCAGCGGCTCGCCATCGCCGCGACGCTGCTCAAGGACCCCGACCTGCTCATCTTCGACGAGCCGACCAACGGGCTCGACCCGGCCGGCATCCGCGAGGTGCGCGACACGATGCGGTCGCTCGGCGCGCAGGGCAAGACGGTCCTTGTCAGTTCGCACATCCTCGCCGAGGTCGAGCAGGTCGCCGAGACGGTCTCGATCATCGGACACGGTTCCCTGCTCGCCGAGGGCCCCGTCTCCGACATCCTCGGCAGCGGCGGGGCGGCCCGGGTGCGGGTCGCCGTCGCGAGCCCCGAGCGCGCGCGCCAGGTGCTCGAGGAGCAGGGGTATGCCGTCGAGCCCGAGAGCGGTGAGCCGCCCCGACTGCTCGTGACCAGTGACGACCCGGCGGCCATCACCCGGGCGCTGGCCGGGCACGGGCTCTACGTCAGCGAGCTCGTCCCGATCCGTCAGGACCTCGAGACGGCGTTCCTCGCGCTCACCGATGAGCAGGGCCTGGGCTCCGAGTCGGACCGGGTCGCCGGCGGACGAGGGGAGGGCGCGGCATGAGCGACCACACCCTCATCTCCCCGGATGCCCGGGCCCGCTCGGCGACGCGGCCGCGCGGGACGTCCTTCGCCGGCCTCGTCGGGGTCGAGCTGCGCCGGCTCTGGTGGCGCCGGATGGCCAAGGTCGCCCTGCTCGGTGTCGTCCTGTTCACCGGGTTGTCGGTCTTCACCGTCTACCAGGCGACGAGCCCGGAGACCCTGGCCCAGCAGCTCGACAGCTACAACGCCCAGGTCGAGCAGTTCCCGACGATGGTCAAGGAGTGCAAGCAGGCTCAGGCCGACGCCCGGGCCAACGGCGAGGCCAACGCAGACTTCGGCTGCGACCAGATGGCCGGTCAGCAGATGAGCCCGGCCGACTTCGGCCTTGTGGAGCCGGCCGTCCCGGCCATCGTGGCGACGCTGTCCACGGCCAGCGTCTACGTCTACGGCTTCCTCGCCTTCCTCCTCGGCGCGAGCTTCGTCGGCGCCGAGTTCTCGGCCGGGTCGATGGGCAACTGGCTGACCTTCCAGCCTCGCCGTCTGCGCGTCGCAGCCTCCAAGCTGCTCGCCGCTGCCGGCGGCGGCCTCGGCATCGCTGCCGTCGGGCTGGCCCTCTCGACGCTCGGCGCCTTCCTCGTCACGTCGATCAACCGCCCCGGTGCCGACGCGCCGAGGCTGCCTCCGATGCCTGTCGACACGGCAGACCCGGTCGCCCAGCTCGTGCTGCGCTGCGTCGCCCTCATCGTCCTCGGCGGTCTCGGCGGAGCGGTCGTCGGCCTCATCATGCGTCACACCGCGGCTGTGCTCGGACTCGTCGTCGGCTGGGCCGTGCTCGTCGAAGGGGCCATCGCGGCCCTGCTCTTCAACGGCGCCCTCCAGCCGTGGCTCGTGCAGATCAACCTCAAGGCCTTCCTCGAGAAGGGCGCGAGCTACTACCGCACGGTCTGCGACGCCAACGGGTGCCAGAGCGCCGAGGTGCCGGTCAGCTACACCCACAGCTGGGTCTACCTCATCGTCTTCACCGTCGTCCTCACGGTGATCTCGCTGTGGTCGTTCCGGCGGCGCGACGTGACCTGACCCCCTTGCGCCGACAGGGGTCGAGCGGCATACCGCGGCGCGGTCGCCCGTGCACCGTGTGTCGGAGTCGCGGCGTAGGGTTGGCTCAGCATTGACTCACACCCGAGGAGCTCCCCTGTGACTGTCGCACCCGACGGTCGGCGCATGCTGCGCGTCGAGGCACGCAACGCCGAAACCCCCATCGAGCGCAAGCCCGAGTGGATCCGGACCACCGCGAAGATGGGGCCCGAGTACACCGCCCTGCACGCGATGGTGAAGACCGAGGGCCTGCACACCGTGTGCCAGGAGGCCGCCTGCCCCAACATCTTCGAGTGCTGGGAGGACAAGGAGGCGACCTTCCTCATCGGCGGTGACGTCTGCACCCGCCGCTGTGACTTCTGCGACATCGCCACCGGACGTCCGACGACCCTCGACCTCGACGAGCCGCGCCGCGTCGCGGAGTCCGTCGCCCGGATGGGTCTGCGCTACTCGACCGTCACCGGCGTCGCCCGCGACGACCAGCCCGACGGGGCGGCGGGGCTCTATGCCGAGACGATCCGCCAGATCCACCTGCTCAACCCCAACACCGGTGTCGAGATCCTGCCCCCCGACTTCGGCGCCAAGCCCGAGCTCGTCAGCCAGGTCTTCGACGCCCGCCCCGAGGTGTTCGCGCACAACCTCGAGACGGTGCCGCGCATCTTCAAGCGGATCCGTCCCGCCTTCACCTACGAGAAGTCGCTGCGCGTGCTGAGCATGGCCCGTGAGGCCGAGCTCGTGACGAAGTCCAACCTCATCCTCGGGATGGGCGAGACCGACGACGAGATCGAGGAGGCCATCGGCGACCTGCACCACGCCGGCTGCGACATCCTCACGATCACCCAGTACCTGCGCCCCTCCAAGCTGCACCACCCGATCGACCGCTGGGTCAAGCCGGAGGAGTTCGTGCACTGGTCCGGGGTCGCCGAGGAGATGGGCTTCAAGGGCGTCATGGCCGGCCCGCTCGTCCGCTCGTCCTACCGCGCCGGCCGGCTCTGGGCGACCGCGATGCGCAAGTGGGGACGCGAGATCCCCGCCCACCTCGACCACCTCGCCCAGGCGGCGGAGTCGCCGGCGCGGCAGGAGGCCGCGTCGTTGGTGGCGCGCGCCCAGAGCGCCGTATCCTGATCGGCATGGCACGCAACAAGGACGGCGACACCGCAGCGGCGGACAAGGCCCCGAAGGCACCGAAGGTCAAGAAGCAGGGTCGCATCTCGCAGATCCTCGAGGTCTACAAGGCAGCGAAGGTCTCCGACCCGACGATCGGGTGGTGGATGCTGCTGTCCTTCCTCGTCGTCTTCGCGGTCTTCCTCGTCGCTGGCCTGATCATCGGCTACTGGCCGTTCTTCGCCATCACCGGCGTCATGTTCGGCATCCTCGCCGCGACGATCGTGATGAGCCGTCGTGCCGAGCGGGCCGCCTACTCCCAGATCGAGGGCCAGGCCGGCGCCGCGGGCGCTGCCCTCACCTCGATCCGCCGCGGGTGGTTCACCGACCGCGAGCCCGTCGCCGCCGACGTGGCCCGCCCCGGCGACATGGCCTCCGCCGCGATGGTCTACCGCGCGCTCGGCCGTCCCGGTGTCGTCCTCGTCGGCGAGGGCCCCACCGCGCGGGTCCAGAAGCTGCTCGCCGCTGAGAAGAAGCGCGTCGAGCGCGTCGCCCCCGGTGTGCCGGTGACGACGATGCGCGTCGGCCAGGGCGAGGGTGAGACCCCGCTGCCCAAGCTGGCGAGCAAGGTCCAGCGGCTCAAGCCCCAGATCACCAAGGACGAGATGTCGCTCGTCAACAAGCGGCTCAAGGCCCTCGGCGGCATCCGTCCGCCGCTTCCCGGCGGTGTCGACCCGATGCGGGCGCGGATGGACCGGAAGGCCCTGCGCGGCAAGTAGGCCGGTCCCACCGCGGACCCTCAGCACGACGAAAAGTGCGCACTCGACATGTGTCGAGTGGGCACTTTCGTCCGTTCCCCCGTGTGTGAAACTGTGCACTCGACCTCAGTCGAGTGCGCAGTTTCGTACGGGGGTCAGCGGGTGCGGACGATGACGGTGTTCGGCACCTTGTCGTGCAGGCCCCGACCGTCCTGGTCCCAGACGACGGCGGGCAGGAAGAGACACAGCAGGGCCGTGCGCGCCAGCGTCTGCAGCGGGCGCACGCGGCCACCGTCGAGCGCGCGGACGCGCAGGCCGAGCGCGCGGTGACCGATCGTCGAGCCGATCGTGCCCACGAGCAGCAGGTTCATCGCCGCGAAGACGCCGAGGGTGACGAAGGTCTGACCGCCCTCGGGGGGCGGGTCGGTGAAGGGCAGCGGGACGCCGAACAGCCCCCGCGAGATGAGCAGCGAGAGCACCCAGTCGATGACGACCGCCCCGAGCCGAGGACCGAAGCCGGCGATCGCGCCGGGCCCGCTCGGCGGCATACCGAGGGCCCTCCCCCGCCACCCGCCCGGCTCGGCGCCGGTCGTGCGGGCTCGCGGCCCCTCGAGCCATGATCCGAAGTCCTTGCGGTCCACCACGGGACCAGCCAACCACGCCGATCCGCACCGTCCTACCCCGGTCACCGGGTGGTCTGCGCGTAACACGCGAGAAACAGACGGGTCATGGCCGAGAAACCCCGGGCCGCTAGGGTCAGAACCGACAACACGAGGTCGTTGCCCCCTATCCGCATGCCGGGACCGGGTGGCGCTCTCGCCCCACATCAGGAGGTTGGATGTTCAGCTCAGCTGACGAGGTCCTCAGCTACATCAAGGACGAGGACGTCAAGTTCGTCGACATTCGTTTCTGTGACCTGCCCGGCGTCATGCAGCACTTCAACGTGCCCGCCGAGTCGGTGGACGAGGACTTCTTCACGGTCGGCCAGATGTTCGACGGATCCTCGATCCGCGGCTTCCAGGCCATCCACGAGTCCGACATGAAGCTCGTGCCGGACCCTGCGACCGCGTTCATCGACCCCTACCGCGCCGAGAAGACGCTGGTCATGAACTTCTCCATCCTCGACCCCTTCACGGACGAGCGCTACAGCCGCGACCCGCGCAACATCGCGTCGAAGGCCGAGGAGTACCTCAAGTCCACCGGCATCGCCGACACGGCGTACTTCGGGGCGGAGGCGGAGTTCTACATCTTCGACGACGTGCGCTTCGAGACCAAGGCCAACGCGAGCTACTACTACATCGACTCCGTCGAGGCCGCGTGGAACTCCGGCCGCGAGGAGGAGGGTGGCAACCTCGGGTACAAGACCCGCTTCAAGGGTGGCTACTTCCCCGTCTCGCCGGTCGACCACTTCGCCGACTTCCGCGACAAGATCTGCCTCGAGCTGAAGGAGGTCGGTCTCAACGTCGAGCGCAGCCACCACGAGGTCGGCACCGCCGGTCAGATGGAGATCAACTACCGGTTCAACACCCTGCTGCACTCGGGTGATGACCTGATGAAGTTCAAGTACGTCGTCAAGAACCGCGCCTGGGCCGAGGGCCACAGCGCCACGTTCATGCCCAAGCCCATCTTCGGTGACAACGGCTCGGGCATGCACACCCACCAGTCCCTGTGGAAGGACGGCGAGCCGCTCTTCTACGACGAGCGCGGCTACGGCGGTCTGTCCGACCTCGCCCGCTGGTACATCGGTGGCCTGCTCAAGCACGCCCCGTCGCTGCTCGCCTTCACCAACCCGACGGTCAACTCCTACCACCGCCTGGTCCCCGGCTACGAGGCCCCGGTCAATCTGGTCTACTCCGCCCGCAATCGCTCGGCGTGCGTCCGCATCCCGATCACGGGGACGTCGGCCAAGGCCAAGCGCATCGAGTTCCGCGTGCCGGACCCGTCGGCCAACCCCTACCTGTGCTTCGCGGCGCAGCTGATGGCCGGCCTCGACGGGATCAAGAACCGGATCGAGCCCCCGGAGCCGGTCGACAAGGACCTCTACGAGCTGCCGCCCGAGGAGCACGCGGCGATCGAGCAGGTCCCCGGCTCGCTGCCGGCCGTCCTCGACGCGCTCGAGGCCGACCACGAGTACCTGCTCGAGGGTGGGGTCTTCACCGAGGACCTCGTCGCGACGTGGATCGAGTACAAGCGGAAGAACGAGGTGGACCCGATCCGCTTCCGTCCGCACCCGCACGAGTTCGAGATGTACTACGACCTCTGATCGAGGGAGCTCCTCCCCCGGTCACGAGCGTGACCACGGCGGCCGACCCGCACGACGTCCATCGACGTCGAGCGGTGTCGGCCGCCGACGTCGTGTCGGCGTCGAGACGGGGCGCGCTCAGCCGGTGGGGGCGTCGGGGCGGACCGTGACGACCGTCTTGCCGGCCGACCGACCGGACGCGAGCTGTCGCATCGCCTCGGGGACGTCGGCGAGCTCGAACCGCTGGCCGACGACGGACACGACCCGACCCGACGCGAGGTGCTCGGCCAGCTGGTCGAGATACGTGTAGTGCTCGGTGCTCATCACCGCCGTGAGCCTCTGGTCGACCAGACGGGAGAGCACCATCGCCCGGAGCTGGCGACCGATCCCTCCGGTGACACGGTTGCCGCCCTCGCCGCCCACGATGACGAGCGTGCCGTGCGCGGCGAGAGCGCGCCGCAGCCGCGAGATGCTGCTGCGTCCTCCGATGTCGAGGATGAGGTCGTAGCGGGCGTCGGCACCGTCGAGGTCTGTGAAGTCGGTGACGGTGTAGTCGATGACCTCGTCAGCACCGAGAGCGCGGACCAGCTCGAGCTTTGCGGTGCTGGCCACCCCCGTCACGTGGGCGCCGAAGACCTTCGCGAGCTGGACGGCATACGTCCCGACCCCACCCGACGCGCCGAGCACCAGCACGCGCTGCCCGGGCTGCACCGTCGAGGTGACGGTGAGAGCCTTGAGGGCCGTCATCCCCGAGATCCCCGCGACGGCGGCCTGCTCGAAGCTGACCCCGGCGGGCTTGAGGGCCAGCGTGTCCTGCGCGGCCGTGGCGTACTCGGCGAACGACCCGGCGGCGATGCCGAAGACCTCGTCGCCAAGGGTGAAGCGGTCCACGCCGGCGCCGACCCCGACGACGACCCCGGCGACGTCGAAGCCCGGCACCCGGCTCCTGGGCCTGGTGACGCCGTAGCCGGCGAGCCGGACGAGGTAGGGCAGCCCCGTCATGAGGTGCTCGGTACCGCGGTCGATGCCGGCGGCGTGCACCTCGAGGAGGACCTCACCCTCCCCCGGGGTCGGTCGCTCGACCGTCGCGATCTCGAGGACGTCGGCGGCGCCGAACCGGTCCTGGACGATCGCGTCCATCGTCCGGAGGGTCGGTGCGGGGCGGGTGCTCGTGCGGGTCATGGCGGTGGCTTTCGTCGAGATCGGCAGTCATTGTTCCTCGTACTTAGTACGTCCGACGGTAGCCGTACACTGTACGAGAGGTCAAGGACAACGACGGAGGAGGACGCCGGTGGCGCCACGGGACCGGGACATGAACGAGGGCGGACGGACGGCGATGAGCCGCGACCGCGTGCTCGACGGCGCCGTCGCCCTCGCGGACCAGGACGGGATCACGGCCCTGACCATCCGCAACCTGGCCGCGGCCATCGACGCCAAGCCGATGACGATCTACCACCACGTGCCCAACAAGGACGCGATCATCGACGGGATGGTCGACCGGGTCTTCGCCGAGATCGACCTCCCGCCGACCGGCACGGACTGGGCGGAGGGGATGCGGCACCGGGCCCGCTCGGCTCGCTCCGTCCTCGCACGGCACCCGTGGGCGACTCCGCTGATGGAGTCCCGCACCCACCCCGGTGCCGCGACCCTGGCCCACCACGATGCCGTCATCGGGTGCCTGCGCGGAGCCGGCTTCTCCATCGGGATGGCGGCCCACGCGTATGCCCTCCTCGACTCCTACGTCTACGGGTTCGCCCTGCAGGAGTCGAGCCTCGCCGCGACGAGCGGACAGGACATGGCCGACGTGGCGCAGGAGATCACCGGGCACTTCCGGGCCGGTGACTACCCGCACCTGATGGAGCTGACCACCGAGCACGTGCTGAAGCCCGGATACGACTTCGGTGACGAGTTCGAGTTCGGACTCACCCTCATCCTCGAGGGCCTCGCTCGCTCACTCGCCCACGACGAGTAGCACTCGTCGTGGGCGCAAGCCGCTCTTGTTGTCGGACATCCACTGGCATCGCGACCGGCCCAGCCCGACCGAGCTTCACGGAGGCTTCACACGCTCGCACGCAGAGCCCTCACACCGGTGCAGTCAACTTGAAGTAAGGCCCCAGACGGAGCCTCGGCCCACGGGCCTCGTTGACGGGAGATCACCATGAACACCAACCAGATCCGAGCACACGTCACCACGCGGCGCAGCATCGCCGCGGTCCTCGCCGGCCTGACCCTGACCGGCACCATGGGCATCGCGATGGCTCAGAACGGCGCAGCCGCGCCGTTGACGGGAGCCACCGTCGTGGCCGCCCAGACCACGAGCGACGCCGCGACGCTCGCCTTCAACCGCGAGGAGGAGCGGATGGCACGCGACCTCTACCAGTCGCTGGCCGACACCTACGACGGCGCCGCACCGTTCGCGATGATCACCCAGAGCGAGCAGACGCACTGGACGCGGATCGGTGACCTGCTCACCGCTCACGGGATCACCGACCCCTCAGCCGGACTCGCGGCCGGGACCTACGCAGACCCGGCCATCCAGTCGCTCTACGACGGCTGGCTCGCTCGCGGCCTCACCTCGCTCGACGAGGCCTACCAGGTGGGCATCGAGCTCGAGCAGCGAGACATCGCCGATCTCACGACCGCGATCACCTCCACGACCCTGGCGGATGCCCGACGGGTGCTGACCGCCCTGCGTGCTGCCTCTGAGCACCACCTCGCGGCCTTCGAGGCGGCGGCCTCCGGCCAGACCCTCGGCGCCGGCAGGACGGGCGCGACGGGAGCGCAGGACGGGATGCGCCAGGGCGCAGGTCGTCAGGGCCGGTCCGTCACTCCCGCAACCGGTTCCGCTGGTGCCGGCATGCAGCGGGGTACCGGCGCGGGTGGCGGCGACGGCACCTGCAGGATCCGTTGATCACCAGGTGTGCACCACCCTCGGCGCCACGTCAGCGCTGCAGAGGGAGACGCATCGTGAACGTTGCGCCCCTCCCCGAGCCTGCCGACGTGGCTTCGAGGGTGCCGCCCTGTGCCTCGACGAGCGCCCGGGCGATGGTCAGCCCGATCCCGCTGCCACGCGCGCGACCTGCGCCGGGGACCGAGGTCGGGTCCCCGAGGCGGACGAACCGCTCGAACACCCGCTCGAGGTCGGCCTCGTCGATGCCGACCCCGGTGTCGGCCACCTCGGCCACAGCCTGCAGACCTTCGCGTCGGAGGCGCACGGTCACGCTGCCACCCTCGGGGGTGGCCCTGATCGCGTTGCCGACGAGGTTGGTCACGACCTGGGCGAGGCGGTCCGGGTCAGCCCTGACCAGGAGCGGGTCATCGGTGGACGCGACCTCCTCCCGCGGCTCGACCCCGAGCGTGAGGCCGGCGTCGTCGGCCTGGGGCTCGAGGCGTGACGCGGCTGATCGCAGGACGACCGCGAGGTCGACGGTCTGCAGCTCGAGAGAGGCCGCACCCTCCGACACCCGCGACAGCGCCGACAGGTCGTCGACGAGCCGCCCCAGCCGGCTCACCTCGGCCTCGACGGAGCCGAGCTGCTCCGCCGACGTCGGCACGACCCCGTCGATCATCCCCTCGAGGTTGGCGTGCACGACCGTCAGCGGGGTGCGCATCTCGTGGGCGACCTCGGCCATCAACCGCGTCCGGCGAGTTTCCGTGGTGGCCAGGGCCCCGGCGAGGGTGTTGACGTCGCCAGCCAGCTCGGCCAGCTCTCGCTCGACGGGGACCGGGACGACCGCGTCGTAGCGCCCCGTCGCGAGCCTCCTCGCCGCTGCCCGGATCGCGCCGATCGGCCGGAGCAGGCGCCTCGAGGCGATCACCCCGAATGCCGTTGCCACGACGAGGCCGACGAGCGCGCCCACGAGCAGCGCCCGGTTGACCGCGTCCCCCACCTGCGCGCGGAGGTCGCCGGTGGTCGCCGGGTCCATCTGGCCCTGGCGGCCACCCATCTGGGCGCCGAGGCGCAGACTCTCGTCGAAGATCGCCGGGGCGAGCTGGCGGACGACGAGGAAGGTCACGCTCGCGCCGACGAGGGCGACGAGCAGGTGCGACAGGACGAGTCGGGTCACGAGCCGGTTCACCGGGCACCTCCCCTCGACGGCAGCAGGAACTTGTAGCCGACCCCCCGGACGGTGCCGATGACCGACGGCCGGGTCGCGTCGTCGCCGACCGCCCGGCGCATGCTGGCGACGTGAACGTCGACGACCCGCTCGTCACCGTAGAAGTCGTATCCCCAGACCTTCTCGAGCAGCTGCGCGCGGGAGTACACGCGGCCGGGGTTGCTCGCCAGGGCCACGAGGAGGTCGAACTCCAGGCTGGAGAGCTCGACCGGGGACCACATCTGGCCCGCCAACCGCCGGATCTCCCGGCGGCCGATGTCGATGACGAGGCGGTCGAAGTCCAGCACCTCCTCGGGTTCGCTCACCGCCTCCGGCGCGACCGGCGAGGACGACTCCCCCGGCCCCGCTCCCGAGGCGGGCGGACGAGCCCGTCGCAGCACGGAGTGCACCCGCGCCACCACCTCGCGGGGGCTGAAGGGCTTGGTCACGTAGTCATCGGCCCCGACGCGCAGACCGATGATGGTGTCCAGCTCCTCCGCTCGCGCCGTCACGAGGATGACCGGCAGGTCCCGACGCGCGCGGATGCGCCGCAGGACCTCGAGCCCGTCGACGTCCGGGAGCCCGATGTCGAGCAGCACCAGCACCGTCCCGTCGTCCGCCGCCGTCACCGCGGCGACGGCAGCCTCCCCCGTCCCGGCCTCGAGCACCTCGAAGCCATCCGCCTCGAGGTAGGCCCGGAGCACCGTGCGGATCTTCGGCTCGTCGTCGACGACGAGGATGCGGTCGGCCACCGGACTATCCGGCCCGCCCGGTCACCGCGGGCCGTCGAGCGCCGCGAACGCGGCCACGAGGCGCTCTCGGGCATCGGCCGACACCGTCGCGAGGGCCGGGCTGTCGGACAGGCCCATCATCGCGTCCGGGTCGAAAGCCTCCACGAGGCACGTCTGCTCGTCGAGGGCGCGGACGACGACGTTGCACGGCAAGACCGACGCGATCGACGGATCGACCCGGATTGCCTCGTAGGCCAGTGGGGGTCGGCACGCCCCGAGGATCACCTGGGGGTCGATGTCGACGTCGAGCTTCTCCTTGAGGACCGCCTTGAGGTCGATCTCCGTCAGGATGCCGAAGCCCTGGTCCTTAAGGGCTGCACGTACCGCCGTGACGGTGTCGTCGTAGGTCTCGCTGACCGTGGTCGTGATGGTGAAGCTGCTCATCGGGTCGTCCTCGCTCGTCGTGGGGTGACCGTCGACCGGACAGCTCGGGTCGACCTGCTGACCCCGTGGGCTCCCAGTCCACCACGCGAGAAGCCACTCGTGGACCAGGTCCTTCGCTTCCGGCCGGCCGCCGGGTGGAGTTGACTGGTCATCGAGGCGGGCGCGCGCACGATGCCGCGGCCACGAGAGGGAGTCACCATGAGCGACGAGCACCCGGACGACGCGATCGACACGACGGCCACACCCAGTGGCACCGGATGCGTGGACTGCGACGAGCAGACGCCCCAGGGCTGGTGGTTCCACCTGCGCCGCTGCGCCGCCTGCGGCCACGTCGGCTGTTGCGACTCGTCGCCGTCCCAGCACGCCTCGGGCCACTACGCTCTGAGCGGTCACCGCGTGATGCAGAGCTTCGAGCCCGGTGAGGACTGGTTCTGGGACTTCGGGACCCAGCGCATGTCGGGGGGCCCGGAGCTGGCCGAGCCCGGAGCCCACCCGGACGACCAGCCCGTCCCCGGCCCGTGGGGCCGCGTCCCGGCCGACTGGACGACCCAGCTGCACCAGTGACACCGGCCCGGCTGGGGCGCCGGTGCGCGGCGTCCCCCGCCGGGGCAGAATCGTCGAGTGAGCGACACCACCACCGCTGCCGACGGCGCCGACACCCCCCAGCAGCAGACCACTGAGGGGTCCGCCAGGCCACCGGAGTCGGCTCCCGACCCTCGACGGTGGAAGGCGCTGACGGTCTGTCTCGTCGCCGGCTTCATGACGCTGCTCGACGTGAGCATCGTCAACGTCGCGCTCCCCTCCATCCAGACCGGCATCGACGCGACGCCGAGCGACCTCCAGTGGGTCGTCTCCGGATACGCCCTCACCTTCGGCCTGACCCTCGTGCCCGCCGGGCGGATCGGTGACGCGATCGGCCGCCGGACCGTGTTCATCATCGGGGTGCTCCTCTTCGGTCTGTCGAGCCTCGCCTGCGGCCTCGCCCCGACCGCGTTCCTGCTCGTCGTGGCCCGACTCGTGCAGGGGGCCGCCGGCGGCATCCTCAACCCCCAGGTCTCCGGGCTCATCCAGGAGCTCTTCACCGGCAAGGAGCGCGGTCGGGCGTTCGGGATGCTCGGCACGACGATCGGACTCTCCACCGCGATCGGACCCATCGTCGGCGGCACCATCATCAGCGCGCTCGGGGTCGAGGTCGGGTGGCGCTGGATCTTCTTCGTCAACCTCCCGGTCGCCGTCGGCGCCGTCGTGCTGGCCCGGCTCTGGCTCCCGGCCCCGCCGGAGAGCTCCAGCCGCTCCCGCCTCGACCTCGACCCCGTCGGGGTGGTCCTGCTCGGGCTCGCCGTGCTCGCGCTGC
>JBDSSS010000017.1:0-8981 GCA_039928615.1 Terracoccus sp. | reverse complement strand
CCGGTGAGCGGCATACATCTGTTCGCCGTCGACGGGCTTCGCTAGCGTCGGCTCATGATCGATCACTTCGGCATCAACTGCGCCGACCTCGAGTCGAGCGCACGGTTCTACGACGGGGTCCTCGGGGTCCTCGGCTTCAGTCGGCAGATGGATGTCGGCGTCGCGATCGGCTACGGCACCCAGGGCCATCCGGACTTCTGGATCAGCCGCTGGCCGGGCTCGGGGCCGAACCGGGAGATCCACGTGGGGTTCACGGCCGACGGCGTCGAGGCCGTCGTCGCGTTCCACGCGCGGGCCCTCGAGCTGGGAGCCGCGTCGCTGCACGAGCCCCGCCTCTGGCCCGAGTACCACCCGGGCTACTTCGGCGCCTTCGTGCGTGACCCCGACGGCAACAACGTCGAGGCGGTGTTCCACCACGCGCCCCCGGCATCCTGAGCCACGGCAGTGCCAGGCCCTGAGGTTCACGTCTCGAGGAGAGCCTTGAGGGCCTTGCGCTCGGCTGCGGGCACGTAGCCCGAGTAGTAGTCGTAGAGGCTGTGCAGCGACGCGTTGGCCGCAGCGGGTCCGTTGCCGGCCCGGATCGCCTCGAGGACGAGCTCGTGGTGGTGTAGTGAGCGCTTCATCAGTGCGCGCGCGTTGCGGGCGTGAGCGATCTTGTCGGAGATGAGCGACAGGACGGTGTCGCGGACGACCTCGTTGCTCACCTGAATCAGGGTGTTGCCGCTCGCGCGGGCGATCGTCTCGTGGAAGGCGAAGTCGGCCTCGCTGAACGACGCGTACCCGCCCTCGACCGCCTCCCGCATCTGATCGATCGCGGCCTCCATCTCGGCGAGCTGCTCGGTGGTGCGCAGCGTCGCGGCGAGACGGTTGGAGGTCGAGTCGAGCATCATCCTCGACACGAGCAGGTCCGACAGGCTGAGACCCTCGGCGCGGGCCAGCCGGCGCATCTGCTTGCTCAGACCGCCCGAGGTGAAGGGCAGGATCTCGGGGCCGTTCGGGTCGCCGGGGCGCGAGCGGACCACGCCGTTGCTCTCGAGGACGCGCAGGGCCTCTCGCACCGTGGCCCGGCTGGTCCCGAACTGGACGACGAGCTCGCGCTCGCTGGGGAGCCGCTGGCCGGGGGAGAGCTCGCCCGTGGCGACCGACTCCTCGATCTGCTCGACGATCCGCTCGTAGAGGCGCACCGGCCGGACCTGCTCGAAGCGCCGGGCCGGCTTGGCCCCCGCCTCGCGCACGTCAGGCATTCGGGTCTCCGACCTCGGGGATGGGCCACACGGGCGTCGCCTCGGCGCCGCGGTGGTGCTCGTACCAGTCGACCACGCGGAGCACGCCGACGTCGTCGAATCGTCGGCCCGAGACCTGGAGACCGATCGTCCGGCCGTCCGTGGTGAATCCGCAGTTGACCGAGGCCGCCGGCTGGCCGGACATGTTGGCCGGAGCGGTGAAGCCGATGTGGGCCATGCCGAGGTCGTCCTCGCCCCACGGCATCGGCCACTCCGCAGGGAAGGCGGCCACCGGGGAGACGGGGGACAGCACGACGTCGAAGGGCATCGTGGCGGCGACCGTCGCCTGCTGGAGCGCCATGATGCTCGCGTAGTCGCCGAGGACGGCGCGTCCGTCGACGCCGCGCACCGAGGCGACCCACCGCTGGATGAAGGGGAGCACCCGTCCTTGCGCGTCCGCGTCGAGCGCCTCGAAGTCGACGAGCGACCGGACCCGCCAGAACTGGTCGAGGTTGCTGAGCATCAGCTCGGTCATGAATGGAGCCAGCGGCTCCACCGTGGCCCCGGCCGCGGCGAAGACCCGCGCGGCCTGCTCGACGGCGGCAGCCACCTCCGCGTCGACGGGCAGGCCGCAGCCGGCGTCGAGCTGGAGTCCGACGCGCAGGCCCGTGACGTCGAGCGACCCGGCATCGAGGACGAGGTCGAGATCCTCGGGCGCGAGGCTGGTCCAGTCGCGTGCGTCGGGTCGGCTGATCACGGACAGCAGGAGGGCGGCATCGGCCGCGGTGCGGGCCATCGGTCCCGCGCAGCGTCCGAGGTAGGGGTTGTCGAGGGGCACCCGGCCGGCGCTCGGCTTCAGCGTCGTCAGGCCGAGCCAGGTGCCGGGCAGCCGGATCGAGCCGCCGATGTCGGTGCCGACGTGGAGCGGGCCGTAACCAGCGGCTGCGGCGGCCCCGGCTCCCGCGCTCGACCCCCCGGTCGTCAGGGCAGGGTCCCAGGGGGAACGAGTGGTTCCGTGCAGGCTCGAGACGCCGGAGCTCAACATGCCCCAGTCGGGCATGACCGTCGAGCCGAGGATGACCCCACCCGACTCCTCGATGCGCTCGACGACGGGGGCGCTGCGAGACGGGACCGTCGGTGTCACACCGGCGTTCCCGGCGGGCATCGGCACCCCGGCGCGGGCGAGGTTCTCCTTGACGGTGACCGGCACCCCGTCGATGGGTCCCTGGGGGTGGCCGGCGCGCCAACGCTCCCCGCTCGCTTCCGCCGCCGCCCGTGCCCCCTCGAGGTCGAGCCGCCAGAAGGCGTTGAGCACCGGCTCGCGCTGGCCGATGAGGGTGGCGACGTCGTCGAGGACCTCGACGGGAGAGAGGGACCCGGACGCATACTCGGCGACGAGCTCGGTCGCGGTGCGGCTCGCCGGTCGTGGTGTGGACATCGCGATGCGTTCCCTTCCCTCGGAGCCGGCCGTGGCCGTCTCTCGGTGTGGTATCAACCCTTGACATCGGAGCGGATGGCGGCAACGGTACCTCTCAACGCGAAAAAGTCCACTGGTCTGACCAGTGAACATCGAGACGATGACGTGGTCTTCAACGACGAGAGGGTGGGCGATGACGGTACGGCTGGCGGTGATCCCCGGAGACGGGGTCGGACCCGAGGTGGTCTCTGCCTGCCTGCCGGTGCTCGCAGGCGCCCTCGAGAAGCAGGGTGAGTCGCTCGAGCTGACCGAGCTCGACTGGGGCGCAGACCGGTTCCTGCGTGAGGGTGCTGCGATGCCCGTCGACGGAGCAGACACGATCCGCGCCCACGACGCGGCCCTGTTCGGTGCCGTCGGTCGCCCGGACGTCCCCGACCACGAGCTCGTCTGGGGTCTCATCATCGGTCTGCGGCAACAGCTCGACCTCGCCGTCAACATCCGTCCGGTCCGCGCGTTCCCCGGGGTCCCGAGCCGGGTCAAGGACGTCGAGGGGGTCGACCTCGTCATCGTCCGGGAGAACACCGAGGGCGAGTACGTCGGCGCCGGGGGCCTGGCCCACGCGGGCACCGGGCACGACCTGGGCATCGAGGTCGCCGTCCACTCCCGCCGGGTCATCGAGCGGGCTGCCGAGCACGCCTTCTCCCTCGCCGAGCAGCGCAGCGGCCGGCTCGCCCTCGTGACGAAGTCCAACGCGATGCGCTACGGCTACCCGCTGTGGGACGCGGTCGTGCGTGAGGTGGCCCAGCGGCATACGGGCGTCGAGCTCGAGATCGTCCTCGTCGACGCGATGGCCGCCCGGATGATCCAGCACCCGCACTCGCTCGACGTCCTGCTCGCCGGCAACCTCTTCGGTGACATCCTCAGCGACCTCGCCGCCGTCCTCGCGGGCGGCATGGGCATGGCGCCGAGCGCCAACATCCTCCCGGGCGGCGACGCGCCGGGTGTCTACGAGCCGGTCCACGGCTCCGCACCGGACATCGCAGGACAGGGTATCGCCAACCCCACGGCGTGCATCCTGTCCGGCGCGATGCTGCTCGACGACCTCGGTCACGCGGCTGCCGCGAGGACCATCCGCGAGTCCCTGGCTGCCACACTGGCCACACCCGCCAACCACACCCCTGACCTCGGTGGCTCGGCGAGCACGTCGCAGCTCGGTTCCGCGGTCCTGCACGAGATGGAGTCACGATGAAGCTCATCCGCATCGGCACCGCAGCAGCCAGCGTGCTGCTGCTCGCCGCCACCGCCGCGTGCTCGGCCGGGTCGAGCACGACCCCGTCCGGCACTGCGGCCGCCGGGGCCGGGGGCTCGGGCGACACGTCCCTGACCGTCGGACTCGTCGCCGAGCCGGCGAGCCTCGACTTCACGACGAAGGACGGAGCCGCGATCCCCCAGGCGCTGCTCGACAACGTCTACGAGACGCTCGTCAAGGTCGACCAGAACGGCGACCTCAAGCCCGCTCTCGCGAAGTCGTGGAAGATCAGCGACGACGGCAAGACCTACACCTTCGAGCTCGTCGACAACGCGAAGTTCACCGGGGGCTCGACCTTCACCGCCAAGGACGCGGTCTACTCCATCAACCGGGTGAAGAAGGACTGGACCGTCTCGCTCAAGGCCGCCATGGACGTCGTCTCCGACGCCAAGGCCGTCAGCGACACCGAGCTGCAGGTCACCCTCGACAAGCCGAGCAACAACTGGCTCTACAAGATGAGCACGCGCATCGGCGCGATGATGACGGAGAGCGCCGTCGCCGACCTCGCGACGAAGCCGGTGGGCACCGGCCCCTTCGTCTTCGGCGAGTGGAAGCGGGGCGACTCGATCTCGATGAAGGCCAACCCCGACTACTGGGGCACCAAGCCCTACTTCCAGGACGTCACCCTCAAGTACTTCAAGGACCCGACGGCCCTCAACAACGCGCTGCTCACCGGCACGATCAACGTCATCGGGACGGTCCAGGCGCCCGAGTCGCTCGCCCAGTTCGAGAGCAACGACAAGTACCAGATCATCGAGGGCACGACGAACGGCGAGGTCCTCCTGTCGTTCAACAACGGACGCGCCCCGCTCAACGACCTCAAGGTGCGCCAGGCCGTCCGCCTCGCCATCGACCACAAGGCCCTGATGGACACCTGCTGGGCCGGCCGAGGCACGCTCATCGGCAGCATGGTCCCGCCGACCGACCCGTGGTACGAGGACCTCACCGGCCTCTATCCCTACGACCTCGCGAAGGCCAAGGCGCTCGTCGCCGAGACCGGTGTCGGCAGCAAGACGCTCAAGCTGCGCATCCCGTCGCTGCCGTATGCCGTCTCGTGCGGCCAGGTCGTCAAGAGCCAGCTCGAGCAGGCGGGCTTCAAGGTCACCCTCGACCAGCTCGAGTTCCCGGCCGTCTGGCTCGGCACCGTCTTCACCGACGCCGACTACGACATGTCGATCGTGGCGCACGTCGAGCCCCGTGACCTCGCAGCCGTTTTCGGCACCCCGGGCTACTACACCCGCTACGACAACAAGCAGCTGCAGTCTGACCTCGCCGCTGCCGACGCGGGCAGCCCGGAGGAGCAGGTGACGCTGATGAAGAAGGCGGCCAAGGAGCTGTCCGAGGACGCGGCAGGTGACTGGCTGTTCCTGCTGCCGAACCTCATCGTCGCGGACAAGGGCATCACCGGACTGCCGAAGAACGCGATCACCGAGTCCTTCGACCTCAGCGGGCTGGCCCGCAGCTGATCGAGCACGGCGTCGATCGACCCGATCGGCGTCACCGCGGGTCCCGGCCGGCCGGCACCGGCCGGCCGGGCCCCGTCCCCCCGACGACAGGACGGAACGCATGCTGCTCCAGCTCGTCAGACGGACGGCGATCCTCGTCGCCAGCCTCGTCGTGAGCTCCGTGCTCGTCTTCGGGTTCATGGCGCTGCTGCCCGGCGACCCGGCGCGGGTGGCCCTCGGCGTCAACGCGTCGGAGGGGGCCGTGGCCCAGCTGCGCACCGAGTTCGGCCTCGACGAGCCGGTCGTGGTCCGCTACTTCTCGTGGGTGAGCGGACTCGTCCGCTTCGACCTCGGCACGAGCTACGTGTCCCAGGTCGAGATCGCCCCCCAGATCCTCGACCGGCTCCAGGTCACCCTGTGGCTCGTCGTCTGCTCCATGCTGCTCGCGCTCGTCGTGGCCGTGCCGCTCGGCACGATCGCGGCCGTGCGGCACCGTCGACCGAGCGGTCTCGCGCTGTCCGCGCTGTCGCAGGTGGGCGTGGCCATCCCGGCCTTCCTCGCGGGCATCCTGCTCATCACCGTCTTCGCAGTGCGTCTGCAGTGGCTGCCGGCGAACGGGTGGACCCCACCGAGCGAGGACCCGGTGCAGTTCCTGCGCCAGCTCGTCCTGCCCGTGCTGTCCCTCGGGCTCGTCCAGGCCGCCGTGCTGACCCGCTACGTCCGCAGCGCGATCCTTGACGTCCAGCGCGAGGACTACATCCGCACCGCACGGGCCAAGGGCCTCGGGCCGCTGGCTGCGCTGCGCCGGCACGGCTTCCGCAACGCAGCGATCCCCGTCGTCACCGTGCTGGCGCTCCAGCTCGCGACCCTGCTCATCGGGGCCGTCGTCGTCGAGCGGGTGTTCGTCATCCCGGGCCTCGGCAGCCTGCTGCTCGACCAGGTCTCCAACCGCGACCTCATCTTCGTCCAGGACATCGTCATGCTCCTCGTCTTCGCCGTGCTCTTCGTCAACTTCCTCGTCGACCTGCTCTATCTCGTGATCGACCCGAGGCTGAAGGTGGGGTCCCGATGAGTGCCGAGCCGGTCGACTCACCGGGCGCCGATGCCGCTCGAGCCGCCGAGGCACAGGCCGAGGCCGTGGCGCCGTCGGTGCGGCGACGTCCCGGAGCGAGCTTCGTCGTCGGCGCCGTCATCGTCTCGGTCGTCGTGCTGATGGCCGTCGTCTCCTTCGTCTGGACCCCCCACGACCCGACGTTCGTCGACCCCTCGGTCCGGTTGAGCGACGTCGGCACCCCCGGCTACCTGCTCGGCACGGACAAGTTCGGCCGGGACGTGCTCAGCCAGATCCTCGTCGGCGCCCGGACCACGCTCTTCGTCGGGATCGTCGCCGTCGGGGTCGCCGGGATCATCGGGGTGCCGCTCGGCATCATCGCCGCGATGGCGCCCCGAGGGCTCGGCGAGACCCTGATGCGGGGCACCGACCTGCTCCTCGCCTTCCCGGCCCTGCTGCTCGCCATCATGTTCAGCGCCGTCTACGGCGGCAGCACGCTCGTGGCGATGATCGCCATCGGGGTCGCGTCGGTGCCGAGCTTCGTCCGGCTCGTGCGCAGCGGCGCCATGCAGGTGCTCGGCACCGAGTACGTCATGGCGGCCCGGGCGGCCGGGCGGGGACCGTGGGCTATCGGCCTTCGGCACGTCCTGCCCAACGTCAGCGGCCTCGTCATCGTCCAGGCCTCCGTCTCCTTCGCCATCGCCGTCCTCGCCGAGGCGGCCCTGTCCTTCCTCGGCTACGGCACCCCGCCGCCGACGCCGAGCTGGGGCCGGATGCTCCAGGAGAGCCAGGAGCTGCTCTTCTCCGACCCACGCCTCGCGTTCATCCCCGGTATCGCGATCGCGCTGGCGGTGCTCGGCTTCAACCTGCTCGGTGACGGCCTGCGCGACCACTACGACCCACGGATGGACGACCGACGATGAGCGCGCCCGCGACGCAGACGAGCCCACCGGCACACGAGCAGGACGCAGTGCTCACCGTGCGTGACCTCGGTGTCGCCATCGGGCGCCACGACCTGCTCCACGACGTCTCCTTCACGATCGGTCGGGGCGAGCGGGTCGGCCTGATCGGCGAGTCCGGCTCCGGCAAGTCGCTCACCAGCCTCGCGTTGCTCGGGCTGCTGCCCGAGGATGCGCGGGTGACCGGGTCGGTGCGGCTCGAGGGGGTCGACCACGAGCTCCTCGGGGCCTCGGACCGACGGATGGCGCGCGTCCGCGGACGGGACCTGACGATGGTCTTCCAGGAGCCGATGACCGCGCTCAACCCGACGATGCGTGTCGGCGACCAAGTCGCAGAGGCGATCACGATCCACGGGGGGGACGGGGACCGGAAGCGCCCGGACCGCCGGGCCGTGCGGGCGCGGGTCGTCGAGCTGCTCGACCAGGTCGGTCTGCCCTCGCCGGCCGACGCGGCGCGCGCCTACCCCCACCAGCTCTCGGGCGGCCAGCGCCAGCGGGTGGTGCTCGCGATCGCGCTGGCCAACGACCCTGCCCTGCTCGTCTGTGACGAGCCGACCACGGCGCTCGACGTCACGGTCCAGGCCCGCGTGCTCGACCTCATCGTCCGTGGTGTCGAGGCGCGGGGCTCGGCGATGCTCTTCATCACCCACGACCTCGCGGTCGTCGCGACCGTCTGCGAGCGGGTGCTCGTCATGTACGGCGGCCGGATCGTCGAGGCGGGGACCGTGCAGGACGTCTTCACCCGTCCACGGCACCGCTACACGCAGGGGTTGCTCGCCGCGTCCGACCTCGAGGCGGTCAACGCCCGAGGGGGGCTGCCGACGATCCCCGGCGCCGTTCCGGCCGCGGGCGCCTTCCCGGCCGGGTGCGTCTTCCGGAGCCGCTGCGAGCACGCGACCGACGAGTGCGCCACCGCGCCCGGATGGACGGGGCAGAGCCGCGAGAGCGGATACGCCTGCTTCCACCCCGCACCGGCCGAAGGGGGCGCACGATGACCGCCGCGATGACCGTCACCGACCTGCGCCGCGACTACCGACGTCCGCGAACCTCGCTGCGGGAGAAGGGCCCCGTCGTCGAGGCGCTCAAGGGCATCTCGTTCGAGGTGGAGCGCGGTGAGCGCTTCGGCATCGTGGGGGAGTCTGGCTGCGGCAAGTCGACGCTGCTGCGTCTCCTCGCCGGGCTGGACCGGCCCACGAGCGGCGAGATCCTCGTCGACGGCCGCGACATCGTCGGTCGGCGCGAGAAGGACCTCGGCTTCCTCCGGTCGAGCCTCCAGCTCGTGTTCCAGGACCCGATGGGCTCGCTCGACCCGCGGATGCGGGTGCGCGACATCATCGCCGAGCCGATGGTCGCGCAGGGGATCGGCGGCCGGACCGCTCGCGTGGCTGAGCTGCTCGAGGCCGTCGGGCTGCCGACGAGCGCGGCGGACCGCTTCCCGCACCAGTTCTCGGGTGGTCAGCGCCAGCGCATCTCGATCGCTCGGGCCCTGGCACCGAAGCCGTCGATCCTGCTTGCCGACGAGCCGGTCAGCGCGCTCGACGTGTCGGTGCGCGCCCAGGTGCTCAACCTCATCACCG